>NZ_LT607412.1:301290-602581 GCF_900091455.1 Micromonospora coriariae | reverse complement strand
GAAGTACGGCCCCAGCGCGTCGGCCCAGGCGTCGTAGTCCCAGCCGTCGCCGGCGTCCAGCTCGGCGAGCAGGTCCCAGCGGCGCAGGGCGGCCAGCTCGACCCGGCGGAACAGCGCGTTGCGCACCAGCACCCGGAACGCGCGGGCGTTGCGGGTCACCGCCGGTGGCCGGTCGGTCAGGGCGGCGTGCGCCTGGGCCACCTCGGCCACGTCCGACGGGTTGCGCAGCCGCTCCCACTCGTCGATCAGGCTGGAGTCGACCTGGCGGACCAGCTCGCCCAGCCACTCGATGAGGTCGATCAGCTCCTCGGTCTTGGCGTCCTCGGGCACCGTCTGCCGCAGCGTCTTGTACGCGTCGGCCAGATAGCGCAGGACGAGGCCTTCCGAGCGGGTCAGCCCGTAGAATTGCACGTACTCGGTGAAGGTCATCGCCCGCTCGTACATGTCGCGGACCACGGCCTTGGGGGAGAGCTGGTGGTCGGCGACCCACGGGTGCCCCTGCCGGTACATCTCGTACGCGGCCTCCAGCAGCTCCGCGAGGGGCTTCGGGTGGGTCACCTCGTCGAGCAGTTCGAGGCGGGCCTCGTACTCGATGCCCTCGGCCTTCATCGCGGCGACCGCCTCGCCGCGCGCCTTGAACTGCTGCGCGGAGAGGATCTGCCGGGGGTCGTCGAGGATCGACTCGATCACGCTCAGCACGTCGAGCGCGTACGACGGGGACTCGGCGTCGAGTAGTTCGATGGTGGCCAGCGCGAGGGGGGAGAGCGGCTGGTTGAGGGCGAAGTCGAGCTGGAGGTCGACGGTGAGCCGGATCCGCCGGCCGGTCTCGTCCGGCTCGGGCAGCTCCTCGACGACCCCGCCGGCACGCAGCGCCCGGTAGATGGCGATCGCCCGGCGGATGTGCCGGCGCTGCGCGGCGGGCTCCTCGTGGTTGTCGGTGAGGAGGTGCCGCATCGCGGTGAACGCGTCCCCGGGCCGGCCGATGACGTTGAGCAGCATCGAGTGGCTGACCTGGAAACTGGAGGTCAGCGGCTCCGGCTCGGCGTCGACCAGTCGGTCGAAGGTGGGCTGGCCCCAGCCGATCGAGCCCTCCGGCGGCTTCTTGCGGACCACCTTGCGGCGCTTCTTCGGGTCGTCGCCGGCCTTGGCGAGGGCCTTCTCGTTGTCGATGACGTGCTCGGGGGCCTGCACCACGACCCGGCCGATGGTGTCGTAGCCGGCCCGCCCGGCCCGCCCGGCGATCTGGTGGAACTCGCGGTTCTTGAGCAGCCGGGTACGGACCCCGTCGTACTTGGACAGGCCGGTGAACAGCACGGTGCGGATCGGCACGTTGATGCCGACGCCGAGGGTGTCGGTGCCGCAGATGACCTTGAGCAGGCCGGCCTGGGCGAGGGTCTCGACCAGCCGGCGGTACTTGGGCAGCATGCCCGCGTGGTGGACGCCGATGCCGTGCCGGACCAGCCGGGACAGCGTCTTGCCGAAGCCGGAGGTGAAGCGGAAGCCGCCGATTGCCTCGGCGATCATGTCCTTCTCGGCGCGCGTGCACACGTTGACGCTCATCAGCGCCTGGGCGCGCTCCAGCGCGGCGGCCTGGGTGAAGTGCACCACGTACACCGGGGCCTGCTTGGTTTCCAGCAGTTCCTCGAGCGTCTCGTGCAGGGGCGTCATGGCGTACGAGAAGATCAGCGGGACCGGCCGCTCGGCCGAGCGGACGACGGCTGTCGGCCGCCCGGTGCGCCGGGTCAGGTCGTCGACGAACCGGGTGGTGTCCCCCAGGGTGGCGGACATCAGGATGAACTGCGCCTGCGGCAGCTCGATGATCGGCACCTGCCAGGCCCAGCCCCGGTCGGGTTCGGCGTAGAAGTGGAACTCGTCCATGATCACCTGGCCGACGTCGGCCCGGTCACCCTCGCGCAGCGCCAGATTGGCCAGGATCTCCGCCGTGCAGCAGATGATCGGGGCGTCGGCGTTGACGCTGGCGTCGCCGGTCAGCATGCCGACGTTCTCGGCGCCGAACACCTCGCAGAGGGCGAAGAACTTCTCCGACACCAGCGCCTTGATCGGCGCGGTGTAGAAGGTCGTCCGGCTGTCCGCGAGCGCCGCGAAGTGCGCGGCGACCGCCACCAGGCTCTTACCGGAGCCGGTGGGCGTGTTCATGATCAGGTTGGCGCCGGAGACGATCTCGATGACCGCCTCCTCCTGATGGGGGTAGAGGTCGAGGCCGCGCTCCTTCGCCCAGCCGGCGAACGCGTCGAAGAGGGTGTCGGGGTCGGCGCTTGTCGGCAGCGCGGCGGTGAGCGTCATATCCCGTCCATGGTGCCTGGATCATGCCCCCGGGTGCCAACCGGGTCGCCGCGCCGGCGCCGGCACCTGGTTAACAAGGGGCCCTTGTACAACGCCAGGCGTTAACAAGGGGCCCTTCCTTTCACCGGCGGCGGTAGATCAGATCGGCGACCGGCCGGCCGGCGGTGAGCGCCCGTTGCTCGAACTTCGTCACCGGGCGGTGCGCCGGACGCGGCGCGAACCCGCCGTACGCGTCCACCAGCTCCGGATCCGCGTCCAGGGTCTGCCGCATCGCCTCGGCGTACTCGGCCCAGTCGGTAGCGCAGTGCAGCGTGCCGCCCGGGTTCAGGCGGGAGCGCAGCAGCGCCACGTGTGCCGGCTGGATGATCCGCCGCTTGTGGTGGCGGGCCTTCGGCCACGGGTCCGGGAAGAAGACGTGCACCGCGTCCAGGGCGCCCTCGGGCAGGCCACGGACCAGGTCCAACGCGTCGCCCCGAGCCACCCGCACGTTGCCCAGGCCGGCCCGGTCCACCAGGTCGAGCAGGTTCGCGATTCCCGGCGTGTGCACCTCTACCGCCAGATAATCTCGGTCCGGGTCAGCGGCGGCCATCATGGCGGTGCTGTCGCCCATGCCGGAGCCGATCTCCAGCACCACCGGCGCCCGGCGGCCGAACAGGCCGGCGAGGTCGACCTGCCGCACGACCCCGTCCGGCACGTCCAGGCCGTACACGGGCCAGAGCCGATCCAGCGCATCGGTCTGCCGGCCGCTCATCCGGCCCCGTCGGGGGTGGAAGGTGCGGATCGCCCGGCTCGTGGGCGGGGCGGCGGGGTCATGGTCGGTGGCGGTCACAGCGACCCGAGCATACGCGACCCGGTCGGCGGATCGGATGTGATGTGCGACCGGGAATGAGAGGATCCAACTGGTACGGCAGGCCGGCTGGTCCGCTTCCCGGCACGGCCGCACGGCGTCGAGAGGGGGCATCGTGACAGTGACCCGCGGCGGCGTGACGCTGTCGGTGCTGGCCATGCTCGCCGGCCCCCTGCTGGCCGCCGCCCCCGCACACGCCGCGCCCGTCGCCCTCGCACCCAACATCACGCCCGTGCCCACGGCGGTCCTCGTGCTCGCCGCGCCCGCGCTCGGGGCGCCGCAGCCCGGCCCGCCCGCTGGCGCACCCCAGCCCAGCCCGGTGGTGGACGTCTTCGTCGAGGTGAGCCCCAGCACTGTGCAGCCCGGCTACCTGGTCGGTATCCGGGCCAGTTGCCGGGACAACTCGGTGGGCGCCACGGTGGTCTCGGATGCCTTCGGCGCGGTCGGTGTGCAGCCGCAGCGCGGGGTGCTCACCGCCGCGCCGATGGTGCGCGAGCGCACCCGCCCCGGCAACTACCGGGTCAAGCTGGAGTGCCGCGACGGCGAGACCGCCTCGACGATGCTCCAGGTGGTCAAGAAGATTCAGCCCAGTCGGGGTCCGGCCACCGGTTTCGGGGGCGCCTCCGGTGGCGTGACAGGCAAACTGCTGCTGCCCGGTGGGGCGGCGCTGACCATCACCGGGTTGATCCTCGCCGTGGTGGCCCTGCGCCGGCCGCGCGTCCCGCGCCGCTGAGGCCGTCATGGAGATCTTCCGTCCCTCGCAGCCGCCCGTCGACCGTCCGTCGGTGGCCGCCCGGCCGCCGACCGCCGTCACGCCCCGGCGCAGCCGTCCGCCCGGCCGCAGCCCCTGGGCCGTGCCGGTGGCCGTGGTGCTGGTGCTGGCCGGCGTCTTCGCCACGGGGGCGGGGCTGGGCCGCTCCGTCGGCCCGTTCGACTGGGCGCCGGCCGGCGGTGACCGGCCGGCCCGCAGCGAGACGGTCGGACTGTCAGCCAGCCGCCCGGTGCGCCTCTCGGTGCCGGCGATCAAGATCGCCGCGCCGGTGGCGCCGGTCGGGCAGGCCCGGGACGGCTCGATCGCCGTACCTCCGCTGGAGCGGCACAACGAGACCGGCTGGTACGACCGCGGGCCCACGCCCGGCGAGCCCGGCCCGGCGGTGATCGTCGGGCACGTGGACACCAAGAGCGGGCCGTCGGTCTTCTACGACCTGGGCAAGCTGCATCCCGGCGACCTCATCGAGGTGGCCCGGGCGGACCGGTCGGTGGTGGTGTTCAAGGTCGACACGGTCGAGCACTTCCCGAAGGACCAGCTGCCCGCCGAGCGGATCTACGGCCACGACGGCCCACCCGGGCTCCGGCTGATCACCTGCGGTGGCCAGTTCATCGGCGGCCGCACCGGCTACGCCGACAACGTCATCGCCTTCGCCACCCTCCAGTCCTCCCGGAAACCCTGATTCCACCCCGCCCTCCCCGGCCCGCCCCCGCCCCCGTCCCCGGCCCACCCCACCCCGTTGATCATGAAGTTACTGCTCTCGGCAAGCGCTTTCCAGGGCAATAACTTCATGATCAACCGGCCGGTGGGCGGGGAAGGGGGGAGTCGGGGGAGGGGGTCAGGGCTGGGGGACGTGGAGGGCCACCTCGAACTCCAGCAGGCTGGCGCCTGTGGAGACCGGCGGGCGGGGCTTTTCGCCCGGGGAGGCGGCGTGGGCGGCGCGGGACGGGCCGGCGGCCCATGCCTGGTACGCCTCTTCGCTCTCCCACCTGGTGTAGACGAAGTAGCGGGTCTCACCGGCCACCGGCCGGAGCAGCTCGAAGCCGAGGAAGCCGGGGGACTTCTCCACGGCGCCGGCCCGGGCGGCGAACCGCTTCTCCAACTCCGCGCCGGCACCCGGGGGGACATCGATCGCGTTGATCTTCACAACTGCCATCCACTCACCCTAACCAGGCTCAGAACGCTTCGACGACGGGTACCAGATCGGCGTCGACCACGATCGGGGCGTGGTCGGAGGGGCCCTTGCCCTTGCGGGCCTCCCGGTCCACGTACGCCGAGCGGACCGCCCGGGTGAACGGCGCCGAGGCGTACACCAGGTCGATCCGCATGCCCTTGTTCTGGTGGAACATCCCGGCGCGATAGTCCCAGTAGGTGAACGGGTGCGGCCCCTTCATGGGGGTCGGCACCACGTCGCTCAGCCCCAGATCGCGCAGCGCGGCGAGGGCCGCCCGCTCGGCCGGCGTGACGTGGGTGGAGTGGGTGAACACTGTCGGGTCCCAGACGTCGGCGTCGGTCGGGGCGACGTTGAAGTCGCCGCAGACGGCCAGCGGCAGGCCGCCGGCCAGCTCCGCGTCCAGCGCGTCGCGCAGCGCCGCGAACCAGGCAAGCTTGTACGCGTAGTGCGGGTCGTCCGGCGTCCGGCCGTTGGGCACGTACACCGACCAGACCCGCACCCCGTCGCAGGTGGCGGAGATGGCCCGGGCCTCCGGCTGGGGGAAGCCGGGCTCGCCGGCGAACCCGACCCGGACGTCGGCCAGGCCGACCCGGGACAGGATGGCCACGCCGTTCCACCGGCCGTCGCTGTGGCTGGCCACGGTGTAGCCCAGCTCGCCCACCTCGGCCACCGGAAAGGCGCCGTCCGGGCACTTGGTCTCCTGCAGGCAGACCACGTCCGGCCCGGTGCCGGCCAGCCACTCCAGCAGCCGGGGCAGCCGGGCCTTCACCGAGTTCACGTTCCAGGTTGCCAGGCGCATGGCTCCAGCCTGCCGCATCCGCCCCCGCGACGCCGGGTCAGCTCCCCGGGGTGTCGCCGGGACGGGTCTGTTCGGCAAGGAACCGTTCCAGCTCCGCGCCGAGTTCGTCGGCGGTCGGCAGTGGGCCGGCGTCCGGGGCGAGCAGGTTCTTCTCGCCGCGGCCCCGGGCGAACGCGTCGTACTGCTCCTCCAGGGCTTGGACCAGGGCGGCGGCGTCCTCGGTCTGGGCGACCTGCCGGTCGATCTCCACCCGGACCACCTCGGCGGCCGAGCGCAGTCCGTCGCCGGGCAGCAGCAGGCCCGTGCTGCGGGACACCGAGGTGAGCAGCACCTCGGCTGCGGCCGGGTACTCGGTCTGCGCCACGTAGTGCGGCACGTGGGCGGCGAAGCCGAGCGCGTCACGGCCCTGCTCGCCCAGGCGGAACTCCAGCAGGTGACCGACGCTGCCGGGCACCTGGACCCGTTGCAGCCAGGGCTCGTACCCGGCGATCAGCTCGGGTCGGGTGGCGTGCGCGGTCACCCCGGTCGGCCGGGTGTGCGGCACCGCCATCGGGATCGAGTTGAACCCCACGGTGAGCCGGACGTCCAGCCGGGCGGCGAGCCCGGCGACGGCGGCCACGAAACGCTCCCACTGCAGGTCCGGCTCGGGGCCGGTGAGCAGCAGGAACGGCGTCTCGTCGTCGTCGTGCAGCAGGTGCAGCTCGAGCTCGGGCGCGTCGACGCTCTCCCAGTGGTCCTCGACGAAGGTCATCACCGGGCGCCGCGAGCGGTAGTCGAAGAGCTGGTCCACGTCGAAGGTGGCGATCGGCCGGCTCTCCAGCGAGGTGAGCAGCTGCTCGCGGGCCAGCCGGCTGGCGTTGCCGGCGTCCACGAACCCGGTGAGGGCCTGGATCATGACCGGTTGCCCGAGGTCGGGCAGATCGTCGGTGAGCTGGTAGAGCTCGTGTGGGTCGAGCACCGGTGCGGACCTCCCTGGAATGTGCCTACGGGATGCCGACGCGACGGACGGCACCCGGTTCGGGCAACGTACCCGCCATCCTGGTGCATTCCTGCTCCGGGCGATCCGTCGCCCGGTGGATGGGCGCGACCGGACCAATCACCCGATTACGCCGCCAGGTTGGCCTTGCTGACCGATCGGCCGAGGGCGGTTCGGCCCAAAGGCCGAGTTTGTCGATCATGTCGGTGGTCGGGGCCCGATGTCCGTCCTTGTCGCGGGCCGTGCCGGCCTGCGTGCCGCGCCGGCTTCATCCGGTACGCGAGGTCCATTCCCCGGGCGGGTCGACCCGCCCCGGTCGTCCACCAGAATGGCCCCGATCTGTGGCGAGCGCCACGTGATCACCGTGCGTGATCGGTGTTGGTGCCTGCCTAGCCTCGGTTGATGCGTGACGACGGCACCCTCGACGACCCGTACGCCCCGAGCAGGCCCACTGCCGATATGGAGGATGGCACCTCAGCCGAACGGACAACCGCCGCGAGCCGGCTCCGGGCGTACGCCCGGGAGCTGACGGGTCGACGCCGGGCGCAGGTGGCGCTCGCCACCGGTGTGGTCTGCTGCCTCGGCCTGGCCGCCGCCGTGCAGATCAGCGACGAGAGCGCCGGCCCGGTGGCCCGCGATTCGCTCGCCGGGAGCTCCGAGCTGGTGCAGCGCGCCGAGCAGCAGCGTGCCTCCCGTGGCCTCGACCGGGCCGCCGTCCCGGCCACCCCCGCCGCCACCCCGTCCGCCGCCGACCCGGACACCACCCGGTCGGCGCGCAAGGCCGCCCCGGCGCGGCCGACCGACCCGGCTCCCGTCGCCGGGCTGGACGAGGACCAGATGGAGAACGCCGAGGCGATCGTCCGCACCGGCCGCAAGATGGGCGTGCCCCGCCGCGGCCTGGTGATCGCGGTGGCCACCGCGATGCAGGAGAGCAACCTGTACAACGTGGCCAGCGGCGTGCTGCCGGAGTCGCAGGACTACCCGCACCAGGGCGTCGGTTGGGACCACGACTCCGTCGGGCTGTTCCAGCAGCGCTCCAGCAGTGGCTGGGGCCCGGTGGGCCGGCTGATGGACCCCGAGTTCGCCACCCGGCAGTTCCTCAGCGCGCTGGAGCAGGTGCCCGGCTGGCAGCAGATGCGGCTCACCGACGCCGCCCAGGCGGTGCAGGTCTCCGCGTACCCCGAGCACTACCAGCAGCATGAGTGGCGGGCGAACAGGGTCGTCGACGCGATCGTGCCGGCCGGGCGGTAACCTACCGGCCACTATGGACGGTTGGGGTTGAGCCTGTCGGGTCCCGGGTACATCCGTTGCGGGTTCGGGGTACACATGACAGAGGGATCGCCGACAGGAGGACGTCATGTCACTGATGCAGCGGATCAGCATGTTCCTGAGATCACCGAAGGGGCAGCAGCTGGTCGACCGGGGTCGGCGCGAGCTGGCCAAGCCCGGCAACCAGCAGAAGCTCAAGGGCTTGGCGGCCCGGCTGTCCAACCGTCGCCGCTGACCGTTCCACCGGTCGTCCCGCCCGCCGTACCGACCCCTGGGGAGACCCGGTGACCGACACCCCGCCCGCCGGCGGCCAGCCCGCAGCGCCCACCCCCCAACCGCCCACCAACCTGCCGGTCCCGCCGGTGGACGCCCCCGAGGGTCCGCCCGCCCGGCTGTGGGACCGGATGCGCGCGGATCCGCAGTACGCCCCGGAGCACCTCGCCCTGGAGGCGGTGCGCCGGCTCGGGCCGGAGGCCGCCCAGTGGGCCGCCCGGGCCCGGGCGGATCAGCCCGGTGTCTCCGCCGACGTCCTGGCCGACCAGGCGGCCCGCAAGTTCCTCAACCTGGCCCGCCTCTCCGGGGCCGTCTCCGGCGCGGCCGGGCTGCCGGGCGCCGTGCTCGATGTCGGTGTGCTGGCCTGGACACAGGCGCGGATGGTGCTGCACATCGCCGCCGCGTACGACGTCGACCCGTTGCACACGGACCGGGCCACCGACCTGCTGGTGCTCCAGCGGGTGCACAAGGTCGCCGAGAGCGCCCGACTGGCGCTCGGGGTGGCCGCCGGCCGGGAACGCGCCGACGCGCTCTTCGGCCTGGGCGGCCAGCGTCCACTCGGTCACGTCATGCTGCGGCTCGGCGTGCGGCTGGCCCAGATGGCCGGCGTCCGGGCGGCCAAGCGGATGGTGGCCAAGATCGTGCCCGGCGCGGCGATCGTGCTCGGAACCTGGGCCAATTCGTCGGCCACCAGGGATCTCGCGGAGCGTTCCCGTGCGCTCTACCGTCCGCGTGGCGCCGCCGTGCCGGAGCCCCGTCACCCCTGACCGGCCGCTCGCGGGCGCGACTGGCCGGTCAGTCGGCCAGGCCCGAGGCGCGCCAGGTGACCTCGGCGAGCCGGCCCTGTCCGCCGGCGTTGGGGTGGAACCAGTCCAGCGGGTTCAGCAGGTCCAGGGTGAACCGGATCCTGTGCACGGCGCCGCCATCGTGCCGGCAGCGCGACCCGTACGCCCGGCAGGCGGCCACCAACTGCGCGTTGTAGGCGTCGATCCGCTCGCGGACGGCGGCCCGGCGGGCACGGTCCGCCGGTGCCGTCGAGGTCGCGTCGGCCAGCAGGGCCGGGCAGATGCCGCGCCGCCAGGCGCGCACCGCCCGCGAGTCGCCGTGCCCGACCTCCCAGAGCCGGTACAGATCGGGAATGCTCACGACCAGTACCCGGGCCTTCGGTCGGCCGGTCCGCAGCACCCGCAGGGCCCGGTCGACGTCGGCCCGGAACTGTGCCACCGGCGTCATCGCGTCGACCGCACCCCGGCAGACGTCGTTGGCCCCGATCAGCACGGTGACGTAGTCGGCGTGGTCGCGTACCGCAGCCTTGGCCTGGCCCTCCAGTGCGTCGGCGCGGGCCCCCGACCGGGCGTGGTTGTACGTCCGGCCGCGGATCGCGGAGTCCTGGTCCAGTAGCCGTCGGTAGAGGCTGCGCACCCGCAGGCCGTCCCCGGTCGACCAGGAGTTGCGCTCGCAGGAGGTGAGCACCAGGCAGGAGGCGAATCCGGTGCTGATCGAGTCGCCGAGCGCGGCGATGCCACCGGGGCCACCGGGCTGCGTGGTGCTTCTGGTCGGGCGGGGTGTCGCCGAGCCGCTGCCTTCGCAGGCCAGCGCGACCAACGCCGCGAGACAGGCCAGGGCGGCGATCCAGCGTCGAGGCATGACATCCCCCGTCTTCGCAGCACAGAGCGACAGCGCGGTAACTCTATGCGCAGGACGTGGTTTGTCGGGAAGTTGCTGTCGGGTATGCGGCAGAGTGCGGTGCGGCCGCCTCCGGAGTGCTATGAGCCTGGGCCACGGCCCGGGCGTCCGACCCCTGTCCCGCCTCCGACCGGTTAACGCTGGCGATCTGGGGTAGGTCGTCAGGTATGACGAGATCGCAGCCCCGGCGCGCCCGTGGCACGGTCGGCCACGCGTACAGCGCGCTGAACCTCCGGCTCACCCTCGCCGGCTTCGGACTGGTGATCATGGTGCTCTTCGCGGTGCTGGCGTTCTGGGCCGACCTGGCCTGGCTCGGCGTGCTCTGCGCGATCTTCGCCGTGGTCGCCGTGGTCGACCTGGTCGTGATCCAGCGCCGCCGCGCCGCCCGCCGCCGCGAGCAGCCGGGCGTCCGGCACTCACTGTTCGAGTGACAGGAGGACGAGATGCCCATCGCCACCACCAACCCGGCCACCGGACAGGTGCTCAAGACCTTCGAAGCGATGTCCAACGAGCAGCTCGACGCCGCCATCGAGCGCACCGACCTCGCGTACCAGCAACTGCGCGAGACCACCGTCGACCAGCGCGCGCGGTGGATGCACGCCGTCGCCGACCTGCTGGAGGCCGACCGGGACGAGATCTCCCGGATCATGACCCAGGAGATGGGCAAGACGTACGTCGCGGCACAGGCCGAGGTGACCAAGTGCGCCTCGGCCTGCCGGTTCTACGCCGACCAGGCACCCTCGTTCCTCGCCGACGAGCCGGCTGACGCCAAGGCGGTGACGGCGACCCGGGCGTTCATCCGCTACCAACCGATCGGTCCGGTGCTCGCGGTGATGCCGTGGAACTTCCCGCTCTGGCAGGTGATGCGCTTCGCCGCGCCGGCGCTGATGGCCGGCAACACCGGCCTGCTCAAGCACGCCTCGAACGTGCCGCAGACCGCGCTGCTGCTGGAGGACGTGTTCCGCCGGGCCGGCTTCCCGGAGGGCGCGTTCACCACCGTGCTGGTCGGCTCGGAGGCCGTCGACCGGATCCTCAGCGACCCCCGGGTACGCGCCGCCACGCTCACCGGCAGTGAGCCCGCCGGCCGCTCCATCGCCCAGATCGCCGGACGGGAGCTGAAGAAGACCGTGCTCGAGCTGGGCGGCAGTGACCCGTTCGTGGTGATGCCCTCGGCCGACATCGACCGGGCCGCCGAGGTCGCCACCACCGCCCGCTGCCAGAACAACGGCCAGTCCTGCATCGCGGCCAAGCGGTTCATCGTGCACACCGACGTCTTCGACGCCTTCGCCGAGAAGTTCGCCGCGAACATGTCCGCCCTGCGGGTCGGCGACCCCATGGACCAGGACACCGACGTGGGACCGTTGGCCAGTCAGCGCGGTCGCGACGAGGTCCACGCCCAGGTACGCGACGCGGTGGACAACGGCGCGACAGTGCTCTGCGGCGGCGAGTTGCCGGCCGGGAACGGCTGGTTCTACCCGCCGACGGTGGTCACCGACCTCACCCCGGAGATGCGGATGTGGCGCGAGGAGGTCTTCGGCCCGGTCGCCGGCCTGTTCCGCGTGTCGTCGTACGAGAAGGCGATCGAGGTGGCCAACGGCACCTCCTTCGGGCTCGGCTCGAACGCGTGGACCCGGGACGAGGCCGAGCAGGAACGCTTCGCCACCGACCTGGACGCCGGCAACGTCTTCATCAACGGCATGACCACCTCGTTTCCCGAGCTGCCGTTCGGTGGTGTGAAGAACTCCGGCTACGGCCGAGAGTTGTCAGCGCTGGGCATGCGGGAGTTCTGCAACACCAAGACGGTCTGGGTGGGCGAGGGCGCGGCCTCGGCCGGCGCCGGCGCGCACGCCGAGTAGCGGGGCGCCGAAGTTGTTAGGAAGGGTCCCTTGTACAACGCCAGGCGTTAACAGGGGGCCCTTCCTTGCGCGCATCAGTGGGTGGTGTTGTGGGTAGGAAGTGCGCCCATGACGGTGTTCGGGTTTCACGCCTCGCATGAGCAGATCCACCCTCGCGCGCTGCTGGAGGCGGTGCTGCACGCCGAACGGGCCGGCTTCGACGCCGCCATGTGCTCCGACCACTTCTCCCCGTGGAGCGCCCGGCAGGGCGAATCCGGCTTCGCCTGGTCCTGGCTGGGGTCCGCGTTGCAGGCCACCGGCATGTCGTTCGGCGTGGTCAACGCCCCCGGCCAGCGCTACCACCCGGCGATCATCGCGCAGGCGATCGGCACCCTCGGCGCGATGTACCCGGGCCGGTTCTGGGCCGCGCTGGGCACCGGTGAGGCCAGCAACGAGCACATCACCGGCGACCCGTGGCCGCGCAAGGACGTACGCGCGGCCCGGCTGCGCGAGTGCGTCGACGTGATCCGGGCGCTGCTGGCCGGCGAGGAGGTCAGCCATGACGGCCTGGTCCGCGTGGACCGCGCCCGGCTGTGGACCCGGCCCGAGCAGCCACCCGCGCTGGTCGGCGCCGCGGTCAGCGTGGCCACCGCCCGCTGGTGCGCCGAGTGGGCGGACGGTCTGATCACCGTGAACGCGCCGGTGGCGCACCTGCGCGAGATGATCGACGCCTACCGGGGCGCCGGCGGGCGCGGCCCACTGCACCTGCAGGTGCACGTCAGCTGGGCGCCGGAGCAGGCGCAGGCCGAGGCGCTCGCGTACGACCAGTGGCGCAGCAACGTCTTCGCCCCGCCGGTCTGCTGGGATCTGGAGACCGTCGAGCACTTCGACGCGGTCTCGGCCGACGTGCCGGCGGAACGGGTCGCGCAGGTGGTGAACGTCTCGGCCGACCTGGGTCGGCACGTGGGCTGGCTGGAGGAGTACGCGGACCTCGGGTTCGACCAGATCGCCCTGCACCACGTCGGGAAGGAACAGCGCGGGTTCATCGACGCGTTCGGCACCGAGGTGCTGCCGAAGCTGCGCCGGACCGGCTGATCAGGGTCCAGTAGCTGGGACCCCTAGGCTTCTGTCCCATGGAAAGCCTGTTTCCGGTCGTCGTCTTCCTGGCGATCGCCACCCTGGGCGCGGCGCTGGCCCGCCGGCTCGGTCTGCTCGCGCCGATCCTGCTGGTCGTACTCGGCCTGGCGCTCTCCTTCGTGCCGGGCTTCCCGCAGGTCCACCTCGAGCCGGAGCTGGTGCTGGTCGGCATCCTGCCGCCGCTGCTCTACGTGGCCGCGCTGGAGACCTCGGTGCCGGCGTTCAAGAACAACATCCGGCCGATCCTGCTGCTCGCCGTCGGGCTGGTGCTGTTCACCGCGTTCGTTGTCGGCCTCGTGCTGCACCTGCTGCTGCCGCAGGTGCCGTTCGCGATCTGCCTGGCCCTGGGCGCGGTGGTCGCGCCGCCGGACGCGGTGGCCGCCACCGCCGTCGCCCGGCGGGTCGGGCTGCCCCGCCGGGTGGTCACGATCCTCGAGGGGGAGAGCCTGGTCAACGACGCGACGGCGCTGGTGCTGCTCCGAATCGCGACGCTGGCGACCACCGGTCTGGCCGTCGGCAGCGCCGACGTCGCCTTCGAGGTCCTGCGCTCCGCCGGCGGCGGCATCCTGATCGGTGTGCTCGGCGCGCTGGTCTTCGGCTTCCTGCACCGCCGGATCCACGATCCGCTGCTGGACAACGCCTTGTCGTTGATCATCCCATTCGCTGTGGTGTTCGGCGCCGAGGAGGCGCACGCCTCCGGAGTCGTCGCGGTGGTGGTCACCGGACTGGTGCTCGGCCACAAGCTGCCCCGGTTGCTCTCGGCCGCCTCCCGGCTGCAGGTCGGCGCGTTCTGGCGGCTGGCCCGCTTCCTGCTGGAAGGGCTGGTCTTCCTCCTGGTCGGGCTCCAACTGCCGGACGTGCTGCGGGACCTGAACGAGCCGCTCGGCTCGCTCACCGCGATCACCCTGGCCGTGCTCGCCACGGTCTTCCTCACCCGGTTCGTCTGGGTCTTCCCCGCCACCTACCTGGCCCGGTTGGTCCCCCGGATCCGTCGCCGGGATCCGGCCCCGTCGCCGAAGTTCCCCATCGTCATCGGCTGGGCCGGGATGCGGGGCGTGGTCACGCTGGCCGCCGCGCTGGCTCTGCCGCTGACCCTGGCCGACGACAAGCCGTATCCGAGGGCGCTGTTCATCTGGCTGGCCTTCGCGGTGATCGTGGTCACCCTGGTCGGCCAGGGCGCCACGCTGCCGCTCGTCGCCCGCCGGCTGAAGCTGCCGCAGGACGACCCGGTGCAGGACGCGCTGTCGGCCGCCGGAGTGCAGCAGCAGGCCAGCCGAGCTGCCCGGGACCGCCTCGACGAGCTGGCCGACGGCGCTCCGGCGGCGGTGGTGGACCGGCTACGCCGGCTGGTGGAGGACCGCACGAACCTGGCCTGGGAGCGGCTCGGTGGCACCGAGCGGGAAACCCCGTCCCAGGCGTACGGTCGACTGCGACAAGAGATGATCGACGCCGAGCGGACAGTCTTTCGGGATGCCCGGGACGCCGGTCGGATCCCTGAGGAGGTGCTGGTGCGGGCCTATCGTGACCTGGACCTGGAGGAGTCGTTGCTGCGGCAGGAGGTCGACAAGTGAGCTGCCAGCACCTGACCGACGCCGGTGCGGTGGAGGTCGGCAACACCGAGGCGTGCCCGGACTGCGTCGCGATCGGCAACGCCGACTGGGTGCACCTGCGGGCCTGCCTGGCCTGCGGGCACGTCGGCTGCTGCGACTCGTCGCCGTACCAGCACGCGACGAAGCACTTCGAGTCCAGCGGGCACCCGGTGATCCGCTCGGTGCAGCCCGGCGAGACCTGGCGCTGGTGCTACGTGGACGAGGAGATCGGCTGATCGTCGGCCGGGCGACGGGGCGGGCCGGCGCGAGTCGCCAGGGCACGTCGGGTCAGCGGTGGCACTGCCAGGCCGGTGACGGCGAGCAGCCCGGCCAGGACCAGCCAGCCGATCGGGCCGCCGTCGAGGATCAGCCAGGTCAGCAGCGCCGGTCCCGCCGCGCGGGTCAGGCCGGCGAGCAGAGCGTCCACCCCCTGGTAGGCGCCGATGGCGTCCGGGGCGGCGAGGTCGTACGCCAATGCCGCCCCGGCGCCGGCATGCCACAGGTCGCCCAGGGTGTAGATCACGGTCGCGCCCAGCAGCAGGCCCACCGCCGCCGCGGTGGGCACGGCGCCGCTCGCGGCCCAGAGCAGCATCCCGGCCGCGAGCACCAGCCCGGCACGGCGCATCGTCGTCGCCGCCGGTAGCGCGTGCCGGGCACCCCGGCTCAGCCGTACCGCGAGCAGCACGGTGAGCAGTGTGTTGACAAGCAGCACGGCGGACACCGTCACCGGTGGCGCGTCGGTGCGGGTCACCACCCACAGCGGAAGTACCAGCGTCAGCGCCAACCAGTGCAGCGAGAGCACGGCGGAGGCCCCGGCGACGGCGAGGAACGGCCCGTCCCGCAGCGCAAGGCCGGGTCCCGGCCGGAGAGGCCGCCGGGCCGGCGGATACGACGGAAGCCGCATGATCAGCGCCGCGGACACCAGGTAGGTCGCGACGTTGCCGAGCACCAGCGACCGGTACGCCCACCCGGTGTCCGCCACCAGCGCGAACGCGGCCAGCCCGGCGCCGAGCGCCACGCCCAGATTGGCCACCGCGCGCAGGGTGGCGAAGGCGTGCACCCGCCCTTCCGGGCCGCCGACCGCGGCGACCAACGCGGCGCGGACCGCCAGGTTGCCGGAGACCAGCAGCGCGTCCAGTGCGGCCACCAGCAGGAAGACCGGGAACGAGCCGACCAGCAGGTACGCCGTGGCGACGACCGCCTGCGCCAGTTGCAGGACGGCCCGGAGGGTCCGTGGGTCATGACGATCAGCCAGCGCGCCGAGCGGCACGCTGGCGGTGAGCCCGGCCAGGCCGGCGAGGGTGAGACCCAGCCCCACCTCGGTCGGGCTCAGCCCGACGGCGCGGGTGAGGTAGAGCGCCGCGCCGGCCACCCACAGCCCGGTGCCGACCGTGTTGGCGAGGGTGGCCAGCGACAGGGTGCGCAGCCGACCGGGCGGCGGCAGCGGCGACAACGCCCGCCAGTGCCCGCGAATACTCGCCTCGATGCGCACGCCTCGACCCTAGGATCGACGCATGCGCATCGACGCCCCTCGCGGTGCGGCGCTCGTCACAGCCCAGCTCTGAAGCGTTCGTCGGGTGTCTGCCCTCCCCGGGCTGCGTGTGCCGCGTCGGCTCGGCGGTCCGCGCACTGGACGAGGCGTTCGGTGGCGAGGCAGGAGACGAGGCAGCGCTCCTTGGCGTTGCCGCTCAGCTGTGCGGTCCAATCGGTGAGGCCGCCGTCGCCGACCTCCACGCTGCCGCCCTGGAGGGTGATCCGGATGGCACAACCCGTGTAGTAACCGCGGCCCCGTTCGCGCTCCGGCTCGTCCACCAGCGGCACAGTGCTCCCGTCGAGTGCCGGGCGGACGGTGTCGGTCAGCCGCTCCCGGACCGCCTGGTCGTCGAAGACCGTGACGTGCAGCCGGGGCGCGGCCGTAGCCGCCAGTTCGGCGAGGACCGTCCGCCAATAGGTGAGGTGCCGGATCAGCAGCCGGGCCTGTGTGACGCCCGAGCCGGCGTCGGGGGCGCTGGACACCAGGGCGAAGAGCCGGAAGTGCGCGGACGTGCCGGGACCGAAGTCCTGCGCCCGCAGGACCCGATGGGCAGCGGCGAGGTGCACCTCGTCACTCCGGCGGCGGCGCACGGCGGCTTCGATGGCGAGGGCGTTGGTGGGGTCGCTCAGCACCTCGCTGGCGCGCATGGTGGTGACGATCCTGTTCTGGCTGACCGGTGCGACCACCGAGCAGGTGCCAACCGGCACGACCGGCGACAACTCCACTCCCGAGACGTCGGCCGGCAGCAGTTGCCACATGCGTGCCTCGACCTGAGCGAGCGCTCGTGGGTCAGCGCCGGCCGGGCGGACGAAGCGGTCCTCGCGCCAGCGACGAATCACATCGGGCGGGCGTGCGGTGGCGGCGCGGTCGCGGGACACGGTCAGCAGCATGGTCCGCAGGTCCGCGGCGGGTAGGCCGGCCAGCGCCGTCCTGGTGCCCGCTGGCATCGCCGCCCACACGCGACGCTCCGCGTCGGTCAGGTCGCCGCCATCCATGGCCATCACCATGGCCCCTGCGGCGGGTCGGGTCCACCGGATTTCGCGAGCTCTGCGAGCCGTTCAGGTCATCAGCTCGACAGCGCCCTTCGGGCGGCGGCACCGGCGATGACGACCGTCAGCCCTGGCGAACCCTCGCCTCGGTGCGCACGCTTCGACACTGGGATCGAAGCGTGCGCACCGCTCGTCTCGAAGGAGAGGGGGTGCGGGATCAGGTGACCGAGCAGGCCGCTCCGTTGACCGTGATCAGGCCCGGGTTGGGGTTCGCGCCGCCGGTGGTCGTCGCGTTGAAGCCGAACGTCACAGTGCCGCCGGGCCCGATCCGGGCGTTGTGCGACTCGTTGCGCGCGGTCACCGTCGCACCGGCCTGGGTCACCTTCGCCAGCCACGCCTCGCGCACCCGCTGGTCGCCGGTGAACGCGAACCGCACGGTCCAGCCGTTGACTGTGGTGGTGCCGGTGTTGCGGACGGTCAGCTGTGCGGTGAACCCGGTGCCGCCGTGCCAGGCGCCGTAGTTGGTGTAGCGCACCGCGCAGGTGCTGGCCGGCACCGCGCCGGCGTCACCCTGGTCGGCCAGGAACGAGGCGATCCAGGCCAGCGCCGAGTTCCAGTTGATCGCCACCTCGTTTGTCGCGTACGAGTTGATGTCGTCGACGTAGCAGAACATCGGCTTGCAGCCGGCGAGCAGTTGCGCCGCGAACGGGTCCTGGAGGGCGGCGTTCGCGCCACCGGCGAGGGAGCCGGCGGGCGGGTGCGGCAGGTTCGGGTCGAGCTGGTGGCCGAAGATCCGGCTGTGTTGGTTCTCCGCCGCGTGCTCGCCCCACCCGGTGACGTACGAGATGTTCAGCGCGTTGCGCCCGAGCACGTAGTCCATCGCCTGCACTGCGCCGTCGCGGTAGGTGGCGTCGCGGGTCAGGTCGAACGCGGTGGCCAGCACTACGGCGTTGTTGATGATGTTGCTGTTGGCGCCCCAGAAGTAGCTGCTCTCGTCCCCGGGCATCGGCAGCCCGTACGCCTGGCGGCGCAGTTCGGCGAGGTACGCGTCGGCGGCGGCGGTGACCGAGGCGCGGATCCGGGTCAGCTCGGCGGCGGGCAGCCCGTTCGGCACTGTGGCCAGGTCCAGGCGGCCGAGCGCGGCGGTGCCCTGCCAGCCGAATCCCTGCGGGGCGAACACGTCGCCGGTGTGGTGCGGCGACGCGGTCAGGTCGGTCAGGTAGGCCTGCGCGCCGGTGGTCAGGTACAGCTCGGCCGCGGCCCAGTAGAACTCGTCGGTGACGTTTGTGTCGTCGTACGCGCCGCCGCCGGTGCTGTCGCTGGGGCTGGCGTACACCGCCGGGTGTGCCTTGGCGGCGGCGTAGGCGGTCGTCGCGGCGGTGCCGCAGCGGGCCGCGAACGCCGCGTCGTAGGGCGCGTAGAGCCGTGCGCACTGCGCGGCGGTGGCGGCCAGGTTGAGCGTGGCCGCGGTGGACGGCGGGTGCAGCTCGCGCGGTTGTGGGTCGTCGTGCGGGGCGAGCGGCAGCCCGGTCCAGTTCCGGTCGTGGATCTTGTGGTGGGCCATTCCGGCGAGCGGCTTGCCGGCCGGCACCTGCATGCGCAGCAGGAACTCCAGCTCCCAGCGGGCCTCGTCGAGGATGTCCGGCACGCCGTTGGCGCGCTCGGGGACCCGCAGCGTGCCGTCGGCGAGGCCGGCGCCGCCGGCCGCGGTGACCGCCGTCCTGGTCCGCTCGAAGGTGTTCAGCAGTTGGTAGGTGGCGATACCGCCGTTGACCACGTACTTGCCGTGGTCGCCCGCGTCGTACCAGCCGCCGCGCACGTCCAGGGAGTAGTCGCAGACGCCCGGCTGGCAGGGCACGTTGGTGTCGCCCTGGTTGGGCGCGACCCCGAGGTGGCCGGCGGGCCGGGTGTACTCGTCGCCGATCAGGTGGCCGTCGATGGCGATGCCGCTGCGCTGGGCGTAGAAGAACTGGAGCGAGTCGGCGCGCAGCCGGTCGTAGAGGGTGCCCGAGATGTCGAACGGGTGGCTGGTCTCGCCGTCCACGGTGAGCGTGAGCCCGGTGCCGGGTGTGCGGTAGCCGGAGAAGTCAGCCGTGTGCACGTTCTGCCCGGAGGCGGCGTCCACGCCGCGCGCGGTGGTGGTGCCGCTGGCCAGGACCGCGCCGGCGGCCGAGCGCAGTTGCCAGGGCAGTGGCTCGGTGGCCTCGGTCACCACTGTGGCATTCTTCGGCCCGCCGGGCAGGTAGCCGACCTGGTTGACCCGCACCCGCGGCCCGGTGTCCGGCTCGTACGGCTCGGGCGGCTCACCGCCGCGTAGCGAGACGTCGTCCAGGCAGACGGTCTGCGTCTCGGTGGCGCCGCCGACCTGGAAGATCAGCTGGGCGCCGGGGTTGTCGTCCGGGACGGTGAAGGTCTGCTCGACCCGCTGGGCGGTGCCCGTGGCGGTGGCGTCGACGGCGGCGTACGTGGTGTACGGGGCGCTGCCGAGTTGGAGGACGGCCTTGACCGCGGCGCCGGGGGTGGCGGACACGGTGAAGCCGAGGGTGTATTCGGCGCCGGCGATCAGCGGCACGCCGTCCTGGCCGATGCCGGCGTCCCATGGGTTGGCCAGTCCTCCCGGGACGGTGGTGCAGAGCCGGCCGTCGGTCACCGCGAGCGCGCCGGTGCCGTAGGAGAACCAGGGGCTCACACCGGCGCTGAAGTCGCCGTTGTCGATCTGTTCGGGGGCGTCCGGTGGCGGGTCGGCGGAGGCCGCGCCGGCGCCCGCGCCGGTGAGGGCCAGGGTGGTCGCCGCGGCCAGTAGGAGGCGGCGTCGGGATGGCGTCACGGGGAGTCCTTCCGGGACGGGATGCGGGACGGTGGTGGCGGGAACCTGGGAGCGCTCCCAAGTATCGGCTCGATGTTTCCAGCGTCGGTGCGTCGTGTCAATTGATCTGACTGGATGGGTTGTGGCGTTCGACGAGGGCGGGCGGCCGGCCGGGGCGCCACGCCGCGCCGGGGCGGACACGTGAGATTGGCCGCGCCACGCGCCGTCGTCCTGATCTCCTAGAGACAACTGCGCCCTTCGCCTGGCAGGCTGCCTCCCATGACCCTGAAGCTACGTTCCGTGGGAACGAGCGACCGTGGGCTGATCCGCAGTGGAAACCAGGACGCCCTGCACGCCGGGACCTGGCTCGTCGCCGTCGCCGACGGCATGGGCGGGATGGCGGCCGGCGACCTGGCCAGCGCGCTCACCATCGACGCGGTCGCTCCTCTGGACGTGGAGACCCCCGAGGACGCCCTGGTGGCCGCGCTCCAGGGTGGCATCGCGCTGGCCACCACCCGGATCCGGCAGGCGGTCGCCGAGGACCCGGAGCGCCAGGGCATGGGCACCACGCTGACCGCCCTGCTCTTCGCCCGCACCGGCAGCTGCCTCGCCCTTGCGCACGTCGGTGACTCGCGGGCCTACCTCCTCCGCGAGGGAGTGCTCAAACAGGTGACCCGGGACGACACGTTCGTCCAGATGCTGGTGGACCAGGGCGTGATCACCGCGGACCAGGCCAGCAGCCACCCGCGCCGGGCGGTGGTCACCCAGGCGCTGCAGGGCGACGATGTCTCCCCGTCGTACGCGACGATGGTGCCCCGGGTCGGCGACCGGTGGCTGCTGTGCAGCGACGGGCTCTCCAACGTGGTCCGCTCGGACACCCTCGCCGAGGTGCTCACCGGCTACCCGGACCGGGCCGCCTGCGCCGGCAAGCTGATCGACCTGGCACTGCACGCCGGCGGGCCGGACAACGTCACAGTCGTGGTGGCCGACGTGGTGGAGGAGTAACCAGCCTCAGCGCCGGCGCGGTGTGGCGCGCCGGGTGGGCGTCGCGGTCGTCGGGTCCTCGGGCCACGGGTGTCGGGGATAGCGCCCGCGCAGCTCGCCGCGGACCTGCGGGTAGCCGGTGCGCCAGAACGACGGCAGGTCGGCGGTGACCGCCACCGGCCGGCCGGCGGGGGAGAGCAGGTGCAGCAGCACGGGCACCCGGCCGCCGCCGATGCGCGGGGCCACCGGCCAGCCGAACGTCTCCTGCAGCTTCACTGCCAGCACCGGCGCCGCCGGGTCGCTGTAGTCGACCCGGATCCGGGAACCGCTCGGCACGGCGATGCGCTCCGGGGCCAGCTCGTCAAGCTGGGCGGCCTGCGCCCACGGCAACAGCCGGCGCAGCGCCGAGGCCACGTCCACCCGGGCCAGGTCGGCGCGGCGCCGGGCGGCGGAGAGCTCCGGGCCCAGCCAGGTCGGCGCGGCGGCGAGCAGCGCCTCGTCGCTGACGTCCGGCCACGGTGCGCCGAGGTGGTGCCGGGTGAACGCCAGCCGCTCGCGCAGCGCCCGGGCCGCCGGCGACCAGGACAGCAGCGCCAGCCCGTCCTGACGCAGGCCGGTGAGCAGGGCCGCCGCCACGTCCGACCGGTCCGGACGATCCAGCCGGCGCTCGGAGAGCAGGATCGCCCCGAGCCGGGTCACCTCCCGGGCCACCACGTCCCCCTCGGACCAGCCGACCTCCCGGCGGGTGGACAGCAGCGGGCCGGCCGCCTCCCGGGCCGTCGCCTCGTCCAGCGGCGTCGCCCGGCGGATCCGCGCCGACGGCGCGCCGGGGGTCCGGTCCGCCACGGCCACCGCCAGCCAGTCCGATCCGGTCAGCCCCGACCCCGCCGCAAGCTCCGCGGCGGTCCCACCGGTCATCAGGTACGCCGAACCGCCCGGCCGCCGGGCCCTCGCCAACCGCTCCGGGTACGCCAATCCGACCAGCAGCCCGGCGGCCAGGTCGTCGGTGAGCCCACCGGAGCCGGCGCGCCCGCTGGCTTCCGGACCGCCCGTCCGGCCGGCCGCACCGGCGGCGGCGCTGCCCTGCGCGGGGGAGTTCGCGGGCAGGGCACCTCGCAGCCGGCGCACCTCGGCCCGCCAGCGGGCGGTCGCGCCCGCGTCCACCCCGGCGCGCAGCCGACGCCAGCCGGCGACCAGATCGTCGCCCGGGCCGGCCGCGCTCTCCTCCGCGAGCAGGGCCACGACCTCGGCCGCCCGGTCGGCGCCGATCCGACCGGCGCCGTCGAGCAGCGCCCGGGCCAACCGTGGGTGCGCCCCGGCGGCGGCGATGGCTCGCCCCCGCCCGGTGATCCGGCCGTCCGCGTCGACCGCGCCCAGGGTGGCCAGCGTGTCCCGGGCCACCGCCATCGCCGCCGGCGGCGGCGCGTCGGGCAGTGCGAGCCCGACGCCGTCCGGCCGCCCCCAGGCGGCCAACTCCAGCGCGAAGCCGGTCAGGTCGGCGGTGGCGATCTCCGGCTCCGGCCGGGCGGGCAGCCGTTCGTGGGTCGCCGCGGACCAGCAGCGGTAGACGGCCCCGGGGGCCTCTCGTCCGGCCCGGCCGGCCCGCTGGGTGGCGGCGGCCCGGGAGACCGGCACGGTGATCAACGCACCGAGCCCACGGGCCAGGTCGGTGCGGGGCACCCGGGACAGCCCGGCGTCCACCACCACCCGCACGCCCGGCACGGTCAGGCTGGTCTCGGCCAGCGCGGTGGCCAGCACCACCCGGCGTCGATCAGCCGGGCGCAGGGCCGCGTCCTGCTCGCTGCCGCGCTGTCGGCCGTGCAGCGGCAGCAGCGCGACGGTGTCCCGCAGGTCGGCCAGCCGGCCGGCGACGGCCGCGATCTCGCCGGCCCCGGGCAGAAAGACCAGCACGTCGCCGTCGCGTTCGCGCAGCGCCCGCCGGACGGTTGCCGCCACATGGTCGAGCAGGGCTCGGTCCACCGGCCCGCCCCCGGGCGGGGCGATCGGCCGTGCCGGCGGCGCCCAGATCCGCTGCACCGGGTGCAGCGGCGACTCGGCCCGGACGACCGGGGCCGGATCGGCTCCGCCGAGCAGCGCGGCGAACCGGTCCGTGTCCGGCGTGGCGGACATCGCCAGCAACCACAAGTCCGGCCGGAGGGTGGCCCGTGCCTCCACCGCGAAGGCCAGCGCGAGGTCGGCGTCGAGTTGCCGCTCGTGGCACTCGTCGAGCAGCACAGCGCCCGTGCCGGGCAGCTCCGGGTCGTGGTGCAGCCGGCGGACCAGCAGGCCGGTGGTGACCACCTCCACCCGGGTGGCACGGCTGACCTGGCGCTCGCCGCGTACCGCGTAGCCGACCCGGTCGCCCACCCGCTCGCCGAGCAGCTCGGCCATCCGCCGGGCGGCGGCGCGCGCGGCCACCCGGCGGGGTTGCGCGATCACGACCCGCCCGCTGACCCGGTCGGCCACGGCCAACGGCGCGAGGGTCGTCTTACCGGTGCCCGGCGGGGCCACCAGGACACCGGCGCCGGCCGCGTCGAGCGCCGCGACCAGCGCCGGCAGCACCGGGCGTACCGGCAGGTCCAGGGTTACGTCGGAGAGCACGGCCCAGTCTCGCACCGGCCCCGGGGGCTCAGCTGGGGCGGACCTCGCCGACGCCGTGCAGGAACGTGCGCCAGGCCGACGCGTCGAAGGCGAGCACCGGACCGGACCGGTCCTTGCTGTCCCGGACGGCGACCTGACCGTCGGCTGTCGCGACCTCCACGCAGTTGCCGTTGCCGCTGCTGCGCGTGCTGGTCCGCCAGTCCGCCGGGGTCAGGTCGTGTGCCGTCATCCGCGATACCTCTCGTCTTGTCGGCGTGCCGCAGACGCGATCACGCAAAGTTACGAGAAGCCTGCTCAAGACGGGTCAACGACGCCGCCGGATCGAGCGCCATCCGGCACAGCTCCTCGTGCAGAAGGCTATACCCGAGCACCTGGTCGGCATCCTCCAGCGCCAGGCCCATCGTGAGGTTATCCAGGTAAACCACGGTTGCGTCGGCGGCGTCGGCGAAGTTGAGGATCACGTAGGGGGTGCTCATCGCGGGATGCCCCCCGGCCGCGAATGGAAGTACCTGGATTGTCACGTTCGGTAGTTGCGCGATCCGAGTCATGTGGACCACCTGTTCGGCCATCACGGCGTTGCCGCCGACCGGGCGCAGGAGCACCGCCTCGTTGAGCACCACAGACAACTGGACCGGGTCGTCGCGGCGCAGCACCTCCTGCCGGCGCAGCCGTGCCGCCACCTTGCGCTCCACGCCGTCCTCGCCCGCGGTGCGCCGGTAGATCTCCCGGGCGTACGCCTCGGTCTGCAACAGCCCCGGCACGGACTCGGCCTCGTACGTGCGCAGCGCCACCGCCTCGGCCTCCAGCCCGACGTAGAACTCGAACCACTCGGGTAGCACGTCGCTGTAGTTCTGCCACCAGCCCCGCTGCTGCGCGCTCCGGGCGATCTCGATCAACGCCTCGGCGTCCGCCCCGGTCACCTGGTAGAGCGCGAGCGCCGCTCGGACGTCGCGCGGCTTGATGCCGATCTGCGCGGTCTCGATCCGGGAGAGGTTGCTCTTGGACATGTCGAGTTGGCGGGCCGCCACATCGAGGGTCATGCCCGCGCGTTCCCGGAGCTGGCGGAGCTCCCGGGCGATGCGTCGACGGCGCACGGTCGGGCTGGCGGCGGGTGGGATGGCGGGGCTGGCGGTCACCGTCCGAGTCTGTCACGACAAGATCCGCAGGTCGGGCCTGCACGGAGTGCAACTTTCAAATCTGGGAGTTGCATTGCGGTAGCTGTCGGTGCATCCTTTGCCGGTCGCGATCACTGTGGACACACCCGTGCGGGAGGACCGTTTGCTCATCGCCGACGAGTTCTTCCTGATCGCGCACAACGACAGTCGCGGCAAGGCCAAACTCCACCCGGCCGCGACCGGGCTCGGCCTGGCCGGCGGGCTGCTCGGCGAGCTGATCCTGTATGGACACATCACCGTCTCGGGCGGGCACGTCACAGTCATCGACCGACGCCCGCCGGGCGACGCCCTGGCGCACACCGTGCTCGACCAGTTGATCGGCGAGTCCCAGCACCAGGCGGTCCGCACCTGGCTCAGCTTCCTGGCGCAGAGCGCGACGACCTCGGTGGGGGAGCGGCTGGCCCGGGCCGGCATGCTGCGCCGCCAGGAGAGCCGCCGGCTGCTGCGCACCTCGGTCAGCTACCTCCCGATCGACCTCAACGCGGTGGCCTGGCCGGCCACCCGGCTGCGGGCCCTGCTGGACCGGCCGGATCCGCCCAGCGTGCGGGACGCCCTGCTGCTCGGCCTGGTGGTGGCCTCCGGGCTGACCCGCGAGGTGCTGTGGAGCGCCGGCCCGCGTGCCCACCACCGGCTGAACGTCCTCATCCCCGCGCTGCCGCCACCCCTCAAGGAACTCGTCGCGCACACCGAAGCCGCCGTTGGCGCCGCCGTGCTCCGTGGCGTCCCATGATTCCCCGGTAACCCCCAACCTCCCCTCGACAACCGGAGTAGTCGTATGCCCCCGACATCGACAGTCGACCGACCCAGCAACGTCTCCGAAGCCCTTGCCCGAGGCCGCCTCGGCGTCCCCTCGGTGATCTTCTTCGTGCTCTCCGCCGCCGCGCCACTGACAGTGGTGGCCGGTGTCGTCACCACCGGCTACGGCGTCATCGGGGTGACCGGCATCCCGCTGGCCTTCCTGGTGGTCGCCGCGGTGCTCGCCCTGTTCTCGGTGGGCTACGTGGCGATGTCCCGCCGGGTGGAGAACGCCGGCGCCTTCTACGCCTACATCTCCCGCGGCCTGGGCCGGCCGGCCGGCGTGGGCGCCGCCTGGGTGGCGCTGATCGCGTACAACGCCCTCCAGGTCGGGCTCTACGGCACCATCGGCGTCGCCGCCGAGCCGGTGCTCGACCGGATCTTCGGTGGGCACCCGCACTGGTCCATCGTCGCCCTGGTGGCATGGGCGCTGGTCGGCCTGCTCGGCCTGCTCCGGGTGGACATCAACGGCCTGGTACTGGCGGCGCTGCTGGTCGCCGAGATCGTGGTGGTCCTGATCTTCGACCTGGGCCAGATCGGCAACCCGGCCGGCGGCGAGGTCAGCTTCGCCGGGTTCTCGCCGGGCAACCTCTTCGTGCCCGGGGTGGGCGCGGTGCTGGTGCTGGCGGTCCTCGGGTTCGTCGGCTTCGAGTCCGCTGTGGTGTTCAGCGAGGAGAGCAAGGACCCGAAGCGGACGGTGCCGCTGGCGACGTACCTGTCGGTGGTGATCGTCGCCGCGCTGTACGCGCTCTCGTCCTGGACCATGTCGGTCGCCGTCGGGCCGGACCAGATCGTCGCCGAGGCGGGGGAGCAGAGCGTCGGGCTGATCTTCAACCTGGCCGGCGCGCAGCTCGGTGACACCGCGGTCACCATCGGCCAGGTGCTCTTCCTGACCTCGGTGCTGGCCGCGATGATCTCCTTCCACAACACCACGGCCCGCTACACGTTCGCGCTGGGCCGGGAACGGGTGCTGCCGGCCGTGTTCGGGCAGACCTCGCCGCGCAGCGGCGCCCCGCGGGCCGCCTCGCTGGCGCAGAGCCTCCTCGGCCTGGTGGTCATCCTGCTGTACGCGGTCAACGGCTGGGACCCGGTGGTCAAGCTGTTCTTCTGGGTCGGCACCAGCGGTGGATTCGGCGTGCTGCTGTTGATCGCCACCACCTCGGTGGCGGTGATCGCCTACTTCGCGCGCTCCGGTGGCGGCGAGACGCTCTGGCGGCGGGTCATCGCACCCGGCCTGGCCACCATCGCGCTCTTTGTGATCATCTGGCTGGCCGTGTCGAACTTCGCCAACCTGCTCGGCGTCGCGCCGGACTCCACCCTGCGCTGGGCGCTGCCCGCTGTGTACCCGGTGGCGGCCGCGTTGGGCGTCGGCTGGGCGCTGGTGCTGCGCAGCAGCCGTCCGGACACGTACGCCCGGATCGGCCTCGGCGCGGCGAGCGCGGCGGCCGCCGCGCAGCCGCTGGAGCAGCCGCCGGCTGCTGCGGAGGTGCCGCGATGAGCGTGGCCATCGAGCGGCTCGGCCCCGAGGACACCGCGCTGGTGGCCGGCCGGATCGCCCAGGCGTTCACCGTCCTGGAGGTGACCCGCTGGCTGGTGCCCGACGCGAGCAAGCGGGAGGCCGTGCTGGCGGGGAACTTCGAGATCCTGGTCGAGCACGCGATGCGGCACGGCCTGGTGTACGCCAACGCGGACCGGGCCGCGGTCGCTGTCTGGTTCCCGTCGGTCGGCGACCCGGCCCCGCCGCCGGCCGACTACGACGCCCGGCTCGCCGCCGCCTGCGGTGCGTGGACCGACCGGTTCCAGCATCTCGACGAGCTGTTCGCGGCGAACCACCCGCATCCGGACCACCACCACCTGGCCTTCCTGGCGGTCCAGCCGGACCGGCAGGGGCAGGGGCTGGGCACCGCGCTGCTGGAGCACCACCACGCCTGGCTGGACGCCAACGGAATGCCCGGTTACCTGGAGGCGAGCAGCCCACGCAGTCGGGACCTGTACGCGCAGCACGGATATCGGGCCGGCGAGCCGTTCCGGGTGCCCGACGGCACGCCGTTCTGGCCGATGTGGCGGGAGCCGGTGAGCCACTGACGGAGTCGGCCGGGCGCTGCCGCCCGGCAGGCACGCCAGAGTGCGCGCACTGTAACGTTCACGTGACAGCTTGTATGCGCGATCGAGGGCCGGGTCCGCGGACCCGGCCCTCGATCGCGACCGCCTAGTACGTGCCGTCGAGCTGACCGCGCAGCTTGGTCAGCGCCCGGGCCAGCAGCCGGGAGACGTGCATCTGCGAGACGCCGATCTGCTCGGCGATCTGCGACTGCGTCAGGTTGCCGTAGAACCGCAGGGTGAGGATCTTCTGCTCCCGCTCGTCCAGCGTGGCCAGCGCCGGGCCCAGGGCGACCCGCAGCTCAGCCAGCTCGAACTCCGCGTCCTCGCCGCCGAGCATGTCACCCAGCTCGGTGGCGCGCTCGCCGTCGCCGGTCGGGGTGGACAGCGACACCGCGTTGTACGCGCGGGCGCCTTCCAGGCCCTCCAGCACCTCTTCCTCGGTGAGCCCGAGGTGGGTGGCGATGTCGGCGACCGTCGGCGAGCGGCCGAGGGTCTGCAGGAGCGAGCTGTTGGCGTCGGAGATGGACAGCCGCAGCTCCTGGAGCCGGCGGGGCACCCGGATGTCCCAGGTGCGGTCGCGGAAGTGCCGCTTGAGCTCGCCGATGATCGTGGGGATGGCGTACCCGGCGAAGTCGACGCCGCGGGACGGGTCGAACTTGTCGATGGCCTTGATCAGGCCGACCGCGGCGGTCTGCGCCAGATCGTCGGTGGGCTCGCCCCGCCCGCTGTAGCGGTGGGCGAGGTGGTTGGCCAGCGGCAGCCAGGCCTCGATCGCCCGGTCCCGCAGCGCGGCGCGCGACGGGTGGGTGGTCGGCAGCGCGGCCATGGCGTTGAGCAGGTCCGTGGCGCTGTCGGTGAGCGCCCGCGGGTCGAGCTTCATGCTCTTGGCGGTGGTGCTCGGCTGCTCGCTGATCGTTGGCGCGGTCATTGGGTGGTCCTCCCTGCACCTCGTCCGCGGACAAAAAGACGTGACGCTCTGGTTTAGCTTCGTATGGGCCGTTCGGGACTCACCTTAACCTGATCGTCTCCCCGAAATCTAGCCGAAAGGCTGATGTACTTAAGCCCCTTCAGTCAATAGAAGGTGCAAATAGGGCGGTCAACATGGCTGTTGTGAGGTCTCTTACGGCTTCCGGCACCCACTGCTCGCCAGCCGGCCACCCCACCCCGGCCTGACCGGTCGGCCCACCGCTGTCGGCCGAGCGGTCAACATGAAATCCGACATCTGGGCCGAGGTGTCTACTATCCGTCGTTGTCCCGCCGGTGGGACTGGCCGTAGCGTCGCCTGTACACACCCGGTTCGGAGGCACAGTGCTCGATCCAGCCGCTCCCCAGCTAGTCGTGAACAGTCGCACGCTCTACTTCAGCTGGTTGCCGGCGGATCCGGACGCGGTCGCCGCTCTGGTCCCGGCCGGCCTGCGTCCCCGCCCGGACCGGCAGGTGTTCCTCAACCAGTACATCGTCGACGACGAGACGCAGACGTCCGGCTTCGGCGCCTACTCGCTGACCTACCTCGGCGTCTCGCTGACCGGCGTGGACGCCCCTGGTGGCCTCAGCCCCGGCGGCTGGTGGACCCACTACGTCGCGTCCAGCCGCACGGTCCGGGACTACGCCGGTGCGCGCGGCGCCCCGGCGATCACCGGTCGCACCAGCATCGAGGTGCGCGGCAGCGACCTGGTCTCGGTGACCGAGGCCGACGGGGTGCCGCTGCTCCGGGCCCGCTGCCAGGTCGGGGAGACCGGCCACCTGATCAGCAGCGGGCACCACCGCTACTTCACCCGCCGCGACGGTCAACTGCTCAGCGCTGTCTACCCGTTCGTGGCGGAGCCGGTCGCCCCGTTCGAGATCGAGTCGGTCGAGTTCCTGGAGCCCGGCCACCCGATGTACGCGCTACGGCCGGCCAACCCGCTGACCATCGGCTTCGGCTACTACTCGCCACGCTCCTCGTTCGCCTACCCCGGCGGGCTGAGCGTGTACCCGGGCGCGGCCGGCCCGCCACCGGCGCCGGCCCGGCAGGTTCACCACGTCCCGGCCAACCTGGCCCGCAGCGGCCTGCCGTCCGGGTCATAGACCAGCCGGTACACCGGCAACGCCCAGGTGCGGGTGTACCAGGGCAGTCGATCGGGGCGGTGCGGGCGCAGCCGGCCGGGCGGACGCGGGCCCACCTGGCCACCGTCGTACCACTGTTGCAGCGCGTCGGCAGCGGCCGTGACGGCCGCGACGGCGTCCGTGGGGTCGAGCAGGTCGGCGTCGTCGGAGCCGGCCGGGTCGCGGTCCAGGTGCTCGCGCCAGAGCCGCAGCCGTAAATCCCGGGCGAAGACCCGCGCCCCGTCGCCCTGCCCGGCCGGATCGGTGGGCTCCCGCTGGTCGCGGGCATCGTCCAGCACCGCACAGGACAACTCGCTGTCGTGCGTCCACGAGCGGCGGTTGAAGTTGTCGCTGCCCACGCTGGCCCAGACGTCGTCGACCACGCAGACCTTCGCGTGCACGTAGACCGGGTCGCCGGCGTGGTTCTCCACGTCGAACACGTGCACCCGGTCCGGCGCGGCCCGCTCGCACAGCGACAACGCCTGCTCACGGCCGACCGTGTTCGGCGGCAGTGCGAGCCTGCCGTCCACGTCCGGGTGCCGGGGCACCACGGCGATCAGATGCAGCTCCGGGTTGTCGCGCAGGGCGTGCGCGAACAGGTCCGCCACCTCGCTCGACCAGAGGTACTGGTCCTCCAGGTAGATGAGCCGGCGGGCACGGTGTACCGCCTTGGTGTAGCCCCGGGCCACGGACCGCTCGCCGTGCGGCGCGAAGGAGTAGCGGGGTCGGACCGCGGGGTAGGTGCGCAGCACCTGGATCTGGTGCGGACCGCACGGCGGCGGATCGGCCGGCTGCTCGGGCAGCGGGTCAGGGTGCAGGTCCGCGCCGCGTAGTCGGTCCCGCAGGTAGGCCAGCGGGTTCTCCGAGTCCAGCGGCATCGGGTCGGTCCAGCGCTCCCGGAACACGGTGTCCAGCGCGCCGACCACCGGTCCGCGTACCGCGAGCTGGACGTCGTGCCACGGGGGGTTGGAGCCGTACCGGGAAGACATCCGCACCGGCTGCGGGTCACCGCGGTGCGCGGCGTCGTCCCGCCGGCTGTGGCACAGGTCGATTCCCCCGGCGAACGCGATGTCCCGTTCCGGGGCGCCCGGATGCCGGAGCAGCACCAGCTTCTGGTGGTGTGAGCCGCCACGACGGACCCGCTGGTCGAGCAGCACCTCCCCGCCGGCTGCGGAGATCGTCTCGCTGAGGTCGCGGTTCTCCGCCTCGCTGTAGGCCAGCGCGTCGAGGTGGGACCGCCAGATGAGCCCCTTGACGACCACTCCGCGTTGGGCGGCCTGGGCGAAGAGTTGCGCCACGGTCGGGCCGTCCGGGCGCAGCCGTTGGTCCGGATCGCCCCGCCAGTCGGTGAAGAAGAGGTGGTCGCCGGCCGTCAGCGCCTCGACCTCGTCGACCAGCCGGTCGAAGTACGCCGCACCGTGAATCAGTGGCTCGGCGAGGTTTCCAGTGCTCCAGACGGGTAACCCAGAGATCGGGTTGGCCCGTTCCTGTGCGGTGAGGAACCAGTCCTGCAACGGCAACGTCCAGCCCCCCGGAGGTCGGCAACGTCCTCACCGTAGGACCCCCGACGCGGGTCCGCACGCCAGGGCCGGCGGACCGGCGACCTGGCCGACGTGACCGGAACGACGCGACAACAACCGAGGAGGCCACACCATGCCCCGCGAGACGACGAACCCCGTGACCGAGTACCGCGAGCCGGCGGTGGAGAGCGAACGGGGGGCGTTGGTAGCGGTGTTGGTGATGGTCATTCTCGGTGTGGCTGGGATTTTTGCCGTCTCCTGAGGCGGCGCCGGCGCCCCCGGGTGACGGGGGCGCCGGCGCCGATCTCAGAGGTTGACCGTGGTCAGGGGCGAGAGCCCTGGCCGCCGGTGTGCGGCAGCCGCTCGGTGGGGATCACGCCGAGCCGGCCGGCCTGGTAGTCCTCGAACGCCTGGACCAGCTCGTCCCGGGTGTTCATGACGAACGGGCCGTACTGTGCCACCGGCTCCCGGATCGGCTGACCGCCCATGATGTAGAGGTCCAGCGCAGGGGTGTTGCTGTCCTGCGTGGTGTCCGCGCTGAACCGCAGCGCGTCGCCCGGACCGTGCACCGCGAGCTGGCCGGTCCGTACCGGCCGCCGGTCGGCGCCGACGGTGCCGCGCCCGCCGAGCACGTACACCAGGGCGTTGAACTCCGGCTGCCACGGCAGGTCGACCTGCGCTCCCGGCTGCACTGTGACGTGCGTGATGGTGATCGGGGTGAAGGTGGAACCCGGGCCGCGGTGCCCGGCCACCTCACCGGCGATGACCCGGATCAGCGCACCGCCGTCGGGCGTCGTGAGCAGCGCCGACTCCCGGCCCCGGATGTCCTGGTAGCGGGGCGGGTTCATCTTGGCGGCGCGGGGCAGGTTGACCCAGAGCTGGGTGCCGTGGAAGAGCCCACCGCTCATCACGAGGTGCTCCGGCGGGGCCTCGATGTGCAGCAGGCCGCTGCCGGCTGTCATCCACTGGGTGTCGCCGTCGGTGATGGTGCCACCGCCGCCGTGCGAGTCCTGGTGGTCGAACACGCCGTCGATGATGTACGTGACGGTCTCGAAGCCACGGTGCGGGTGCCAGGGGGTGCCCTTCGGCTCGCCCGGCGCGTAGTCCACCTCGCCCATCTGGTCCAGGTGGATGAACGGGTCCAGGTCGGTCGTCGGCACCCCGGCGAAGGCCCTGCGGACCGGGAAGCCCTCGCCCTCGAAGCCGCTGGGCGCGGTGGTCACCGTGCGGACCGGGCGGATCTTGGCCGACTCGTCGAGCCGGGGCAGGCGGGGGAGGACGAGGACGTTCTCAACGGTGATCGCGGGCATCGAAGGCTCCTAGTTCGTGGCGTGGGTGGTCGACGTGGCCCGGGCCGCGCGCAGGCGGTCACCGAGCCGGCCGAAGACCCGGGTGAGGCAGGCGACCTCGGCGTCGTCGAGGTCGTCCATCAGGTGGGTACGCACCGACGCCAGATGGTGCGGCGCGGCTTCCCGCAGAGCGAGCAGCCCGGCGGCGGTGAGCACCGCCTCGCTGCCCCGTCGGTCGTCCGGGCAGGACTCCTTGCTGACCAGGCCGCGGCGTTGCATCGAGGAGATCTGGTACGTCAACCGGCTGGGGGAGAAGACGAGCCGGCCGGCCAGCTCGCCCATCCGCAGCCGCTGCCCCGGTGCCTCGGAGAGCAGGACCAGCACGTGGTAGTCGGCGAAGCTGAGGTCGCTGTCGGCCCGAAGGTCCTCTTCCAGCTGTGTGTAGAGGCGCTGGCTGGCCTCGATATAGGCGCGCCAGGCGGCCTCTCGGGTGCTGTCCAGGCTCTCTGTCACGTCCACGACGATAGCACTCTTTCAAAATTTAACTAGTGCCCATGAGCGTTGCCTGGGTCACGTCCAAGCGGTCGCCAGCCGGGATTCGTGCAGCTTTGAAAGAAGCCGTCGCCAGTCGGGCGGTGGAATCGGCGCGTGATGTGCCAGACTCCGCCCTCGTGGAACACGTGGAGCTCACCGCCGCCGACCTGTTGCTGCGCCCGTGGCGGGAGTCGGACGCCCCCGCGGTGCGTGACGCCCTGCGCGACCCGGCGATCGTCCAGTGGAACCCACACCGTGGCGGCCTGATCGACGACGAGGCCGCCCTGTCGTGGGTACGCCACCGGGCCGACTGGTCCGGCGGCGACCACGCCTCGATGGCGGTGACCGCCGCGGTCGGCGGGGAACTGCTGGGCTCGGTGTCCCTGTACCACATCCATCACGGCGACGCGTCAATCGGCTACTGGACGGTGCCGGCGGCGCGCGGGCGTGGCGTGGCGGTGCGGGCCGTCGTCCGGCTCACCGACTGGGCGTTCGCCGACCTCGGGCTGCACCGGGTGGAGCTGTGCCACGCGGTGGCCAACCAGGCGTCCTGCCGGGTCGCCCACCGGGCCGGCTACCTCGCGGAGGGGACGCTGCGGGAGTCGTACCGGTACGGCGACGGCCGCCGCCACGACGAGCACCTGCACGCGCGCCTGTCCACCGACCGCTAGGCGGTCGACGTATGGGGGGTCACCCGAGCACCCTCTGCAGGAACGCGCCGAGGGTGGTCGTCGTGCGCTCGATCTTCTCCTCCAGGGTGATCGTCTCGTGCAGGCGGCGCCCGGCGTCCTTCTTGCCGCGCAGGTAGAACGAGCAGGCCAGGTCGGCGCAGATGTAGACCCCCACCGAGTTCCCCTGCCGCCCGTCCCGGCCGGCCTTGCGGGCCGTCATCAGCGCGACGCCGTCCCCGGTGTGCGTGGTCAGGCACAGCGAGCACATGCTGCGCCGGGCACGCCCGGTCTGCGGGGCCACCCGCAACGCGACCCCGACCAACCCGCTGCCGGACTCGGCGACCAGGTAGGCCCGCTGCGTCGCGGCGGGGTCCCGCCACCCGAGGAAGTCGAGGTCGTCCCACGGTCGCGCTTCGAGATCGTTCGGTACGGCCAGCCGCTTCGCCTCGCCCTGGGTGCAGTTGACGAAGGACGCGCGGATGGCGCGCTCGGTTATCGCTAGCATAGGTAGTAGCCTAGCTCTCCTAGGCAAGCGAATAAGATGACTAGGTTTGGGGTGTGCGGCATGGCACGTGCGGGGGTGACCGCCGAGCGCCTGGCCCTGGCCGCGGCCGAGCTGGCCGACGAGATCGGCATGGAGAACGTGACCATCGCCGCGCTCGCCCGGCGATTCGGCGTCAAGGACGCGAGCCTGTACTTCCACATCCGCAACGCACGCGACCTGCGGGTCAGGGTCGCGCTGCTGGCTCTCGCGGAGCTTGCCGACCGGGTCGCCGCCGCGCTCGCCGGCCGCGCGGGCAAGGACGCGCTGGTGGCCTTCGCCAACGCGTACCGGGACTACGCGGCGCGGCACCCGGGCCGGTACGCCGCGATGCAGATCGACCTCGATCCGGAGACCGCCGCCGCGAGCGCGGGCGTCCGGCATGCGGAGATGACACGAGCGATCCTGCGCGGCTACCGGCTCTCCGAACCCGACCAGACCGACGCGGTACGGATGATGCACAGCACGTTCCACGGGTTCGTGAGCCTGGAGAAGACCGGCGGCTTCCGGCACACCCCCCGTACGACGGACGCCTCCTGGGCGCGAACGCTGGACGCTCTCGACGCGGTCCTCAGCAACTGGCCGCCCGCCGTGAGCACCGATGCGGAGACCGCTCGGTAACGGACGGCGACGGCCTAGGCTCGACGGCGTGGACGATCTGGAGCTGGCCGACTGGCGGGAGCGGGTAGCCCGGCTGTACCTGTCCGACGTCGACCTCGCCGGGTTCCGTGCCGGCCGCGATCAGCTATTCGCCACCCATCCGCAGAGCCCGATCCCACCGGCGGAGCGACCCGGCTTCACCGGAGTGCGCTACTTCCCGCCCAACCCGGCCGCCGTGGTGGAAGCGCCCCTGCGCCCGGCCAGTGGGGAGCTGCGGATCGACACCGGCGGCCCGGACGGGGTGGTCGCGTACCGGCGGGTCGCGGTGGCGCAGACGTCGTGGGGGCCGCTGACCCTGTGGTGGATCGAGGCGTACGGGGGCGGGCTGTTCGTGCCGCTGCGCGACGGCACCTGTGGGCAGGAGACCTACGGCGGAGGCCGGTACCTCACCGACACGGTGAAGGGCACCTTCGGTCGGGGCGTCGAGCTGCTGCCCGGCGACCGGGTCCGGCTGGACGCCAACTACCTCTACAACCCGAGCTGCGCGTACGACGACCGCTGGGCGTGCCCGTTGGCACCGCCGGAGAACCGGGTCGACGTGCCGCTGCGGGCCGGCGAGCTGGCGTACCACGACTGAACGGCCGCCCCGGCGTGCTGCCGGGACGGCCGGTCGAACCGCTCTCAGCCGGCGTTCGTGGCCGAGCCGGACATCTGCATCCGACCCAGCAGCTGCCGGGCCTGGTCGGCGAGCTGTGCGTCGACGATCACCGCGTACTGGCCGGCGCGAAGCGAGCTGGCCGAGGTGAAGTCCCGCCGCCCGCCGGTCATCGCGTGCGCGACCGCGCCGAACACCGCACCCCAGATCGCACCGATGACCAGCCCGACCAGGATCACCGCCAGCCAGTTGCCCACGGTGAAGATGCCGAACAGCAGGCCGATGAAGAGCCCGAACCAGGCGCCGGTGCCGGCGCCGAGCAGGGCGGAGCGACCGGTTGTCATCCGACCGAGCACCGTCTCCACAAGCGTGAGGTTGGTGCCGACGATCGCACTGTGCTCCACCGGGAAGCGGTTGTCCGCGAGATAGTCCACCACCCGCTGTGCGGCCGGATAGTCCGGATACGAGCCGATTGTCACCGTGGGCGGCCCGGTCTCCGGCCCGTGCCCGTCACCGGACGGTGCCGACGGACGGCCGGCCGGGCCGGACGGCAGCAGATCGCCACCCTGTGTGCCGGGCCGCCACGCGGCGGCCGGCCCCGAAGCTGACGTCATGAGCATCCTCCCTCGTCAAGTCGTCCGGGTTCCCGCCCGCGCCGTCCGGTAACGCCAGCAACCACGGTGGATGCCCTGCCGCCCGCCAGGAATGCGCCCGGACGCCCCGGGTAGGCAGCCGGGTGCGGAGCGGACTTCACCCGGTGCGGTCCTGAACCGGACCGCACCGGGCCGACGGTCCGCACCGGCGGGGTGTACGGGGAGATCATGCCCTCGGCCGGGACCTGGGGGACAATGCCCGGATGCGGCTCGTGCTCACGGCGGACACCCACCTACCGAAGCGGGCGCGGGATCTGCCCGGGCCGCTCTGGCAGGCGATCGAGGCGGCGGACGTGGTACTGCACGCCGGCGACTGGGTGGACGAGTCGCTGCTCGACGCGATGACCGCGCGCTCCCGCCGGCTGATCGGGGTGTACGGCAACAACGACGGCCCGGCGCTGCGCGCCCGGCTGCCGGAGGTGGCCCGGGCCGACCTCGACGGCCTGCGGGTCGCCGTGGTGCACGAGACCGGCCCCCGGACCGGTCGCGAGCAGCGGTGCGCGGCCCGCTTCCCTGACGTCGACCTGCTGGTCTTCGGGCACTCGCACATCCCCTGGGACACCGAAGCCCCCGGTGGCCTGCGCCTGCTCAACCCCGGCTCACCCACCGACCGCCGCTCCCAGCCCCACGCCACCTACCTCACGGCCGAGGTGGACGCCGGTCGCCTGACCCGGGTGGAGCTGCACCGCCTGCCCCGCCGCTGACCCCGCACGGGGATGTCACTGGCCCCGGCCGGTCTCCGCCTGGAGTTCGTCGATCCGCTTGGACGCCTCGGACTTGGTCAGGTCCTCCGGCAGCTCCGCGCCCGCCTCTCGGGCCAGGGTGGCCAGGTAGGACTCCTGGGCCGCGGTGGGCGGCTCGTCGCCGGTGACCCACTCGTCCGGGTCCTTGATCGCGCCGCGCGGGTCGGCCTGCTCGTTGCTGCGGTCCGTCATCGTCATCACCCTTTCTTCGAACAGGTGTGCCAGTACCCGGGGCTGCGCCGGTTCATGCCTGCTCGGCGCGTCGGGCGGCATTTACGATCACGGGATGGGCGTGGACCGGTCAGGTGTGGTGGTGGTCGGGGCGGGCATCGCCGGGGTCGCCTGTGCGGTGGAACTGGCCGCGGCCGGGGTGCCGGTGCAGGTCCGGGAGCGGGGGCACGTGCGCGGTGGGCGGATGGCCAGCAAACGCTTCGACGGCCGTCCCGCCGACATCGGCGCCGCCTACTTCACCGCCAGCGACCCCGACTTCGCCGCGCTGGTCGAGCAGTGGCGCGCCGCCGGCCTGGTCCGCGAATGGACCGACACCTTCCAGGCGTACGACCGGGACGGGCGCCGCGACGTGCCCGGGCCGATGCGCTTCGCCGCGCCGCGCGGACTGCGTTCACTTGTCGAACAGCTGGCCGGCGCGGTGCCGGTGACCGTCGACCGGTTGGTGCTCACCGTGGAAACCGGGCCGGTCGTGGACGGCCAGCCGTGTGCGGCGGTCGCCCTGGCCATGCCGGGCCCGCAGGCCGCCCTGCTGCTCGACCCGGCCCTGGCCGACGCCACCCGGGTCGTGCAGGCGCAGCGTTGGTCGCCCTCGCTGGCCGCGGTGCTGCGCTTCCCGACCCGGCGCTGGCCGGATTTCCGGGGCGCGTTCGTCAACGACCACCCGGTGCTCAGCCTGGTCTGCGACGACGGTGACCGCCGGGGCGACGGCGCCCCGGTGCTGGTCGCGCACACCGTGCCGGAGTTCGCCGCCGGGCACCTCGCCCGACCCACCGGAGCCGGCCCGGTGATCGAGCAGGCGGTGCGGGACCTGCTGGGGTTGCCCGAGGTGGCGGCCGACGTGCACGTGCACCGCTGGACGTACGCGAAGCCCACCACCACCGGGGGCGGCACGCATCACCTGGACGCCGACGGGATCGGCCTGGCCGGCGACGCGTTCGGCAAGCCCCGGGTGCAGAGCGCCTGGCGCTCCGGTCGGGACCTCGGCCGTGCAGTGGCCGCCCGCCTCACCTGACGCCCGCCGGCCCCGGCGGGCGTCAGGGCGGGCCGACCGTCAGGCCGCGGCTCAGGCGTGCCCGGCGACCCGCTGGGCGGGCACACCTCGTTCGGCCGGGTCGCTGGTCCGCTCGCCCTTTCGGTCCAGCAACTGCATGACCGGGGTCGCCGCGATGCCGTGCACCACCACGGAGACCAGCACCACCAGCCCGACAGTGGCCCAGAGCAGCTCCGCCTGCGGGAAGTCCGCCTTCGTGGTGGCGTACGCCAGGTAGTAGAACGAACCCACACCGCGGATGCCGAACAACGAGATCACCCAGTGCTCGGACGGTCGGCCCGGAGCGCCCCGCAGCGACAACCAGCCGACGAGCGGCCGGACCAGGAACACCAGCGCCACCCCGACGGCCACCGCCGGCCAGGTCAGCGGAGCGAGCAGGCCGCCGACGATGACGCCGCCGAGCAGCAGCAACAGCACCAGGGTGAGCAGCCGTTCGATCTGCTCGGCGAAGTCGTGCAGGACCGAGTGGAACTCGTGGGTCCGCTCGGCGGCCCGGATCGCGCGGGCGGCCACGAACACCGCCAGGAACCCGTACCCACCGGCCACCTCCACCAGCCCGTACGCCAGGAAGGTGGCGGCCAGCGCCAGGAAACCCTCGGCGTGCCGGGCCAGCCGCAGATGGCTGGGCGCCCGGAAGAACAGCTTGCCGAGCAGCCAGCCGATGAGCAGGCCGCCGCCGACTCCGACACTGACCTTCCAGAGCACGTCGACGGTGAGCCAGTCGGCCAGCCAGTCCCGTGGCGCGAGGCTGGTCGAGGCGATGGCGATGGCCGCGTAGACGAACGGGAACGCCAGCCCGTCGTTGAGGCCCGCCTCGGAGGTCAAGGCGAAGCGGACCTCGTCCTCGGAGTCCTCCACGTCGGTCGGCTCGCCGACCTGCACGTCGGCGGCGAGCACCGGGTCGGTCGGGGCCAGCGCGGCGCCCAGCAGCAGCGCCGCGGCGGGCACCAGCCCGGCCCACCACCAGCCGAGCAGCGCCACCGCCGCGATGCACAACGGCATCGCGATGACCAGCAGGCGCCAGGTGGACGACCACTTCGCCCAGCTCAACGGCCGGTCGATCTTGAGCCCGGCGCCCATCAGGGCGACGATCACCCCGATCTCGGTCAGGTGGGTGGTCAGCTCCGGGTGGGCCAGCGGGTCCGGTGTGGGCAGCCCGACCGGCACCAGGAAGACCAGCATTCCCAGGGCGAGGAAGGCGATCGGCATGGACAGCGGCCGCCGCTCCAGCACCCGGGGCAGGATGCCGGCGAGCAGAGCGCCCAGGCCAACCAGCGCGAACGCAACGTCTACCGGCTCCACCCCTGCCACCCTTCGACCGCGCCCACGGGTCGCGGGCAGGTGGTGACACACCATGCCCAGCGAGCCGCACAGCTAAGCCTGTGCGCCGAGCCGAAGGGGAAGGTTCCTCAGCGCGGGCGGGTGACCGGCGAATCGTCCAACGTGGCCAGCAGTGCGGCCGGATCGTCGTACACCGCCACCGCGCCGGCGCCGGCCAGCTCGCCCCGGCTGGTGCCGCCGCAGGTCAGCCCGACGCACGGGATGTCCAGCTTGCCGGCGGCCGCGACGTCCCAGACGGAGTCGCCGACGAAGACCACCCGCTCGGCGGCCAACCCGGACTGCTCCAGCGCGGCGACCAGGATGTCCGGGGCCGGCTTGCTCTGCTTGGCGTCCGCCGACGAGGTGACCGTGTCGATCACGTCGTCGGCGTTCAGCGCGTGGCGCAACGCGCCGACCTCCTGTTCGGAGGCGGAGGTGGCGAGCACGACCCGCAGCCCCCGCTCGGCGCAGGCCCGCAGCAGGTCCGCCGCCCCGGGCAGCGGCGTCAGCCGTTCCCAGTACTCGGCGTAGAGGGTGTCGTGCGCGTCACGCAGCTTCGCGTCGGCGTCGCGGTCCCGCTCCGGACCGAGCAGATGGTCCAGGAGCTTGTCCGAGCCCATCCCGATCGACCGGTGCACGGTCGCCATCGGCACCGGCTGGTCGGACTGGCGCAGCGCCTCCCACCAGCTCACGGTGTGTAAATAGGTGGTGTCGACGAGGGTGCCATCGACGTCGAAGAGGACCCCGGCGGGTCGGTCGGTGCGCATGGGCGTCCTCCTACCCCGTTCGCTGGCCGGCTGACCCTCCGGGCCCCCCGGCGCGTGCGAACCGGGCCTCAGTGACCTTCGGTCGGCGGGATGAGGATCTCGAACCAGACCGTGGAGCCGCGGATCGTCGGGTCGGTGCCCCAGGCGTCGCTGAGCTGCTCGATCAGGCCGAGCCCTCGCCCGCGACTGCTCAACGTGTCGGTGCGGGCCCGGGTCACGGTCCCCCGGGTGCCCGAGTCGGCGACCGAGACCAGAAGCCGCTCGGGGCTGAGGTCGATCTCCACCCGGGCGGCGGTGCCGGCGTGCAGCAGCGCGTTGGTGGTCAGTTCGCTGGTGCACAGCACCGCCGCGCCGATCACCGCCTCGGGAACCTGCCACTCGGCGAGCTGACCGGTCATCCAGTGCCGGACGCGGCTGGGGGCGGTCGGCTCCGCCGGCACCTCCATGCTCGCCGACCGGCTCGGCTTGAGCGCGTGCTCAACCGCCAGCACTGCCACGTCGTCCTCGGTGCCACCCGGCACCGCGGCGGTGGCCACCGCGCAGAGCGCACGAGGGTCGCTGCCGGCGGCCTTCGCGACCGCGTCGCCGAGCGCGTCCAGCCCGACGGTGAGGCTCTGCCTGCGGCGCTCCACCACGCCGTCGCTGAACAGCAGCAGGGTGTCGCCGGGGCGGAACGCGACGGTGGTGGTGGCCGGCCGGCCGCCGAGCCCGAGCGGCGGGCCGACCGGCACCTCCAGGTACTCCGCGTGTGAGCGACCGTCCGGGGTGCAGCGGCGGATCAACGGCGCCGGGTGCCCGGCGCTGGCCAGGGTGAACTCGCGCCGATCGGCGTCGACCACCCCGAACACCACGGTGACGAACAGTTCGTGCGTGCCGGCCTCCGCACCCAGGCTGGTCACCAGCCGGTCCAGCCCGGCCAGCACCGCGTCCGGGGCCGGGTCGGCCAGGGCCAGCGCGCGCAGCGCCGCACGGACCTGTCCCATCCGTGCGGCGGCCTGTACGTCGTGCCCCGCGACGTCGCCCAGCACGACGCCGAGCCCGCCGGTGGGCAGCAGGAACGCGTCGTAGAAGTCCCCGCCGGCCGCGTTGCCGTCCACGCCCGGGTCGTAGCGAGCCGCGATCCGCAGCCGGGGCAGGTCGGGCAGGTTCGCCGGCAGCATGCTGCGTTGCAGCAACTGGGCGGTGCCGTGCTGAGTTTCGAACCGGCGGGCCCGCTCCGCCGCCTGGCCGATCAACTCGGCCGACGCGGCCAGCAGCGCCCGCTCGGCGGCCGACCAGGTGTGCGGCACCTGGTAGCCGACCGACAGCCCGCCGCGGACCACCGAGGTGCCCAGCGGCAACGCGGCCAGCGAGCGGATCTTCTGGTCGTGACGGTCCACCGCTGTCTCCCGCAGCGGCTGCCCGTCCCGGGTGAACGACGGCCCGCCGGAGCGGGCCGCGTCCACCAGCGGGGCCGACCAGTCCGCCGGGACGCGCCGCCAGAGCGGTGGCAGGCGCTCGTCGGCCTCGTCCATCAACTCACCGCGCACCCGGCGCACCATCCGCCATCCGCCGCCGCCCTCGTCGACCGCGAACGCGACCTGGTCGGCGTCGAACGTGGTGATCGCGTACCGCAGGGCCACCCGGGCCACGTCGTCGAGGGTGAGGGTGCCGGCGAGCGCGGCGGCGACCTCGCTGAGGCTCTGCAGCTGCTCGGTGACGTGGGTGGTTTCGGCGGCGACCGTCAGCATCCCGACGATCTGTCCCGTGCTGTCGCGGACCGGGGAGTAGCTCCGGGTGAAGACGGCCTGCTCGGCGACGCCGGAGCGGCCGCGGACCATCGGGAGGATGCTCTCCTTCTCCAGGAACGGTACGCCCTGCCGGTAGGCGCGCTCGATCACCTCGCCGACACCGGGCAGCGCCCAGATCTCGGCGTACACCTCGGCGGACGGCCGGCCGAGGGCCATGGGGTGCTTGCTGCCCAGCAGTTCGGCGTAGCCGTCGTTGTAGAGCAGGACGAGGTCGTCGCCGTACGCCAGCGCCATCGGCATCGGGGAAGCGAGGATCAGATCGACCACGGCCCGGATCGCCGGGTCCCACCGCTCGGGCGGGCCGAGCGGGGTGCCGGCCCAGTCATGGCCGAGTACGGCGGCGGCGCCCGACCCGGTGGATGCGCCCGGCACCGGAGTTGCTGGCGTGGGGACCCGCCCGACCGTTCCTGGCATGTTCGCAGCCTAGCCGGCCGTCGGAGAGCCGCATCCGATCATGGCGGCGGGTCGGGGCGGCTCCGGCGCGGTGCCTGTTCGAGCAGTTCACGGCCCCTGTCCGGCGACTTGTCGGAAAAAACGTGGCGACCCGCGCGGACTGCCGCACCGGTGGCCGGGTATGCGCCCGGCGCAGTCCATGCGACAGGAGGGACATCATGCTGAAAACCCTCGCGGTCGGGCAGGCCGACATCGGTGATGCCATCGCCGACACCTGGAGGTCGGTGCTGCTCTTCATTCCGAAGGCCGTGGCCTTCATCGTGATCCTCGTGGTCGGCTGGCTCATCGCCAGAGCGGTCCTGAAGATCGTGGACACGGTGCTGGAACGGGTGCGCTTCGACGAGGCGGTCGAACGCGGCGGCATCAAGCGGGCACTGGAGAGAACGAAGTACGACGCGAGCGACATCCTGGCCAGACTGGCGTACTACGCGGTACTGCTGTTCACGCTGCAGTTCGCGTTCGGAGTCTGGGGACCCAACGCGATCAGTGACCTGATCAGCGGCGTGGTGGCCTGGCTGCCGCGCGCCTTCGTGGCGATCGTCATCGTGGTGGTGGCGGCCGCGATCGCGAACGCCGTCCGGGATCTGGTCACCGGGGCGCTGGGCGGGCTCTCGTACGGCAAGGTCCTGGCCGACCTGACGGCGATCTTCATCATCGCGCTCGGCGTGATCGCCGCCCTGAACCAGGTGGGTATCGCCACCACGGTGACCACGCCGGTGCTGATCGCGGTGCTCGCCACGGTCGCCGGCATCCTGATCATCGGTGTCGGTGGTGGCCTGGTGCGGCCCATGCAGAACCGGTGGGAGGGTTGGCTGAACCGGGCGGCCGAGGAAGCTCGGGCGGTGCAGGAGAACCGGCGGGCGACCACGGCCGGTCGCGGCGACATGGAGCGGCAGATGGCCGACCGTGCGGGCGACCGCACCCAGGCCATGCCGCAGGTCGAGGAGCAGGCGACGCAGTACCGCCCGTAGCGGGGCAAACAGCACGCAGTCGACGGGAGGGCGTTCCGCGTGTGGCGCGGGACGCCCTCCCCGCGCGCGTTACCGGCGCTGCGGCCGGTCGTCCCTGCGACAGCGGTCGGCAGATGGTCAGGTTCGGTCCAGCGCGCGAGCCAGGGCGCAGACCGCGACCAGCCGGGTGAGCGGCCACTCCGGCTCGCTCCAGTCGACCGGGCCGCTCGGCGGCACCCACCCGTGCTCGACGGCGGCGGCCCGGACGCCCTCCGCGTAGCCGGCGAGCGCCGCGACGGTCAGCGGACGACGGTCGCCGTCGAGGCTGTCGCGCACGGCGGCGGCGTGCTGGTCGACAAGCGCCAGCAGCCCGGGGCGCGCGGCGGCGGCAGCCAGCCCGGCGGTGCCCACGGAGACGGTGAGAGCGGCAAGGGTGGACCGCGCCGAGTCGACGGCGGTACGGGAGGCGACCCGGTTGAACGGCACACGCATGGTGACCGAGGCTAATCGACAGGTGACCGGGCTGACCTCGGCCACTCGGCGGGTGTCGGCCACGCCACCGGCCGACTCCGGCTGACCGCGAGGGTTGATCCGGCACAGACGGGGCAGCAGGAGAATCACGGCACACGGCGGCACAGAGCACGGAGGAACGGATGGGACAGCAGGCGGACGGGCCGGACGAGCAGCACCGCCGGCCGGCCGGGGTGAGCGACGCGACGGTCGCCGCGCTCGGCAAGCTCAGCGAGGCACTGGAGTGCGTCGAGCGGGCCCGGGGGCACCTGTACTCGCTGCACCAGCTGATCGGGCACGCCGACCTGATGCTCGACGACGCGGTGGAGCAGTTTCGCGCCGCCGGGCATCCGCGGTTCGCCGACCGGATCGACACCGAGCTGCTGGGCCGCAACGTCATCGCCGGCCGGTGGACGTTCCAGATCGTCGAGGACTTCGACGACGGCTACCACGCGCTGTTCCGGGAGCTGGACCGGCAGGCCCGCGAGGAGCTGGTGGGCGGGCGGCGCCACCTCTACGAGGCGGAGATGAAGGAGCGACGCCGCAGCCGGGGCCGGCCAGGGCACGAGGCCCGCCCGGGCGACGGGGGTTAGTCCCCGGCCGCGTCGGCCGGTCGGCGCCGCGCCGCGTCGTCGGCGATGATCACGGTGGCCACCATCAGCGCGACGCAGAGGCTGAACAGCCAGGACTCGTCCGAGACGAGCCAGGCGGAGACAGGTGCCTGCAGTGCGGCGAGCAGAAAGCCGAGCCAGGCGAGCCGGCGCTGACGCGTGGAGAGGATTCCGGAGCCTTGATGCATCCCGAAAGTCTTGCGCGAACCCGTCGGCTTGCCGTCCTCCGATCGGCCGATTCTGGATGAGCTGTCCGTTTTCTCGACCGTCCGGGCACCACTTCTTGTTGCCGGGGGCGACCGGCCAGAGCTGGCGGTAGGGTGCGGCTGCGGCAGGATGGTCTCCCGTGTCCACCGCACCCGCGCCGCCCCGCGCCTCGCTGCTCCTGCTGGCCTATCTCGCCTTCGTCAGTCTCGGCCTGCCCGACGGCCTGCTCGGCGTCGGCTGGCCCTCGATCAGCGCCGATTTCGGCGTACCGACCGAGGCGGTCGGTCTGCTGCTCACCGCGGGCACCGTCGGCTACCTCGCCTCCAGCGTGCTGGCCGGGTTCACGCTGGCCCGGGTCGGGGTGGGCGCGCTGCTCGCGGGTAGCACCCTGCTGGCGAGCCTGGCGCTGACCGGGTACGCCGCGAGCCCCGGGCTGGCCGTGCTGGTGGGCTGCGCGCTGGTGCTCGGGCTGGGCTCCGGCGCGATCGATTCCGGGCTCAACGCGTACGCCGCCGGGGCCTTCGGTCCGCGCCACATGAACTGGATGCACGCCTTCTTCGGGCTGGGGGTGGCGATCGGCCCGCTGATCATGACCGGGGCGCTGAGCGCGGGCTTGGCCTGGCGGTGGGGGTACGGCATAGTGGCCGCCGCCCAGCTCGCCCTCGCCACCGCGTTCGTCCTCACCGTGCGGGCCTGGCGGCGCGGCGTCCCGGCCCGCACCGATCCGGGCGGGGCGGCCGCCCAGCCGGCCGTGAAGGTCCCGATCCGGGCCACGCTGCGACTGCCCGCGGTCTGGTCGGGGGCGCTCGCCTTCTCGGTGTACGTGGCCATCGAGGTGTCCGCCGGACTGTGGGCGTTCCTGCTTCTGACCGAGGGGCGCGGGCTGAGCGCCGTGGTGGCCGGCGGCTGCGTCTCCGCCTACTGGGGCAGCCTCTTCGTGGGCCGGGTGGTGCAGGGCGTGGTGGCCGAGCGGATGGGGGCCCGGTTGGTGCTGCGCGGCAGCCTGGCCGGGATGGCCGTCGGTGCGGCGCTGATCGCCGTACCCGGGCCGGCCGCGCTGGCCGTGCTCGGTCTGGTCGTGGTCGGTTTCGCCGCCGCTCCGGTGTTCCCGCTGCTCACCCTCACCACCGCGGAGCGGGTCGGTGCGGCGCACGCGGACCGGGCCATCGGGCTCCAGATCGGCGCGGCAGGCCTGGGCGCGGCGTTCGTCCCGGCCGCGCTCGGCGTGCTGATCGGCAACGTGTCGGTGCAGGTACTCGGCCCGGCCCTGGTGCTGCTCGCGCTGGCGCTGATCGTGCTGTACGAGCTGGGCGGCCCCCGGCCCGGCCCGCAGCGGCCGGCGCCCACCGTGGCCGGGCCGGATCAGCCCACATCGCCCGTTCCGGCCGGGACCGGCCAGGCCGGTGACGCTGGCGAGGCGGGTCAGCCGGTGTCCGGTCCGGTCCTGCCGGTCGTGGACGGCCGGTAGGCGCGGTCGGGGTCGGTCGGCTCCCGGCCGGCGCCCCTGGCCTGACCGCCGCGGTCCGCTGCCGCCGGCCCGTGCCCGAAGGCGGCCTCCTCGCCGGCGTCGTTGCCGGTCACGTCGTCGGCCTGCCCGTCGATGCTGGAGCCCGCCACGGCGCGTTCCAGTTCCTCCAGCGGAATCCGTTCCTCGTCGCGCCACACCCTGTCGTCGCTCATGCCATCAGCGGTACCCGGGCGCGATGATCGCAAACGGATGGCTGGTCCGAGACACGGCGATGGCCGCCGGGGACTCCGGCGGCCATCGGACATCGCTGCTCAGGATCACGGCTGCGGGCGGTCCACCTTGCCGCGCCAGGCGCCGGTCTCCTGACCACGCCGCTCGATGTAGGTCTTGAACCGCTCCAGGTCGCCCTTGGCCCGCCGGTCGACGATGCCGAGCTTGTCACCGGCCTGCTCGACCACCCCGTGCGGCTCGAACTCGAGCTGGAGGGTGACCCGGGTCTTGTCCTCGTCCAGCCGGTGGAAGGTCACCACGCCGGCCTGTTGGGTGCCACCGGTGGAGCGCCAGGCGACCCGCTCGTCCGGCAGCTGCTCGGTGATTTCCGCGTCGAACTCGCGCTTCACCCCGGCGATGTCCACCGTCCAGTGGGTCATCGTGTCGGAGAGCTGCCGGACCTCCCGCACGCCCTCCATGAACTCGGGGAACTCCTCGAACTGCGTCCACTGGTCGTACGCGGTGCGAATCGGAACGGACACCTCGACGTGTTCGGTAACGCCACTCATCAGGAAACCTCCTTCGGCCGCCGGTCGTACGGATCGGGGGACGATCCGGTCACCAGCGGGTCGTCTCGTTCTTGTTGCCGAGCGCGGCCCACACCTCGGAGACCGTCTGGTAGCGGGTGCCCTCGGGCAGCCGCTCCAGCGCCCTCACGATGTCGTCCGGCGCGTCGTTGTCGCGCGCGTTGGCGACCAGCGTCTCCCGGTCGCCGGGCAGGGCGCTCATCGTGATGAAACGGCCCAGCCGGCTGCGCTGCTCGACGTCCTCGGAGCTCATCCCCTTCGGGGCGCCGGTGCGCAGTTCACCCGCCGGGGCGGTGGTCGCCTCGGGCTGGTCCTCGCCGGCCGGTTCCGGCACGCGGGACTCGTCGACCCGAGAGCCACCGGTCCCCGGCCCCTGGACGAGGCCGCTGACCTCCTGGCTCATCTGCTCATCGATCCTCGGTCCGTGCTTGCTGTTGCCACGCTCCATGCCTTCTGCGCTACCCGGCACCCCGGCCGGTAAACCGGCACCGGGTCACGAACCGGCCCTGGGGCCGGCCCCGGATCGGACACTCGGCCCGGTACGGCGCTCAGGACTCGGCGGGCTTGCGCGGCGGCAGCACCGGCTCGTCCGGGTCCGGGTCGCCGGCCTGCAACCGCCGGCCGCGCTGCACCTCTGCGTTGATCTGTACCCCCAGCATCAGCGCCGAGTTGGACAGGTAGAGCCAGACCAGGAACGCGATGGCCGCTCCCAGGCTGCCGTAGGTGGCGTCGTACGAGCCGAAGTTGGCGACGTAGAGGCCGAAGCCGAAGGAGGCCAACGCCCAGGCGAACAGGGCCACCGCGCCGCCCGGCGTGAGCCAGCGGAACCGGGGCTGCCGCACGTTAGGGGCTATCCAGAACAGCAGTGACAGCAGCACCATCATGATCAGGGCGAGCACCGGCCACTTCGCCACGCTCCACACCGTGCGGGCCAGGCCACCGGCGTTGATCAGGTCGCCGACCGCGTCGGTGACCGGACCGCTGACGATCAGCCCGAGGGCGACCACCGCGAGCAGCACCAGCGTGATCGCGGCCAGGCCGATCTGCAACGGTCGCAGCTTCCAGACCGGCCGGCCCTCGGTCACGCCGTAGATGGCGTTGGAGGCGCGGGTGAACGCCCCGATGAAGCCGGACGCGGACCAGAGCGCTCCGAGCAGACCGAAGCTGAGCAGCGCCTTCGCGGAGCTCTCCTGGTCCACCACCTCACCGATCACCTTGACGATGCCGTCGTCGGCGACCACCGACCCGGCGCCCATCTGCCTGGCCAGGTCGACCACCGTGGCCACGGTCTGTTCGCCGTTGGAGACCAGGCCGACCAGGGCCACCACCACGATGGCGGACGGAAAGAGCGCCAGGACTCCGTAGTAGGTCAGCGCGGCGGCCCAGTCGGAGCAGTTGTCGGCGACGAAGTTCCGCGCGCTGCGGACCACCACCCCACGCCAGGTTCGCCAGCTCAGCTGCCGTATCCGCCGGGGTACCCGGGTGCCGAGTGTGCCGCCGAGCGTCGTACCGGGATCCGTGGTCGTCATGCCCGCTCCCTGTGCCCCGGCCGCCGGATGACCGGTCATCCGGTCGGGCCTGGCCCGGCCGGTACCCGCGCCGGGAAATCGACAAACACGCCCACCGTCGGCTGGCCGCCGCGTATGGTTTGCCGCCCCGTCAGCGGGGAACGGTCACGGTGATCCTGTCGACACGGAGGAGGACGAGATGCCCGGGCGCGAAGACCTGCCCAGCACGCTGCGACGCTCCCCGGACAAGGCGCAGCGCACCTGGGAAAAGACGCACGACTCGGCGGTCGAGACGTACGGCGAGGGGGAGCGGTCGCACCGCACAGCCTTCGCCGCGGTGAAGCACCAGTTCGAGAAGGTGGGCGATCACTGGGAGCCGAAGGGCCGCAAGGGCCCGAGCGATCGCCAGGCCGCCGGCGGGGGGCCGGAACGACGGGCTCCCACCGCGGGCGGGGTGGACGCCAACGCCAGCAAGGACCACCTGATGTCGGTGGCCCGCGAGTTGGACGTGCCCGGCCGGTCCAGCATGAGCAAGCCGGAGCTGGTCAAGGCGATCGAGAAGGCCAACGATCGGGCCACCCGCAAGGCCCGCGGCGACTGACCGTCGCGACGCCGGTGCGCGGCCCACGCCGGCGGCACACGCATGCGGTACGGGCGGACGCGGCGGCCCCGCGCCCGCCCGTACCGTTCATCACCAGTGCCCACCGCCCGGCGGCTCGATGTGTACGGCCTTCGTGGCGGTGAACTCGTCCAGCAGCTCCGGGCCGTACCCGAAGCCCTGCCCACTGGCCCGACGCGGGTGCGCGGCGCCGCCCGGTGCGCCACCGAACACCGAGTTGACCTTCACGGTGCCCACCGGCAGCTCCCGCCAGGCCCGCTGCGCGTGGCTCATCGACGCGGTCAGCACAGTGGCAGCCAGCCCGTACGGGGAGTCCGCGGCGCAGCGCAGGGCCTCGTGGAACGAGTCGACCACCACCACCGGGGCGACCGGCCCGAACGTCTCCTCCCGCACCAGCGGCATGTCGTGTCGGCAGTCGGCGACCACTGTGGCCGGATAGAACGAGCCCGGACCGTCCGGCAGCTCGCCGCCGGTGCGCAGCCGCGCGCCCGCCGCCACCGCCGCGGTGACCTGACCGTGCACGTGGTCGCGGTGCCGCCGGTCGACAAGCGGACCCACCTCGGTCTCCGGGTCGCGGCCCGGGCCCATCCGCAGCGCCTCGGCCCGCTCCACCAGCGCGGCCACGAACTCCTCGGCCACGTCCCGGTGCACGTAGATCCTCTCCACCGCGACGCAGATCTGCCCGGCGTTGGCGAACGCGCCCAGCGCCGCCTGCTCCGCCGCCCAGATCGGGTCCACGTTGGCGTCGATCACCAGCGGATCGCTGCCACCGTTCTCCAGCAGCGCCTTCGCGCCGGTGCCGGCGCAGGCCGCGGCGATGGCCCGGCCGGTGGCGGTGGACCCGACGTGCGCCACCACGTCCACCTCCTGGCCGGCCAGCGCCGCACCGACCTCGGGACCACCGGTGAGCAGGGACAGCACCCCGGCCGGCAGGGCCTGGTCGAGCGCCCGGGCCAGCAGCCACCCGGTCGTCGGGGTCCGTTCACTCGGCTTGTAGAGCACCACGTTGCCGGTGACCAGGGCCGCGCCCAGCAAACCGCAGGAGACCGCCACCGGGTCGTTCCACGGGGTGATCGCGGCGACCACGCCACGCGGCTGCGGGGTCATGAAGTCCAGCGCGTCCGGTTCGCCGTGCAGCGTCCGCCCGCCCCGCAGCGGGGCCAGCTCGGCGTACTGTCGCAGGGTGCCAATGCCCGCCTCGACGCCGCCACGGGCATCCGCCAGCGGCTTGCCCATCTCCGCGGTGACCGCCGCGGCCAGGTCCTCGGTCACCGCCGCCACCGCGTCCGCGGCCCGGTGCACCGCCGCCGCCCGCGCGGCCGGCGCCGTCGACGCCCACTCCGCCGCCGCTTCGCGCGCCGCCCCCACCGCCTTGGCGACCTCGTCGGCCGTCGCCACCGGCACCGAGCTGACCGGCGAACCGTCCGCCGGATCATGCACGACCAGCTCACCACCCCCGCCGCCCGCGCCCCACACCCCGCCTATCAACTGCGCAACCGTGTACATGCGACGCTGGATGCCCCGGCCCCGGCGAGGCAAACGCGTTTCGCCCGGTTGCACGCCGGGTAGGCGGATCGGATGACCACCACCGGCGCGGAGAGCGCGGACGCCGTCGTCGTCGGGGCCGGCCACAACGGCCTGGTAGCGGCCAACCTGCTGGCGGACGCCGGATGGGACGTCGTGGTGCTGGAGGCGACCGCGGTGCCCGGCGGCGCGGTCCGCTCCGCCGAGGTGACCGCGCCCGGCTACCTCAGCGACCTCTACAGCTCCTTCTACCCCCTGGGGTACTCCTCGCCGGTGCTGGCGGGGCTCGACCTCGACCGGTACGGGCTGTCCTGGCGGCACTCGCCGGACGTGCTGGCGCACCTGCTCCCGGACGGCCGCGCCGCGGTGATCAACCGGGACCCGGACGTCACCGCCGCCTCGCTGGAACGGTTCGCGCCCGGTGACGGCAAGCGGTGGCTGAACGCGTACACCGACTGGCTCGAGGTGGCCGAGCCGATGCTGACGACCATCACCACGCCGTTCCCACCGGTGCGGGGCGGGCTGGCTCTGCTGCGGCGGATGCGGGTCGCCGGAGCGTTGCGGTTGGCTCGGCGGCTGGTGGTGCCGGTCCGCAAGCTCGGCGGCGAACTCTTCGACGGCGACGGCGGGCCGGCGCTGCTCGCCGGCTGCGCCCTGCACACCGACCTGTCCCCGGAGGAGGCCGGCTCCGGGGTGTACGGCTGGCTGCTGGCCATGCTCGGTCAGCAGGTCGGCTGGCCGGTGCCCGACGGTGGCGCGCAGCACATCACCAACGCGCTGGTGGCCCGGCTGCAGGAGCGCGGCGGCCGGATCGTCTACGGGGCCCGGGTCGACCGGGTGCTCACCGCCCGGGGCCGGGCGATGGGGGTGCGCACGGAGGGCGGCCTCCTGTGGCGTGCCCGGCGGGCCGTGCTCGCGGACGTACCCGCGCCGGCGCTCTACCTCGACCTGGTCGGCGCGGCGGCGCTGCCGTCGCGCCTGGTGGAGGACCTGGCGCACTTCCGGTGGGACGGCTCGACGCTGAAGGTGGACTGGGCGCTCAGCGCGCCGGTGCCGTGGACGAACCGGGAGGTGGCCGGTGCCGGCACCGTGCACCTGGGCGCCGACCTGGACGGACTCACCCGGTACTCCGGCGAGCTGGCCCGCGGCGAGCTGCCGCGCGACCCGTTCCTGCTGCTCGGGCAGATGTCGGTCGCCGATCCCAGCCACTCCCCGCCGGGCACCGAGTCGCTCTGGTCGTACACGCACCTGCCGTTCCGCCGGGACTGGCGGGCCGAGGAGGTCGCTGGGCACGTCCAGCGGATGGAGGACGTGCTGGAGGCGGCCGCACCGGGTTTCCGGCAGCTCATCGTCGGCCGGCACGTGGCCGGCCCGGCCGACCTGGAGAAGGGCAATCCGAGCCTGGTCGGCGGCACGCTCGGCGGTGGCACCGCCGCCGCGTACCAGCAGCTGTTCCTGCGCCCGATCCCCGGCCTGGGCCGGGCGGACACCCCGGTGGACCGGCTCTTCCTGGCCAGCGCGTCGGCGCATCCCGGCGGCGGGGTGCACGGCGCGCCCGGCGCGAACGCGGCCCGTGCGGCGCTCGCGCGCGACCGTGCGCTCACCGGCCGCGCCTACGCCGCCGCCATCGCCACCGCGCACCGGGCGGTCTACCCCGACTGACCGCGCCCTGGCCGGCCCGCCCCGCGAACGGGGCGGGCCGGTGGACGGGTCAGCTGGTGATGTTGCGGTGCTTGCTGCGCAGGCGGAACGGCATCAAGGCACTCTCGATCTTGGTCGCCGTGGTCATCTTGGATTCGCCGTCGCGCCGCTCCTCGAAGCGGATCGGCACCTCCAGGATCGTGTGCCCCAGCTTGGTGGCCAGGTAGTGCATCTCGACCTGGAAGCTGTAGCCGTTGGACTGCACCCGGTTCAGGTCGATGTCCCGCAGCGCGTCGGCCCGCCAGATCTTGAAGCCGGCGGTCAGGTCCCGGATCCGCACCCGCAGCAGCGTGTGCACGTAGAGGTTCGCCCAACCGCTCAGTGCCCGGCGGTACAGCGGCCAGTTCTCGTCCAGCTCGCCGCCGGGCACGTACCGGGAACCGATCACCACGCCGGCCTGGGTGGAGAGCAGCGCGCCCAGCATCCCCGGCAGCGCCTCCGGCGGGTGGGACAGGTCCGCGTCCATCTGCGCCACGTACTCGGCGCCGCCGTCGAGCGCCCGCCCCATCCCGTCCACGTAGGCCCGGCCCAGGCCCTCCTTGCCAGCCCGGTGCACCACCTCGACCCGGTCCGGGTGCTCGATGGCCAACTTGTCGGCCACCTCGCCCGTGCCGTCGGGGGAGTTGTCGTCGGCAACGAGGATGCGCAGCCCCGGCAGCGGCAGTGCGAGCAGCCGCTCGACCAGCGCCGGGAGGTTGCCCGCCTCGTTGTAGGTGGGCACCACGACGGTCAGGCGCGCGTCCCGCCACGGCGACGGCAGCTGCACGGGCTCGATCATGTCGGACATCCTCGGTTTGCGGACAGGGCTACCTGAGAGGGTAGCCAGTTGCCACATCCGGGTTGGAAAGGCTCCCCGACCGGGCGTTGCGGACGGTGTCCCTGTGCTGGGTACGAGCGCCGCTCGGCTGCTCCAACCCCAGGTCAGCGAGGGCGTCGCGCGGCGGCGGCGACGGCCAGCGCCACGCCGGCGAGCGCGACACCGGACAGCGCCGGCTTGTGGGTGCCGACCCAGAGCGCCGCCGAGCGACCGCGCGCCCGGCCGGTGAAGACGCCCGCCGCGCCCCGGTCGCGGTCCTCGTCGAGCGGGTGGTCGAGATTGTCCCGCCAGGTGGTCCGGTCGATCTCGTCGCCGGTCTGCTGGCTGTCGTACCCGTCCCGGGCCAGCTTGCGGTCCAGCAGGCCGGGGATCAGGATGTCGCCCAGCCGGGCCCGCCAGGTCGGGCCGCCCACGTTCAGCTCCCGGGTGCCGTGGTCGGCGGCCCAGACGATCGCCCGCGCGGCCAACTCCGGCGTGAAGATCGGCGGCACCGGCTGTGGATGCCGGGGCAGCCGGGTGCGGACCCAGGAGAACTGCGGGGTGTTCACCGCGGGCAGCTGCACCATCGACAGCTTCACCCCCGGGCAGTCGTGCAGCAGCTCGGCCCGCAGCGAGTCGTTGAACCCCTGCACGGCGTGCTTGCTTGCGCAGTACGCCGACTGCAGCGGGATCCCCCGGTAGGCCAGCGCCGAGCCCACCTGCACGATCGCGCCGCGACCGTGCGCGCGCATGTGCCGCAGCGCCGCCAGCGTGCCGTGCACCGTGCCCAGGTAGGTGACCTCGGTGACCCGGCGGAACTCGCGCGCCGGGATCTCCCATGCCGGTGCGAACACCGACACCATCGCGTTGTTGATCCACACGTCGATGCGGCCCCACCGGTGCACCACGTCGTCGGCGGCCTGCTGCACGGCACCCGCGTCGGCGACGTCGACCCGGTACACGCGTACGTCAGTGGCGCCGCGCCGCCGGCACTCCTGCTCGGCCGCGGCCAGGCCCGCCTCGCCACGGGCCAGCAGCGCCAGCCGGGCGCCCCGGGCCGCGTACGCGTGTGCGACGGCCCGACCGACGCCGGCGCTCGCGCCGGTCACCACCACCGTCCGCGTCACGGCGTCCCCTTCTGGCGGGTGGCGATGTCGGACAGCCGGTCCAGCGTCTCCCGGTTGCGCAGGTGCAGCACGAGATCATTGATCTTGTTGCGGATCCAGCGCAGCGGACCGGCGGCGAAGTCCTCCCCGATGCGGACCCGGGTGGCGCCCTCGCCGACCGGTTCCAGGGTGAAGGCCACGATCGCCTCGCCGGCCGGCCAGAGACCGGCGCGCAGCACGAGCCGGTGCGGTGGCTCGCAGACCAGCACGGTGGAGGCGTCCTGCAACGAGAACGGCCACGGCCCGGCCCGGTGGTGCAGCTGGCTGCCCGCCCGCGGCCAGGCCTCGTCCACGTCCCGGACGTGCGCGGTGCCGACCACCCAGTCGCTGTACGTCCACCCGTCGGCCAGCACGTCGAACACCTGCTGGGGGGAAGCGTCGATCACTTTCTCCACAATCGCCACTGGACTCCCATACCCCGGGGAGAAGGAGGCTAACGGCCCGTCGGGTTAGCTTCTCGGGGACTGCGGGTAAGGCCGACGCGGGGCGCCGCCGGCGGCGCTGGCCCACCGCGCCGACGACGACGTTTACTCCTCGGGGCGCAGGGAACCCGCCGCCTGTGCGACAGGACCAGGAGGATCCGGATCAGCGCAGGTCAGCCCGGGTGTACGCCGGTGCTGGCCGGGCCGGTTCCGGGCCTGTCGAGGGCATCCGCCCCGTCCTGTACGACGCGGTGCTGCTGGACCGCGACGGCACCCTGATCGAGGACGTGCCGTACAACGGTGATCCGGAGAAGGTACGGCCGGTGCCGGGGGCGCGAGCGGCGCTGGACCGGCTGCGGGCCGCCGGGTTGCGGCTGGCGGTGGTGACCAACCAGTCCGGTCTGGCCCGTGGCTACTTCAGTGCGGAGCAGATGCGGGCGGTGCACGCCCGGATCGAGGAGCTGCTGGGGCGCTTCGACGCGTGGCTGGTCTGCCCGCACGACGACGCCGACGGCTGCGAGTGCCGCAAGCCGGCCCCCGGCCTGGTGCACGCCGCCGCACGGGAGCTCGGCACGCGCGCGTCGCGCTGCGTGCTGGTGGGCGACATCGGTCGGGACGTGGCCGCCGCGCTGGCGGCGGGGGCGACAGGTGTGCTGGTGCCCACCCCGGTGACCCGACCGGAGGAGGTCGCCGCCGCCGGGTGGCTGGCCAGCGATCTACCGTCGGCGGTGGATGAGATCCTGCGCCGCCAGCAGGCGGTGCGCGCCGTGCCGGGTCCGGTCCGCGAGCGGGCGGGGACGGCACTCGTGGTGCGGTCGGACTCGGCCGGGGACGTTCTGGTCACCGGGCCGGCGATCCGCGCCGTCGCGGCCGGCGCGCAGCGGGTGGTGCTGCTGTGCGGGCCACGCGGGCGCGCGGCCGCCGACCTGCTGCCCGGCGTGGACGAGATCATCGAACATCCGCTGCCGTGGATCGATCCCGCGCCGGCGCCTGTCGAACCGGACGCCATGCGGACCCTGATCGCGCGCCTCGCCGCGGTCGGCGCGGACGAGGCGGTGGTGTTCACCTCGTTCCACCAGTCCGCGCTGCCGCTGGCGCTGCTGCTGCGGATGGCGGGGATCCGCCGGATCTCCGCGATCAGCGACGACTACCCGGGTTCCCTGCTGGACGTGCGCCACCGGGTGCCCGTCGGCGTCCCCGAACCCGAACGTGCTCTCTCCCTCGCCGCCGCGGCCGGCCACCGGCTGCCCGTCGACGACGAACCCGTGCTGCGGCTGCGGCCGGACGCCCTGCCGCCCCGACCGGCCGACCTCGGTGACCCCGGCTACGTGGTGCTGCACCCCGGCTCGGCCGCGTCGAGCCGGGCCTGCCCGCCCGAGCTGGCGGCCCGGATCGCCAGGTCACTGACCGCCGCCGGGCACCGGGTGCTGGTCACCGGCGGCCCCGACGAGCGTGACGTGACCGCCCGGGTCGCGGCGGCCGGCGGTACCGATCTGGGTGGCCGGACGGACCTGCCCGGGCTGGCCGCGATCGTCGCCGACGCCGGAGCGGTGGTGGTCGGCAACACCGGGCCGGCACACCTCGCCGCCGCGGCCGGGGTGCCGGTGGTGAGTCTCTTCGCGCCGACCGTCCCGTTCGGGCAGTGGGGGCCCTACCGGGTGCCCACCGTCCGGCTCGGCAACGCCGACGCGCCCTGCCGGGACACCCGGGCCGCCAGTTGCCCGGTGCCCGCGCACCCGTGCCTCAGCGGCATCGACCCGGCCGAGGTGGTCGATGCGTTGCGCGTGCTGACCGTCAGCGGTGGTGGCGGCCGATGAACATCCTGCTCTGGCACGTGCACGGCTCCTGGACCACGTCCTTCGTGCACGGCGGTCACCGCTACCTGATCCCCACCACACCCGACCGCGGCCCCTACGGCCTCGGCCGTGCCCGCACCTACCCGTGGCCCGACAGCGCCGTCGAGGTGGCCCCCGCCGACCTGCTCGGCGCCGGCGTCGACCTGGTGATCCTGCAACGCCCCGAGGAGGTCGACCTCGCCGAGGAGTGGCTGGGCCGCCGCCCCGGCCGCGACGTCCCGGCCATCTACGTGGAGCACAACACGCCCAAGGGCGACGTGCCCAACACCCGGCACCCGATGGCCGACCGCGACGACCTGCTCATCGCCCACGTCACCGGGTTCAACCAGATCTTCTGGGACACCGGCGCCAGCCGCACCACAGTGGTCGACCACGGGATCGTCGCCCCCGCAGTGTCGTACACCGGTGAGCTCGACCGACTCGCCGTGGTGATCAACGAGCCGGTACGGCGGGGCCGGGTCACCGGCACCGACCTGCTGCCCCGGTTCGCCGAGATCGCTCCGCTGGACGTGTTCGGCATGGGCGTCGCCGGCCTCGCCGACCACCTCGGCCTGCCCGCCGACCGGCTCACCAGCCACGACGACGTACCCCAGAACCGGATGCACGCCGAACTGGCCCGGCGGCGCGCGTACCTGCACCTGTGCCGGTGGACCTCGCTCGGGCTCAGCCTGATCGAGGCGATGGCGATCGGCATGCCGGTCGTCGCGCTCGCCACCACCGAGGCGGTGACGGCGGTGCCCCCGGCGGCGGGGGCCCTCGCCACCCGGATGGACACCCTGCTCGACGCCGCCCGCCGGTTCATCGCCGAGCCGGCGGCCGCGCGTCAGGCCGGCGCGGCGGCACGGACGGCCGCGCGGGACAGGTACGGCCTCGACCGTTTCCTCGCTGACTGGGACCGGCTGCTGGAGGAGGAAGTATGCGGATCGCGATGATCTCGGAGCACGCCAGCCCGCTCGCCATCCTCGGAGGGGAGGACGCCGGCGGCCAGAACACGCACGTCGCGGAACTGTCCGCCGCGCTCGCCGACGCCGGGCACGAGGTGCGGGTCTACACCCGCCGCGACGCGCTCGACCTGCCGGTGACCGTTCGCAGCCCGGACGGGTACGACGTGGTGCACGTGCCGGCCGGTCCGGCCGAGCCGGTGGCCAAGGACGCGCTGCTGCCGCACATGCGGGAGTTCAGCCGGTGGCTGGTGGAGCGGTGGCGGGGCGGGGACTGGATGCCCGAGGTGATCCACGCGCACTTCTGGATGAGTGGCCTGGCCGGGCTGAATGCCGGCCGGCAGACCGGCGTGCCGGTGGTGCAGACGTACCACGCGCTGGGCACCGTGAAGCGCCGCTACCAGGGCGTGCAGGACACCAGTCCGGCCCGGCGGATCTCCTACGAGAGGGAGTTGGGGCGCTCGGTGGACCGGGTGGTCGCGCAGTGCCGCGACGAGGTCGGTGAGCTGGTCCGGATGGGAGTGCCCCGGTCCCGGATGACAGTCGTCCCGTCCGGGGTGAACCTCGCCTCGTTCGCCCCGCTCGGGCCGGTCGCGGACCGCGAGCCGGGCCGGCCCCGGATCCTGACCGTGGGCCGGTTGGTCGAACGCAAGGGCTTCCAGACCGTGGTCCGCGCGATGGCCCTGGTGCCGGACGCCGAGTGCGTGGTGGTGGGTGGGCCGCCCGAGGGACTGCTGGAGACCGACCCGTACGCCCGGCGGCTGCGGGCGCTGGCCGAGACCTGCGGGGTGGCCGACCGGGTACGGCTGGTCGGCGCGGTGCCCCGGGAGGAGATGGGCCGCTGGTACCGCTCGGCGGACCTGCTGGTCGCCGCCCCCTGGTACGAGCCGTTCGGGTTGACGCCGCTGGAGGCGATGGCCTGTGGCGTGCCGGTGGTCGGCACCGCGGTGGGCGGCATCCGGGACACGGTGGTCGACGGGACGACAGGTGACCTCGTGCCGGCCCGCGATCCACGTGCCCTGGCGACCGCGATCCAGCGGCTGCTCGACGACCGCATCCGGCGCTTCCGGTACGCCACCGCCGCGCGTGAGCGGGCCCGGTCGCGGTACTCCTGGGCGGCCACCGCCGAGCGGCTGGCGGAGCTCTACAGCGAGGTCGCCGCCGTGCGCCGGCCGACCCGGGTGGTGGCCTGATGCCGGCGGGCAGCCTGCTCGACACCCATCTGACGAACCTTGCCGCGGCGCTGGTGCCCTACCGCCGGTGCGAGTCGCAGTTGGCGCGCTGGGGTGCCGAGCTGGCGCACCGGCTGGCGGGCGGCGGGCGATTGCTGGTCGCAGGCAACGGCGGCAGCGCGGCCGAGGCCCAACACCTCACGGCCGAACTCGTCGGCAAGCTCCACCACGACCGGCAGCCGCTGTCCGCCATCGCCCTGCACGCCGAGACCAGCGCCGTGACCGCGATCGCCAACGACTACGGCTACGCCGACGTCTACGCCCGCCAGGTCCGCGCCCACGGCCGACCCGGCGACATCCTGCTGCTGCTCAGCACCAGCGGCACCAGCGCGAACCTGCTCACCGCCGCGCACGCGGCCCGGGACGGCGGCCTCACCACCTGGGCGCTCACCGGGCCCGCCCCCAATCCCCTCGCCGACGCCTGCGCCGACGCCCTGGCGGTCGCGTCCCCCGACTCCCAGGTCGTCCAGGAACTGCACCTCGTCACCAGCCACCTGCTCTGCGAATACCTCGAGCAGGAGTTGCCCGCCGCGCTGGCCGCGTCCACCCGGCACGAACCGGCCGAGCCCGCACCGGCCGGTCGGGTCCCGTCCGGGCCGGTGCGTACCGGGGTCGAGGTGGTGCTCGACGGCGGGACCGGCCAGCAGGTCGACGCGTGAGGATGAGGAGGAAAGCGTGAGGGGACCCGTGGTGGTGGTCGGGGACACCCTGCTCGACCGGGACGTGGAAGGGGTCGTGAACCGGCTCTGCCCGGACTCCCCGGTGCCCGTGCTCGATGAGACGTCGGCCACTGACCGACCCGGTGGCGCCGGCCTCGCGGCGGTCTTCGCCGCCGCGCAGGGCGCCGAGGTGGTGCTGGTGACGGCGCTCGCCGACGACGCCGGCGGCGCCCGGCTGAGCGCGTTGCTCGCCGCCGCCGGCGTGCAGGTGTACCCGCTGACCCTGTCCGGCGCGACGCCGGAGAAGGTCCGGCTGCGGGCCCGCGGCCGGGTGCTGCTGCGCCACGACCGCGGTGGCGTACCCGGCGAACCGGGCCAGCCCTCCGACGAGGTGCTGCGGGTGATCGGTGCGGCGTCGGCGGTGCTGGTCAGCGACTACGGTCGGGGGGTCGCCCGTCAGCCCGCGCTGCGCGCCGCGCTGGCCGCCACCCGCGCCCCGGTGGTGTGGGACCCGCATCCGCGTGGACCGGCGGCGGTGCCCGGCGTGCATCTGGCCACACCGAACGAGTCGGAGGTGCGCGAGCTGGTCCCCACGCTGCCCGGAGCGTCCCGCCTGGCGACCGCTTCCCGGGGCGCGCAGGGTCTGCGCCGACGCTGGCGGGCCGGCGCCGTCGCGGTGACGCTGGGCGGGGACGGCGCGCTGCTCTGCCACGCTGGATCGACGCCGCTGGTGGTGCCCACCCCGGGCAGCGCCGAGGGGGACACCTGCGGCGCCGGCGACCGGTTCGCGGCCAGCGCCAGTCTCGCGTTGGCCCAGGGCGCGCTGGTCTCCGAGGCGGTGCAGGCGGCGGTCGCCGAGGCGTCCGCGTACGTGGCGGGCGGGGGAGTGGCGGCGGCCCTCCCACCCCGCGTGCGACCGTTGAGCGCGAGGAGTGAGCCGGGGTTGCGGGCCCCGCAGTCGCGAACGAACCGTGGACCGCTGCCCACCGGCGTGGTCGGTTCGGGCGGCGACCGGGTGGGCGTGGCGGCCGTCGCCACGCTGCTCGCCGACGTACGCGCGGCCGGCGGCACGGTGGTGGCCACCGGCGGCTGCTTCGACCTGCTGCACGCCGGGCACGTGGCCACCCTCCAGGCCGCCCGGCAGCTCGGCGACTGCCTGATCGTCTGCCTCAACTCCGACGCCAGCGTCGCCGGGTTGAAGGGGCCGGACCGGCCGGTGATGTCCGAGGGTGACCGGGCACGGCTGCTGGCCGCGCTGAGCTGTGTGGACGCCGTCCTGCTCTTCGACGAGTCGACCCCGGAGGCGGCGCTGTCCTGGCTGCGTCCGGACATCTGGGTCAAGGGCGGGGACTACGCCACCGGTGGCGGGGACTCCGCGGCGCTGCCCGAGGCGGAGGTCCTGCGCCGCTGGGGCGGGCACACGGTGGTGGTGCCGTACCTGGACGGCCGGTCCACCACCGACATGATCGCCCGCTCCGGCCAGGGGCACGCCACCGGCGCGTGCTGCGCGACCGGCGACCCGACGGAGCCGGCCTGCACCGCCGCGCCGTCGTCGGTGACGCCCGGTGGGGAGCGGACCCGATGAGCGCCGGGTCGCCCGGCGCCGGGCCCACAGTCCTGGTCACCGGCGGCTCCAGCGGCCTCGGCGCGGCGGTGGTCGCCGCGGTGGCCGCCTCCGGTGGCCGGCCGCTCGTGCTGGACCGGCAGCCGCCGGTCGAGGGGGTGTCCTGGACCGAGTGCGACCTGGCCGACACCCGGGCCGCCGAGGTGGCCACGCAACACCTCGCCGAGCAGGCCGGCGGCCTGGACGCGGTGGTGACCGCCGCCGGGATGGACGTGCCGGGCCGGCTCGCCGACGTGCCGGGGGAGACCTGGGACCGGATCGTCGCGGTCGACCTGCTGGCCACCGCCGCGGTGATCCGGGCCGCCCTGCCGTTCCTGCAGACCTCCCGTGGGCGCATCGTCACCGTCGCCTCCACCCTCGGTGTCAAGGCGGTCAGCGACGCCACCGCGTACTGCGCGGCGAAGTTCGGCGTGGTCGGTTTCACCCGCGCCCTCGCCGCCGAACTCGCCGGCCAGGTCGGCGTCACCCTGCTCATTCCCGGCGGGATGCGCACCGCGTTCTTCGACGAGCGTGACCCGCAGTACAAGCCGGGGCCGGACGCCATCCTCAACGATCCCGTCGACACCGCCGCGGCGATCATGTACGCGCTCAACCAGCCGCCCGGCTGCGCCGTACGGGAGATGGTGGTCTGCGCCGAGCAGGAGACCTCGTACCCGTGATCCTCGTCCTGCGCGCCCTCGGCGTCGGCGACCTGGTCACCGCGGTGCCCGCGCTGCGGGCGCTGCGGGCCGCGTACCCCGGTCGGGAGTTGGCGCTCGCCGCGCCCGCCTGGCTGGCCCCGCTGGTCGACCTGGTCGGCGGCGTCGACCGGCTGGTGGACACCGCCGGGCTGGACCGCCCGGCCTGGCCCGGTCCGGCCCCGCAGGTCGCGGTCAACCTGCACGGACGCGGCCCGCAGTCGCACCGGCTGCTCGCCGCCGCCCGCCCCGGACGCCTGCTCGCCTTCGCCAACACCGAGGCCGGTTTCACCGACGGCCCGCCGTGGGCGGCCGACGAGCACGAGGTGGACCGGTGGTGCGGGCTGCTGTCGTGGTACGGCGTCGCGACCGACCGCACCGATCTCGCTCTGCGCCGCCCCGACGTGGCCGGGCTGCCCACCGGGGTGACCGTGCTGCACCCCGGCGGCAAGATTCCCGCGAAGCGTTGGCCGGCCGAGCGGTTCGCCGCGCTGGCCCGGGCGCTCACCGACCGGGGGCACCGGGTGCTGTTCACCGGTTCGGCCGACGAACGCGCCCTGGCCGCCGGAGTGGCCGACGCGGCCGGCCTGCCGCCGACCGCCGTGCTGGCCGGCCGGACCGACCTCGGGGCGCTCGCCGCACTTGTCGCCAACGCCCGGTTGGTGGTCAGCGGGGACACCGGCGTGGCCCACCTGGCCACCGGGTACGGCACCGCCTCGGTGGTGCTCTTCGGGCCGGTGCCGCCGGCCCACTGGGGGCCGCCGCCGGACCGGCCCCGGCACCGCGTGCTCTGGGCCGGTGAGGGTGATTGGCGCAGGTGGGACGGGGTAGGAAGCCACCCGACGTTGGCGGCTCTGCGGCTCGACGAGGTGCTGGCCGCCGTGGACGAGGTGGAACGGGTGGTGCGGGTCTCCGGTGCGATTGCGGCGTAGTGATCCGGGCCGGGCGGGGTACGGGCGCCGACGGCGCGGTAAGGGCTGGCACTTCGTCGATCCGAGCGGCGCTCCGGTCCGGGATCCGGACCAGCTGGCCCGACTGCGGGAGCTGGTCATCCCGCCGGCCTGGCAGGACGTCTGGATCTCGCCGTACCCGAACGGGCACATCCAGGCGACCGGCATCGACGCGGCCGGGCGCAAGCAGTACCTCTACCACCCGCTGTGGCGGGAGAAGCAGGACGAGGCGAAGTTCGACCACATGCTGGAGGTGGCCCGGCGGCTGCCTGTGCTGCGGGAGCGGGTGGGCAACGACCTGGGCGGCCGGGGCCTGGGCCGGGACCGGGTGCTGGCCACGGTGGCCCGGTTGCTGGACATGGGGATGTTCCGGGTGGGCAGCGACCAGTACGCGGCCGGCGACGATCCGACGTTCGGGGTGTCCACCCTGCGCCCCGAGCACGCCCGGACCCGGCGCGGCTGCGTGGTCTTCGAGTTCCCGGCGAAGGGTGGCATCGAGCAGGTACGCCGGATCGAGGATCCGGAGCTGTGCCAGGTGCTGATCGACCTGCGCCGCCGCCGTCGGCGGGCGGACCGTCTGTTCGGCTACTGGGACGGCCGGGAGTGGCGGGACGTGCGCAGCGACGAGGTCAACGGATACCTGCGCGACGCAAGTGGCGGGGAGATGACCGCCAAGGACTTCCGCACCTGGCACGCCACGGTGCTCGCCGCGACCGAGTTGGCCACCGTCGGCCCGGGGCGCTCGATGACCGCCCGGCGCAAGGCGGTGGTCGCGGTGATGCGCGAGGTCGCCGAGCTGCTGGGCAACACCCCCACCGTGGCGCGCACGTCCTACGTGGACCCTCGGGTGGTGGACCTCTACCACGACGGTGTGGTGGCGCCGGTGGACCCGCAGGCGCCGCGCGAGGAGGCCGAACGGGTCGTGTTGGCGCTGCTGGAGAAGGCCTGACCGGCCCCGCCGACGGTCCTGGGGGGAGAGTGACGGGACCGGAGCTTCAGTCCGCGGTCGGGGCTGCACCGGGCGGCCGCCCGCCGCGCCTGGCGGCGGGCGCCTCGCCACGGCCCCCGTTGGCGACCACCGCGGCCGCCTGGGCGGTCCGCGGGCCGGCCGCGTTGATTGTCAGTCTGCCCGGGACGAGTTGACCACGGACGCCGGGCGGTTGACGATCCGCGCCGAATCCGTGTGGACCTCGCGGTACGCCTGTGGGCTCACCCCGTACGCCGCCCGGAACGCCCGGCTGAAGTGCGCCTTGTCGGCGAACCCCCAGCGGGCGGCGATCATCTGCACGGGCTGGGTGCGCAGCGCGGGGTCGGTCAGGTCGCGCCGGCACCGGGCCAGCCGCAGGTCCCGGATGTAGGACGCGACGGTGGACTCCTCGGCCTCGAACAAGCGGTGCAGTGAGCGCAGTGAGATGTGGTGGGCGTCCGCGACGGTCTGCGGGCTGAGCGTCGCGTCGCCGAGGTTGCGGTGGACGTACGCCTGCACCTGGGTGACCAGCGCGCGGCGGCGGACCTCGGTCGGCACCGCGTCCTCGGCGACCAGGTGCCGGCCGAGCATGGTGGTGGCCAGGTCCAGGCCGACCGCGCCGAGCCGGCTGGCGTCGGCGGCATGGTACTGCTCGGGATGCCGGGTGACCTGGAGCAGGAATTGCGCCAGCAGCGCGCCGATCCCCTCGCTGCCGGACATCCGGCCGCCGTAGAGCGCGGCCATCCGCTGCGGCGGCAGCGGCAGCGCGGCGTGCGGGATCAGGCTGATGATCGAGGTGGCCTGGCCGCGTTCCGGCTCGGTGGCGTGGTGGCACACGTCGTGCGGGCGGGACGCGTCGTAGAAGGTGAACTCTCCGGCGTGGATCTCGCTGTGGCGACCGTCCTGGCTGGACGTGCCGATCCCGTCGGTGGTGAGGGCGAGCACGTACAGTTCCGGGTCCGAGCGGCTGACCAGCTTGCGCGTCCGGGTGGCGTCCAGCGACGGGTACCGGTACTCGACCAGCTGGATCGGGCCGAGATCGATGAAGTCGGCCCGGGCGGCGAAGTCGTCCGCGTGCGCGGACCGGATCCGCAGCGGCGCCGCGGTGCGCGCGACCAGATCCAGCCACATCCCGAACCGCTCACCGGGCGGCAGGACTGTGGTGTCGATGGTGTCCCTGTGCAGCATCGGACGCCCTCAGACCGCTCGACGCCGGATCAGGGCCTCGATGCCGTCGAGGATCCGGTCGAGGCCGAAGGTGAACTCCTCGTCCGGGTCGTCGTTCTGGTGGAGTACACCGGAGGCGAGCACCCGGTGCAGTGCCGGGAAGCGGGCCGGGTCGATGAGCCGGCCCACCATCCGGGCGTACGCCGGCATCATCTCGCTCGGCTCGATGCCGGCGGCCCGGCTGCCCTCGGCGATCTGAGTGGTGAGCGTCGCCTCGTTACGGACGTAGCCGGTGATCAGCAGCAGGGCGGACATCTGCTCGCCCTCGGTGAGCGCGGTGCCGTCGAGGCAGCGCAGCCCGTCCTCCAGCCAGCCGAGCTGTTGCGGGGTGAGCGGTGGGCCGATGATCGGCACGTGCAGCAGCCAGGGCCGCTGCCGCAGCACGTCGTGTTCGGCCCAGGCCCAGCGGGTGAGGCCGGCGCGCCAGTCGGCGTCGGGTGCGGCGGGGCCGGGCGGCGGGCCGTACCCGGCGTCCACCATGAGCATCAGCAGCTCGTCCTTCGAGGCGATGTACCGGTAGAGCGCCATGGTGGCGGCGTTCAACTCCTTGGCCACCCGGCTCATCGAGACGGCGGCCAGCCCGTCGGCGTCGGCCACCCGCACGGCGGCGTCCACGATGCCGCTCACGGTCAGCCCGGGCCGGGGCCCCTTGGGCGGCCGCTCTCGCAACCCCCACGCGCTCTCGATGGCCGGCGGGATCGCCGGACCGCTGTCGTCTGTCTGTGCCGCCACGTCTCCTCCTTGCCATGCCATCCTAGTTCTGCGTATGGTCTACGCATAACAGCGTACGCCATACGCAGAAGGAGTTCTCCCATGACAGTGACGACCACACCGGCACCCCGCGCGGGCCGGCGGGAGTGGATCGGGTTCACGGTGCTGATGCTGCCGCTGCTCCTGGTCTCGATGGACGTGTCGGTGCTCTACTTCGCCGTCCCGTTCATCAGCGAGGAGTTGCGCCCCACCGCCACCCAGCAACTCTGGATCTTCGACATCTACGGTTTCGTGCTGGCCGGGCTGCTGATCACCATGGGCGCGCTGGGTGACCGGATCGGCCGGCGTCGGCTGCTGCTGTTCGGCGCGGCCGCGTTCGGCGCGGCGTCCCTGCTGGCCGCGTACGCCGACAGCGCCGGGACGCTGATCGCCGCGCGCGCCGTGCTCGGCGTCGGCGGGGCCACCCTGATGCCGTCCACGCTCGCCCTGATCCGCAACATGTTCCACGACGCCAAGCAGCGCGGCACCGCCATCGGCATCTGGACCGCCACGCTGACCGGTGGCATCGCGATCGGTCCGGTGCTCAGCGGCGTCCTGCTGGAGCACTTCTGGTGGGGCTCGATCTTCCTGATCAACATTCCGGCGATGGTGCTGCTGCTCCTGCTCGCCCCGATCCTGGTGCCCGAGTTCCGCAACCCCGGCGCGGGCCGGTTCGACCTGGTCAGCGCGCTGCTGTCGCTCGGCGCGCTGCTGCCGGTGATCTACGGCATCAAGGAGATGGCCCGCGACGGCGTCACCCCCGCGCGGGTGCTGGCCATCGTCGCCGGCCTGCTCGTCGGGGCGCTGTTCCTGCACCGGCAGCGGACCCGGGCGTACCCGATGATCGACCTGGCGCTGTTTCGCCGCCGCGGCTTCGCCGGGTCTCTCGCGGTCAACCTGCTGGCGATGTTCGCCCTGGTCGGCTTCGCCATCTTCACCACCCAGTACCTGCAGTTGGTGCTCGGCCTGAGCCCGCTGCGGGCGGCACTGTGGAGTCTGGTGCCATCCCTGGCGGTCGGCGGGATCGCTCCGGCCGCCGCCGCGCTCGCCCAGCGCATCGACCGGGCGTACCTGATCGGCACCGGGTTCGGGATCGCCGTGCTCGGCTTTCTGGTGCTGACCCGGGTCACGCCCGAGTCGCCGCTCTGGCTGCTGCTGCTCGGCGCCAGCGTCTACGCGGCCGGGTTGGTGATGGTGATGTCGCTGGTCACCGAGCTGGTCCTCGGTGCGGCCCCGCCGGAGCAGGCCGGTGTCGCCTCGGCGCTGACCGAGTCCAGCAGCGAGCTGGGGGGCGCGCTGGGGATGGCGATCCTGGGCAGCGTCGGCGCGGCGGTCTACCGCCGGGAGGTCCTCGACGGCCTGCCGGCCGGGCTGCCGACCGACGCCCGCGACGCGGCCCGCGAGACCTTGGGCGGTGCGCTGGCGGTGGCCGAGGGGCTGCCGGCCGATCTGGGCGACGCCGTGCTGCACGCCGCCCGGATCGCGTTCGCCGACGGTCTGCACCTCGCCGCGGTCGCCGCCACTGTGGCGATGCTGCTGGGCGCGGTGGCCGCGCTGGCCACGCTGCGCGGCGTCCGGCCGGCCGACCCCGCGGCGCTGCCCGCCGAGCCGACCGGTTCGGCCGGTACGCCGATGTCGTCCGTCAGTCGTTGAGCACTTGCGCGAGCCGGTCGCGGAAACGCCGCTCGGAGTCGCTGACCGGCTCGCCGCCCAGCCCGAGCAGCCCACCGCTGGACGCGGCACCGACCACCTGCTCGGCGATCTCCACCAGCCAGTGCTTGTACGCGCCCGCGGCACCCTCGTCGACCCGGACGGCCAGCAGCGCGGCGGCCTCGCCGGCCCGCACCAGCACGTCGTCGATCATCGCCCGCGGGTCGGCGGGCGCGATGACGGGCAGTTCCTCGCCGGCCTCCGGGTCGCCGACCCGGGTCACGATCTCGCCGGCCACGGCGGCGACCAGCGGGCTGGCCGACTCCCGGCCCGCCGCGATGGTCTCCAACCCGGCCGCGTTCTCCGCCATGGTCCGGCGGGTGCCGTCGGACTCGGCGGCGCTCGCGGTGGTCAGCACCGACTGCGGCAGGCCGACCAGCAGCCCCCACTCCTCGTCGGAGAAACCGAAACCGGTGTACGCCGGCTGCTCGATCACGGCAACGCCCCTTCCGCCCTGCTCTGCTTGGTCAATCGGTGGGCCCCGCGCTGGCGCCCGGCTCAGGCTAGTCCAGCGTCAGCAGGCACTGTTCGGACACCACGCGCACGGACAGCGTCTTGTACCCCACCTCGTCGAAGAGAACCGTCATCTTGTCCTCCTCGTACCCGAGCACCAGGCCCTGCCCCCACTCCGGGTGACGCACCTGGCTGTGCACCGGGAACGGCCCGACCGCGCCGTCGTCGGCGACGCTGGTGCCGGCATGACAGTTGTCGCAGTGCCCGCAGACCTCGGTCATCTGCTCGCCGAAGTAGGCCAGCAGGGTCTGCCCCCGGCAGGCGGTGGTCTCGGCGAAGGCCCGCATCATGTCGGTCCGCGACCGGGTCACCGTCTGCTGCCGCTCCGCCTCGGCCAACGCCGCCGCGGCGGCGTCCACAGGGGTCGGGGCGTAGCGGGGGGCGGCGATGCGCTGTTTGGCGCGCGGCTCGGCGGCCCCGACCTGCTCCAGAAGGGAGAGGTACTGGCCCAGCTTGCGTGGCCCGAGCCCGGTGGCCTCGCGTAGTTCGGTCTTGGTGGCCGGCCTGCGGCGCAGCAGCGCCGCAAGGTCGCGCAGCTCGTTCGCGTCCGGCAGGCCACCGCTGAAGAACCGTTGCAGGCCCACGTCCTCGGCCTGCCAGAGCAGCAGGACCCGGGCCGGCTGCCCGTCGCGGCCGGCCCGGCCGATCTCCTGGAAGTAGCTGTCCGGCGAGTCGGGCAGCGCCATGTGCACCACCCAGGCGATGTTCGGCTTGTCGATGCCCATCCCGAACGCCGACGTGGCCACCATGATCGGCACCTGGTCGGCGAGGAACGCCTCGTGCAGCTCGGAGCGCGCGCCGGCCGACATCCCGCCGTGGTAGCACTGCGCCGGGAAACCCGCGTCGGTCAACCGGGCGGCCAGCTCCTCGGCGGCGCGGCGGGTCGGCACGTAGATGATCCCCGGCCGCTCGTCGTCGCGCAGCAGCGCGACCAGACGCCGCCACCGGTAGTCCTCGGTGGGGCAGTGCGCCACCTCCAGGAACAGGTTGGGCCGGTCCAGCCCGGAGACCACGACCTCCGGCTTGCGCAGCCGCAGCCGGGCGATGATGTCGTCGCGTACCGGTGGGGACGCGGTGGCGGTCAGCGCGACCACCGGCGGCCGGCCGATGCCCTCGATCAGGTGCCCGAGGGCCAGGTAGTCGGGACGGAAGTCGTGGCCCCAGGCCGAGATGCAGTGCGCCTCGTCGATCGCCACCAGCGCCGGCCTGAGCGAGGCGACCTCGGCCATCCGGTCGGGGTTGCTCAGCTGCTCCGGGGTGATGAACAGGAACTCCGCCCGACCCTCGCGGATCTCGGTGATCGCCTCGGCCTGCTGTGCGGCCGTCTCGTTCGAGCTGATCCGCACCGCCCGCAGCTCCGGGCGCTGGCGCTCGTTGAGGGCCGCGATCTGGTCCTGCTGAAGGGCCAGCAGCGGCGAGATCACCACGGTGGGGCCGGGGATCAGGCTGGCCGGGATCTGGTAGATGGCGGACTTGCCGGCGCCGGTGGGCAGCACCACCAGGGCGTCACGTCGCTTCATCACCGCGCGCATGGCGGCCAGCTGGTTCGGCCGCAACGCGGTCCAGCCGAAGAGGCTCCGCGCCGCACGGCGCAATGTCATCGAGTGCGTGGACAGTTTCATCGAGGGCCGGAGGTACCCGAGCCGATCACCGCCGAAACCGTCCTGTCCGTGGCGGTCGCCGACCGCCGTCCGGGCTCAGCGTAGGCGGGGCAGGACCTCGCGCTGGTAGAGGTCGAACAGACCCTGGTGGTGCGGACCGACGTTTGCCACGTACACCTCGTCGAAGCCGGCCTTGTCGTACTTGTCGATCATCTCCAGGTGCGCGTCGACGCTGTTGCCGCAGACGAACGCCTCCTTCATCATCTCCGGCCTGACCAGCTCGGCGGCCTGCTCGAAGTGGCGCGGCGACGGGAGCACCTGGGACAGCTCACCGGGCACCCCGGCGTTGGGCCAGCGCTCGTACGCGATCCGCATGCCCTCGTCCTCGCTGGCCGCGTACGCCGCCTTGAAGCCGGCCTGGCACGGCTTGTCGCCGCCGCCGTTCTCCCGGAAGCGCCGGACCATCTCGGCGTCCGGCATGGTGTTCACGTAACCGTCGCCGATCCGGGCGGCCAGGTCGATGGACTTCGGGCCGAAGCCGGAGACGTAGATCGGCGGGGGAGTGTCGGGCAGCGTGTAGAGGCGGGCGTGCTCGACGGTGTAGTGCTTCCCGTGATGGTTGACGAAGTCGCCCGCCCACAGTTTGCGCAGCACCTCGACGGCCTCCTCCAGCATCTCCAGCCGGACCTCGGTCTGCGGCCAGGCGTCGCCGAAGATGTGCTCGTTGAGCGCCTCGCCGCTGCCGACGCCGAGCACGAACCGGCCGCCGTGCAGCACGGCGCTGGTCGCCGCCGCCTGGGCGATCACGGCCGGGTGGATCCGCACGGTCGGACAGGTCACCGCGGTGGTCACCGGCAGCGAACAGACCTGGCTGAGCGCGCCGATCATCGACCAGACGAACGGGCTCTGCCCCTGCGCGTCCGTCCACGGGTGGTAGTGGTCGGAGATCCACAGCGCCTCGAAGCCGGCCCGCTCGGCACCGCGCGCCTGTTCCAGGAGCTCAGCCGGCGTGAACTCCTCACTGGACAGAAAGTAGCCGATCTTCATCGTTCTCCCCCTCGGCGCGCGTACCCGGTGACGGGGAAGCCGTACCCCGGTGACGGTCGGCCACACCCGGGCCGGGTGCCCGACCGGGTGGTCGCGTTCAGCGCCGGCCGAACATCGCCCGGATCGCGGCGAGCAGCAGCAGAGCGCCAACCACCAGGCCGAGCAGGCGTACGCCGGGGATGTCGGCCGGGCTCGTCGCGTCGGCCAGCAGGGCGGGGTCCATCCCCGCACTCTCCCCGGGGACAGTGCCGTCCGGCAACTGTAAGGTTTATTGACTATTGAATCGCCCGGTGTGACCATGGCAGCACCGCCTGCCGGTGGCGGTGCGCCGCAGGCGCGCGAGAGATGGGGTACGGGGGCCGCATGAGCGAGCGCAACCAGCGGGTCGGCGCGGGCGCGCCGGCACCGGGGACCGACGCCGACCGCCACGAGGGGGCGGCGTGACGGCGCCCACCGGGCACCTCCCGGCGTTGGCCGCGGCCGTCCTGCAACCCGGATTCGTCGGCACCACCCCGCCACCGTGGGTGTGCCGCTGGCTCGGCGAGGGGCTCGGCTCGGTGGTGCTCTTCGCCCGCAACGTCGTCGACTCCGCCCAGGTGGCGGCGCTCACCGCGACCCTGCGCGCCGAGCGGCCCGACGTCATCGTGGCGATCGACGAGGAGGCCGGCGACGTCACCCGGATCGAGTCGGTCCACGGCAGCTCCCGACCCGGCAACTTCGCCCTCGGAGCGGTCGACGACCCGGAGCTGACCGAGGCGGTCGCCCGGGACCTCGGCGTCGAACTCGCGGCCGCCGGAATCACCCTCAACTACGCGCCGGACGCCGACGTCAACTCCAACCCCGCCAACCCGGTGATCGGCGTCCGCTCGTTCGGAGCCGACCCGGCCCTGGTCGCGCGGCACACCGCCGCCTGGGTCCGTGGGCTCCAGGCCGGCGGTGTCGCCGCCTGCGCCAAGCACTTCCCCGGGCACGGCGACACCCGTGTCGACTCACACCACGACCTGCCCCGGATCACCGCCGACCGGGACCGGCTCGACGCCTGCGAGCTGGCCCCCTTCCGGGCCGCCGTGACGGCCGGGGTGCAGGCCGTGATGACCGGCCACCTGCTGGTGCCCGCGCTCGACCCGCAGCTGCCGGCCACGCTGAGCCAGCGCATCCTGGGCGGCCTGCTCCGCGACGAACTGGGCTTCTCCGGCGTGGTGGTGACCGACGCGGTGGAGATGCGCGCCGTCGCCGACCGGTACGGCTTCGCCGGCGCGACGGTCCGCGCGCTCGCCGCCGGGGCCGACGCGATCTGCATCGGCGGCGAACGGGCCGACGAGCAGGCGGCCCGGGAGCTGCGCGACGCCATCGTGGCCGCGGTCGTCTCCGGCGAGCTGCCCGAGGAGCGCCTAGCCGAGGCGGCCAAGCGGGTCGGCCAGCTCGCCGCCTGGACAGTGGCCGCCCGCACCGCCCGGTCGGCCACGGGGCGCGACGCCACCGACGTCGGACTGGTCGCCGCACGCCGCGCCATCCGGGTCACCACGGTGGAAGCCGGGAGGGTCGCCCTGCCGCTGACCCGCGCGGCGCACGTGGTCGAGTTCGAGCCGCCGCGCAACATCGCCATCGGCGCGGAGACGCCCTGGGGGATCGGTGCGCCACTGGCCGAGCTGCTGCCCGGCACGAGCACGGTCCGCTACGCCGAACCGGACGTGCCGGGGGATCCGGGCGCCGGGGCGGACGGTCGCCCCCTGGTGCTGGTGGTCCGCGACCTGCATCGGCACGATTGGATGCGCGCGGCGGTGCGGCGCGCCCTGACCGCCCGGCCGGACGCGGTCGTGGTCGAGCTCGGTGTGCCCGAGCTGGTCACCGGCGCGGTGCACCTGGCCACCCACGGCGCCACCCGGGCCAGCGGACAGGCCGCCGCCGAGGTGCTGACCGGCGCCGGGTCGGTCACGCCCTAGGAGGGCTCGGCCACCAGGTCGGCGTACTCGGGGTGCTTGTCGATATACGCGGACATGAACGGGCACTGCGGCACAACCCGGGCGCCACGGGCCCGGACCTGGTCCAGGGTGCCCCGGATCAACGCCCCACCCACGCCCATGTTCTGAAAACGCGTGTCCACCTCGGTGTGGGTGAAGACCAGCACCCCGCCACGGACCAGATATGCGGTGAAGCCGGCCAGCGCGTCGTCGACCAGGATCTCGAAACGGTGCTTGGCGGGGTTGTCCTCGACCAGGTTGCTCACCGGCTCATTGTCCCCGCAGCGTCGACCAGCACATCCAGTTCGGCGAGCAACCGGTCCACCTCGTCCGCCGTGTTGTAGTGGTAGATGCTGGCCCGGACCGCGCCGCCGCTGTCGCGCAGCCCCATCATCTGGAAGTACTCGTAGGCGTAGTAGTCGCCGGCGGAGAGGCAGAACCCGGCCGCGCCGAGCGCCTCCTGGGTGGCTCCTGGCGACATGCCGGCGACCCGGAAGGAGACCGTCGGGCAGCGCCGGGCCGGGGAGCCGTAGACGGTGATCGCGGGCCGCTCGGCCAGCCCGGCCAGCAGCCGGTCCAGTAGCGCCTCCTCGTGCGCCTGGGCGGCCGCCAGCCCGGCCCGCAGCCGGGTCCGCCGGTCGCCCACCGCGTCCGGGTCCAGCCCGGCCAGGTGGTCCACCGCGGCGGCCACGCCGGCCAGCAACGGGAAGCTGGGAGTGCCGTACTCGAACCGGTCCGGCACCGCGTCGGAGGACGGCACCAGCTTCGCCGGGCGCAGCGCCGCCCACCGGGCCGGGTCGGCGACCATCGCCGCCAGGTGCGGGCCGGACCACTTGTAGGCGCTTGTGAAAAGCACGTCGGCGCCGAGCGAGGACAGGTCGGTCGGCCCGTGCGGCACCGAGTGCACCCCGTCGACGCAGACCAGCGCGCCGACGGCGTGCGCGGTCTTCGCGATCGCCGCCACGTCCGGCACGGTGCCGATGGCGTTGCTGCCGGCGGTCACCGCGACCAGTCGGGTGCGCTCACCGACCAGGTCGGCGTACTGGCCGGCGGGCAGCTCGCCGGTGTGCCTGTCGACCTCGGCCCAGCGCACCGTCGCGCCGGCCGCCTCGGCGGCCTGCACCCACGGCCGCACGTTGGCGTCGTGGTCGAGCCGGGAGACCACCACCTCGTCGCCGGGACGCCAGGCCGCGCCGAGCGTGCGCGCCAGGGTGTACGTCAGCGCGGTGGCGCTCGGGCCCAGCACCACCCCGGCCGGGTCGGCGTCGAGCAGGTCGGCCACCGCCGAGCGGGCCGCGGCCACCAGCTCCAGCGACCGGCGACCCGGTACGAAGGCGGCGCTGCGGTTGCCGACCGCGCTGCGCATGGCGTCGGCGACCGCGTCGATCACACCTGCCGCGGTCTGGGTGCCCCCGGCCCCGTCGAAGTGGACGAAGCCCTCGGTCAGGGCGGGGTAGGCGGCCCGGGTGCGGGCGATGTCGAAGGGCATGTCCCGGACCCTAGCCGGTGCCCGGACCGGTCCCGCCCGCCCCCGGGAGGGCCGCCGTCCCGATGATCACCGGCCGGCGGCGTTCTCGCGGTCGTCTCGTACTCTTGGCGAGGTGACGAACCGACCCGCCACCATCCCGTTGTCCCCCGTCCGCCGCGCCGCCGGCCTGTTCGCCGCTCTGGCGCTCGGCCTCGTCGTACTCGCCGGCTGCAGTTCGCAGGGCGCCTCCACCGACTGTGGGCTGGACGCCTGCACGGTCACCTTCGAGCGGGGTGTCGACGCGAGCGCCTCCATCCTGGGCGTCGATGCCAAACTGGTCGGCGCAGAGGGTGACCAGGTGACCGTCGAGGTCGCCGGAGAGCAGCTCACCCTCACCACCGGTCAGCAGGCCACCGAGGCCGGGGGCTTCGCGGTCACGCTGGACAGCGTCACCGACCAGCAGGTCAAAATTCGCGTTTCGCGCAACCCTGGCAACTGACCTGGGCGGGCGGCGGTGGCCGACGTTTGGGGATCTCCGGAATCGGAGATTGTGGCCGCATGTCACTCACCCGTAGCGCCGAAGCCACCGCCTCCCGTACGGCGGACAGCCGGTGGCTGGAACTCCTCGCCCGGGCCGGCTTCATCGGCTACGGCATCGTGCACCTGCTCTTCGCCTGGCTGGCGTTGCAGATCGCGTTCGGGACGTCGTCCGACGACGGCGACCAGTCCGGCGCCCTGCGGACCCTCGCCGAGCAGCCGCTGGGCAAGTTCCTGGTCATCGCCACCGCTGTGGGCCTGCTCGCGATGGCGATCTGGCAGGCGCTGGAGGCGGCGGTGGGGCACCGCGCCGAGCGGGGCAGGGAGCGGGTCGTGGAGCGGCTCGCCTCGGCCGGCCGCACCATCGTCTACCTCTACTTCGCCTGGACCGCGTTCAAGGTCTTCAAGGACGTCGGGTCGAACAGCGCCGACCAGCAGGAGGCGTTGACCGGCAAGCTGATGACATCCAGCGGTGGTCGTTGGCTGGTCGGCCTGGCCGGGCTGGTGCTCGCCGCGATCGGTCTGGGTCTGGTGATCTACGGCCTGATCAAGCGGTTCGAGAAGCACCTGAAGACCGGCGAGATGAGCCCGAAGACCCGCAAGCTGGCCCGCCGGTTGGGCATCGCCGGGTACGTCGCCAAGGGCATCGCGTACGGCATCGCCGGCCTGCTGGTCATCGTGGCCGCGGTGAACTACGACCCGGAGAAGGCCCGTGGCCTGGATGCCGCGCTGCACACGCTGCGCGAGCAGTCGTACGGCACGCTCCTGCTGACCCTGGTGGCCCTCGGCATCGCCGCCTTCGGCCTCTACTGCTTCCTCCAGTCCCGGTACCGCAAGGTCTGACCTGGTCGATTCCGCAGACGCCGGGCACTGTTGGGCTTTTGCCCGAAGCACTGCCGCTCGGCGGAGGGGAGCACCACCCACGTGCAGAGTTACCTCGAAACGGCCGTCGCCGCGCTCGCCGCGGCGGCGGTCGCCCTGTTCCTGGTTGAGGTCGTCCACCGGGTCGTGCGGCGGTTCGGCCGCCGGTCGCTGCTGATGACCGAGCTGACCGACCACGCGCACCGGCCGTTCCAGGTCGCCGCGACGGTCCTGGCCGTGCAGTTCGCCGCCCGGTTCAGCACCGGATACGCGGTCGGCGAGGGCTGGCGGCGGCTGCTGCTGCACCTGCTCGTCCTCGGCGTCATCGCCACCGTGGCCTGGCTGGTGGCCGCCCTGCTGGTTGTCGTGGAGGACACCGCGCTGGCCCGGTTCCGGGTCGACGTGCCGGACAACCGGCACGCCCGGCGGGTACGGACCCAGGTGGTGATGCTGCGCCGGCTGACCATCGCGGTGATCGTGATCCTGGCCGTCGGCGTGATGCTGATGACGTTCCCCAGTGTGCGCGGCATCGGCGCCGGCGTGCTGACCTCCGCCGGTGTGGTCGGTGTGGTCGCCGCGCTGGCCGCGCAGAGCCTGCTCGGCAACGTGTTCGCCGGCCTCCAGCTCGCCTTCAGCGACGCGGTCCGGCTCGACGACGTGGTGGTCGTCGAGGGGGAGTGGGGCCGGATCGAGGAGCTGACCCTCAGTTACGTGGTGGTGCAGATCTGGGACGACCGACGGCTGATCCTGCCCACCTCGTACTTCACCAGCAAGCCGTTCCAGAACTGGACACGGACCGAGGCGGCGGTGCTCGGCACCGCCGAGTTCGACGTGGACTGGGCGGTCCCGGTACAGACCATGCGGGAGGAGCTGCGCCGCCTGGTGGAGGGCACCGAGCTGTGGGACGGCCGGGTCTGCGTGCTGCAGGTGACCGACGCCACCGGCGGGATGGTCCGGCTGCGCGCGCTGGTCAGCGCCGCCGACGCCGGCAGCCTGTGGGACCTGCGCTGCCTGGTCCGCGAGCACCTGGTGGCGTGGATCCGGGACAACCGCCCCACCGCGATGCCCCGGTTGCGCACCGAGCTGGGCGACGCCGGCAGCAACCTGCCCTGGCAGTGGGTGCGGCCACGCCGGCCCGAGCGCCGCACCGAGGTTCCCGACGACGCCCGCGTCTTCGGCGGCAGCGACGACGGCGACGCCCGCAGCGAAGCCTTCATCGGCCCCGAAGAAACCAGTTCCTCTTCCTCCCGCCCCTGACCCCGGCACCCCTCCCGGCCCGGCTCTCCCCGTTGATCATGAAGTTGGCGACGCCGGCAACGGCGTGTCGTGCCGCCAACTTCATGATCAACGGGGGTGAGGGTGGGGCCCGGGCGTGTCCGGGGGGCTGGGCGGGGCGTTGGTGGGGCGGGAAGAGGTTTGACCGGGCTTAGGCGGGGGACCTGCTGCCGGATGTCTCTACCCTGATCGAGGCGGACGGACGCCGCGCCGGGGCGCAGAACCGGACGACAGGAACGGCGACCGGGTAGGCGCGCTTTAGGATTGACGGACGCCGACTCCGGGCATACAGCGCGGTGATGAGGAAAGGAGGACAGCATGGCTGATGTGGCGAATGCCCGCACATCGCAGAACGGGAGCGAGCCCTCCACCGCCGAGTTGGTGCAGCGGGCCGCCGAGCAGGTCTCCCGCCTGGTGCGGGACGAACTGATGCTGGCCCGGGCGGAGTTGACCCAGAAGGGCAAGCACGCCGGCATCGGGATCGGTCTGTTCGGCGCCGGCGGCGCGCTCGCCTTCTTCGGGCTGGGCGCCCTGGTCGCCACCGCGATCCTGCTGCTCGACCTGGTGCTGCCCGCCTGGGCCGCCGCGCTGATCGTGGCGGTGGCCCTCTTCCTTGTGGCCGGCATCCTCGCCCTGGTGGGCAAGAAGCAGGTCAGCCGTGCGGTCCCGCCGGTTCCGGCGGTCACGGTCCGCAGCATCCGCGCTGACGTGGACACCGTCGCCGCCGCCGTGAAGGACAGGGGACGGGGATGACGGGCAACGGGACCGGCGACACCGAGGCGCTCCGCGAGGAGATCCGTCGCACCCGGGTCGAGTTGGGCGAGACGATGGAGGCGCTGGCCGCCAAGGCGGACGTCAAGGCGCGACTGAAGGAGTCCGCCGGGCAGGCGCGGGAGCGGATGCGCGAGCAGGCGGCGCAGACCGTGGCGCGGGTCCGCGGGCAGGCCGTACGCCGCGCGGAGTCGGCGCGGGCACAGGCCCACGAGAAGGGCGGGCTGGTGCGCGCGCAGGCCCACGAGAAGGGCGAACTGGTTCGACGCAACCCGGTGCCATGGGCGGCCATCGCCGCCGGTGCGGTGGCCACCGTGGTGGTGCTGATGATCGTGCGGGGGAGGCGTAGGTGAGCAAGGGCATCAGCAGGGTCGCGTACCGACCGGCCGGCGTGCTGCTGGGTATTGCCGCCGGTGCGGTGGCAGGTGCGATCTTCCGGCAGGTCTGGAAGGTCACCGCCGGCGACGGCGAGGCGCCCAACGCCACGGACGAGGACCGTGGCTGGGGCGAGATCCTGGCCGCAGCGGCGTTGCAGGGGGCCATCTTCGCGGTGGTCCGGGCCGCAGTGGACCGGGGCGGCGCGGTCGGCGTCCGCCGGATGACCGGCCACTGGCCGGACTGACCAGCGCAGCGACATCGGCCCCCTTCCCGTATCGACGGGAAGGGGGCCTTTCGCATGGCGGCGCGCACCGCCTAGCGGATCTCGGGCATCCGTCAGGTCACATGTCGGAGAAATTCGTCGGAGAGGTCGTGCAGAGTTTTTGCGTACGTGATTTGCTGTTGCCGCTGTTGCGAGATGGCGTGGGTTGAGAGAAGTCTCCTTCGTGGGGCCGCCTCAGACGCCGCTGCTCGAAAACGGCCAATCGGCCGCACGGCGTGCACGGCCGCCAGTTTTAGAAGGAGATACACATGGCGCAGGGAACCGTGAAGTGGTTCAACGCTGACAAGGGCTTCGGCTTCATCACCGTCGACGGCGGGGGTGCTGACGTGTTCGTCCACTTCTCGGCCATCCAGACCAGCGGCTACCGCACGCTGGAGGAGAACCAGCGGGTGGAGTTCGAGATCGCTCAGGGTCAGAAGGGCCCGCAGGCCGAGCAGGTCCGTCCCATCTGAGTAGTGTGGCCGGCCCCCGCCGGCCAGTGGGACGATCCGGCCAGGGGTCGTTGTGTAGCCCCGCATCCCGTCCGGGATGCGGGGCTTTCCACGTCCCGGGGCGCAGCGCCAGCGCCACTGTGGAGTCGCCGGGTCACTGTCGACGGCGCGAGCGCAGGCCCAACCAGAGCAGCACCAGCCCGACCAGGGCCACGATCGGGCCGAGCACCACCCAGAGCCGCTCGTCGGTCATCACACTGCCGCTGACGTAGCCCAGGCCCTGCACCGTCCACACCGCACCGATCACGACCGCCAGCAGGCCGAGGGTGAGCGCAAGCCAACCCCTCATCGCGCCCCCTCTGAGCCGGACCGGGCGGAGCGCCGCCCCGCCCGGCCATCATCGCCGGTCGGGCGACGCGGTGCGAGCACCCGGGGTGCGCGGGTCACCACCGGTCGTGCACCTGCGGGCGGATCAGCTCGTCGTAGACCTCGCGCACGCCGGCCAACTGCTCCGCCGCGAGTGGCGGCAGGTCGGCCGCGGCCGCGTTACGCCGGGCCTGGTCGGCGTCGCGGGCGCCGGGGATGACGACGGTGACGCCCGGCTGGTCCAGCACCCAGCGCAGCGCGAACTGCGCCATCGTGCGGTCCGCGTAGACAAGCGGCGCCAGCCGGCGTACGGCGGCCAACCCCCGCTCGAAGTCGACGCCGGAGAACGTCTCGCCGACGTCGAACGCCTCGCCGTGCCGGTTGTAGTTGCGGTGGTCGTCGGCGGGGAATTGGGTGTGCTCGTCGTAGCGGCCGGAGAGCAGGCCGCTGGCCAGCGGCACGCGGGCGATGATGCCCACCCCGGCGGCCGCGGCGGCCGGCAGCACCTGCTCCAGCGGCTTGTGCCGGACGGCGTTGAGGATGATCTGGACGCTGGCCACCCCGGGCCGGGCGATCGCGGTGAGCGCCTGGTCGCAGGTCTCCACGCTGACGCCGTACCCGGCGATGGCCTTCTCGGCGACGAGGGTGTCCAGGGCGTCGAAGACCGCGTCGTCGGCGAAGACGGCCGTGGGCGGGCAGTGCAGCTGGACCAGGTCCAGGGTGTCCATCCCCAGGTTGACGCGGGACCGGTCGGTCCACTGCCGGAAGTTGGCCAGGGTGTACGCCTCCGGCCGCTGCTCGACCCGGCGACCCATCTTGGTGGCGACGGTCAGCCCGGCGTCGGGCCGGGAACGCAGGAAGCGGCCGATCAGCTGCTCGCTGCGGCCGTCGCCGTACACGTCGGCAGTGTCCAGGAAGGTGACCCCGGCGTCCACGGCGGCGGCCAGCACGGCCATCGCGTCGTCCTCGCTGACGGTGCCCCAGTCCGCGCCGAGCTGCCAGGCGCCCAGGCCGACCATTCCGACGGTCCGGCCGAGCCGGTTGAAGCTGCGCTGTTCCATGCCCCGAGCCTAGTGATCGGGTTGCCGGCCTGCCATGCGAGTCGTACGGTAAACAAGACGGACGTACGGTTTGGGAGGCGACGATGTGGGATCCGACGACGTACCTGCGCTACGGCGACGAGCGGTCCCGGCCGTTCCACGACCTGGTCGCCCGGATCCCGGCCGAACGGCCCCGCACAGTGGTCGACCTCGGCTGCGGTCCCGGTCAGCTCACCGCCACCCTCGCCGAGCGCTGGCCCGCGAGCCGGGTGGTCGGTCTCGACTCCTCGCCGGAGATGATCGACCGGGCCGCGGCCCTGGATGCCCCGGTCGACTTCTCCGTCGCCGACCTGCGTGACTGGCGGCCGGCCGGCGACGAGGACGTGGTGGTCACCAACGCCGCGCTCCAGTGGGTGCCGGGCCATCAGGCCCTGCTGCGACGCTGGGCGGTCGAGCTGCCCGCCGGCGCCTGGCTCGCCATGCAGGTCCCGGGCAACTTCTCCGCTCCCTCGCACCGGGCGCTGCGCGAGGTCGCCGACCGGCCGGCCTGGCGGGCCGAACTGGCCCCGTTGCTGCGCGCCGACCCGGTCGACGACCCGGCCGACTACGCGGAGCTGCTGACCGGTGCCGGCTGCGCGGTGGACGCCTGGGAGACTACCTACGTGCACCTGCTGCCGGTTCGGCCCACCGCCGACCACCCGGTGCTGGCCTGGATGGAGGGCACCGCGCTGCGCCCGGTCCGGGCGGCCCTGGACGCCGCCGGCTGGTCCGCCTTCCGGGCCGAGCTGGGGGTACGACTCGCCGCCGCGTACCCGGTGCGGCAGGGTCAGGTGTACTTCCCGTTCCGCCGCGTCTTCGTCGTCGCCCGCACCGGCGACCGTGCCCAGGAGAACAAGTGACCGACCTGCCCACCTTCATCGCCGGACTGCCCAAGGTGGAGCTGCACGTGCACCACGTCGGCTCCGCCTCGCCCCGCATCGTCGCCGAGCTGGCCGCCCGGCATGAGGGACGCACCCCGGTGCCGGCCGACCCGGATGCGCTCGCCAACTACTTCGAGTTCCGCGACTTCGCGCACTTCATCGAGGTGTACCTGAGCGTGGTGGACCTCATCCGTGACCCCGAGGACGTCTGGATCCTCACCCACGAGGTGGCCCGCGAGCTGGCCCGCCAGCAGGTCCGGTACGCGGAGCTGACCATCACCCCGTACTCGCACGTGCGCCGGGGTATCCCCGCGCCGGCGTTCTGCGAGGCCATCGAGGACGCCCGCAAGCGCGCCTCGGCCGACTTCGGCCTCGACCTGCGCTGGTGCTTCGACATTCCGGGCGAGGCGGGCCTTCCGGCGGCCGAGGAGACGCTGCGCATCGCGCTGGACGAGCGCCCCGACGGGCTGATCAGCTTCGGCCTGGGCGGCCCGGAGATCGGCGTACCCCGGCCGCAGTTCCGGCCCTACTTCGACCAGGCCCGCGCGGCGGGACTGCGTTCGGTGCCGCACGCGGGGGAGACCACCGGCCCGCAGACCGTCTGGGACGCGCTGAACGAGCTGGGCGCCGAGCGGATCGGGCACGGCATCTCCGCCGCCCAGGACCCGGAGCTGCTCGCCTACCTGGCCGAGCAGCAGATCGGGATGGAGATCTGTCCGACGTCCAACGTGCGTACCCGCGCCGTGGCCAGCCTCGACGAGCACCCGCTGCCCCGGTTGGTCGAGGCCGGCCTGCTGGTCACCATCAACTCCGACGACCCGCCGATGTTCGGCACCACCCTCAACGACGAGTACGCGGTGGCGGCCCGGCTGCTCGGGGTGGGCCCGCAGGGGCTGGCCGGGCTCGCCCGCAACGGGGTGGCCGCGTCCTTCCTCGACGCGGCCGGCAAGCAGCGGATCACCGCGGAGATCGACGCGTACCTCACCACCGCCGGCTGAGCCGTTCCGGGGAGCAGGGCGCGCGGCGGGAGCGTGGGTGTGGGGGGACCTGGACTCCCGCCGCGCGCGCGGCTCCACCGGCCGTGGGTGCGCTGTGCGCTGGCCGGTGGAACTGGTGGGTTCGTGCTCTGATCCTGACAGCCCGTGGCGGCTTCGCCGCCGTCGTTAACCGCGATCTAAGGAAGACTTGCGCCGGGCCACAGCCCCGGGCCGGTCAGTCGTCGGTGGGCCGCTGGCGGGGCCACCGACGGCCGGTGGACTTCTGGTCCCGGGCGTCGCGGGCCATCCGACCGACCAGACCGAAGCGGCTGACCTGCCGGGGCGTCGCCTCCGGGTCGGCGAGCAGCATCACCACGCTGGCCCCGCCCAGCCGGGCGCGGTCGATGCTCACCGAGCCGTTGGCCTGCAACGCCACCCGCTTGGCGATGTCCAGCCCGAGCCCGGTCGAGCCCTGGTCACTGGCGCCCCGGCGCAGAGCCCGGTCCGGGTTGGCGATACCGGGGCCGGCGTCGTCGATCCGGATCGCCACATAGCCGTCCCGGCGGGACACGGCCACCTCGAACGCGGTGCCCTGCGGCGTGTAGCGGAAGACGTTGCCGATCACCGCGTCCAGCGCGGCGGCCAGCTCGGCCCGCGGCACCGGCGCCGGGATGCGCAGCTGCGCGCCGTTGACCCGGTGTGGCCGGTTCTGGTCGCCGGCCAGCGCCGCCCAGAACACCATCCGGTCCCGAACCACCTCGCTGACGTCGCACATCGCCGGCCCGGCCTCGTGGGCCACCGCCTTGCGGGTGGTCTTGATCAGCACGTCGATCTCACCCTCCAGGGTGACGATCGCCTGCCGGATCCGCCGGATGCCACGTCGCCGGTCCAGCTCCGCCTCGGAGAACGAACCCACGCTGGTGTCGTCGGACTCCAACGCCTCCGCGTCGAGACGCAGCACGGTCAGCGGGGTACGCAGCCGGTGCGACAGGTCGGCCACCAGCTCCCGTTCGTCGGTGCGGGCCGCGTCCAGGCGGTCGGCCATCCGGTTGAAGGCGTACCCGGCTTCGGCCAGCTCGCGTGGGCCGGTCGGCTCCACGCGTACCCCCAGGTCGCCGTCGCCGACCGAGAGCGCGGCCTTGACCAGGCCCTTGGTCGAGTCAACCGCGCGGGCGGCGACCCGGTCCACGACCAGCACCGCCGCGCCGGCCATCGCCGCGCCGACCGCGAACAGCAGCAGCCAGGTGCCGCCGGCACCCTCGCCCAGCGCGGAGGCCGGCACGAACACCTCGACCACGGCCGTCCGGTCACCGAGGACCACCGGGTCGAGCCGGACCACCCCGCCGTCGACGTCGACAACCAGAGAGCGCCGGTCGGCGCGTGCCTGGTCCAGGTCGGCGTCGCTGGCCCGTCCGGCGGACTCGTCGAGACCCAGCCCGTGCACCACCGGTCGGGCCGGAGCGCCCTCGCCGCTGGCCACCACGGCCCGCTCGACCACCGCGGGCTCCGTGCTCACCGCCAGCGCCCCGGTCACCAGCGTGCTCCGTCGAGCGGCGTCGCCGATCGCCTCCTCCCGGGTCTGTTCCCGCAGACTCAGCCCGAGCGGAATCAGGAAGGCGAGCGCGACGAGGCTGCACATGCCGGCCGTGAGCAGGGCCAGCGCCGTCCTCAGTCCGGTGCCACCAGCCGGAACCCGACCCCCCGCACGGTGCGCAGGTAGCGCGGCTTCGCCGCGGACTCGCCCATCTTTCGGCGAAGCCAGTACAGGTGAACGTCGATGGTCTGATCCTCGCCGACCGACGGCTGCCGCCATACCTCCTCCAAGAGCTCCCGGCGGGACACTACCCGCCCGGGTCGTGCGGCGAGATACGCCAGCAGGTCGAATTCCTTGCGGGTCAGCGCCAGCGGCTCCCCGTCGAGGTGGGCGCTGCGCTCGCCGACATCCACGCGCAGCCCGCCGACGGTGTGCACCGCGGGTTGCACAGTCCGGCTGGCCCGACCTGCCCGGCGCAGCACGGTGGTGATCCGGGCGTCCAGGTGCGCACCGGTGAACGGCTTGACCATGTAGTCGTCGGCGCCGGCGCGCAGCAGCTTGACCACCGACTGCTCGTCGTCACGGGCGGTGGCGATGATGATCGGGACGTCGGTGATGCCGCGCAGCATCCGCAGCGCGTCCGAGCCGTCCAGGTCGGGCAGGCCCAGGTCCAGCACCACCAGGTCGGGCGTCTCCGCGGCGACCCGGCGCAGGGCGTCCAGCGCGGTGCCCACGGCGTGCACGGCATGCCCCCGGTCGGCGAGGGACCGCAGCATCGCGCCGCGTACGACGTGATCGTCTTCGACCAGGAGCACGGAGGCCACCCCAAGACCGTACTTGGCCTGGCAAGTTGATCGCGTTGCGGCGTACCTGAGGAGCGGGCAAGCTGGTACGACGATGTCCTTCACCCTGTTCGCCGATGCCCGCCTGGCGCTCGCCCGGGACAGCCTCGCCGGTCTCTCCACCGGCGACGCGCTCGGCGCGCGGTACTTCGTTCCCGGGGCACGCCCGGCGGACCTTGCGGCGGGCGTCCTGCCGCCGGCGCCCTGGGAGTGGACCGACGACACCGAGATGGCCTGCTCGGTCCTCGCCGGGCTGGCGGAGTCCGGCGGCGTCGACCGGGACCGGCTGGCCCTGGCGTTCGCCCAGCGCTGCGATCCGCGCCGCGGCTACGGGGCGGGGGCGATGCTGATCCTGCGGCTGATCCGCACCGGTACGCCGTGGCCGGTGGCCGCCGCGTCCGCCTTCGACGGCCAGGGCTCCTGCGGCAACGGCGCGGCGATGCGGGTGGGGCCACTGGGCGCGTACTTCGCCGACTCGACCGTCCGCGCCGCGGCCCAGGCCCGCGCCTCGGCCGAGGTGACGCACGCGCACCCGGAGGGGATCGCCGGTGCGGTCGCGGTGGCGGTCGCCGCCGCGCTGGCCGCCCGGGCCCGCCTCGACGGGCACCGGCCGGCCCCGGAGCGGCTGCTCGCCGGGATCGCCGGTGCGGTCGATCCGGGCACCGAGGTGCACCGCAGCGTGAACCGGGCGGCCGGGCTGCTCGGCCGCCCGCTGTCCCGGGTGGTGGCGGCGCTCGGCAACGGCTCCCGGGTGACCGCCCAGGACACCGTCGGGTTCACCCTCTGGGTGGCCGCCACCCATCTGGACGACTACCCGGCGGCGATCCGGGTCTGCGTGCAGGCCGGCGGGGACGTGGACACCACGGCCGCCATCGTGGGCGCGGTGGTGGCGGCGCACACGGGTGTCGGCACGCCGGGCGGTGTGCCCGAGCCGTGGCTGGCCGCCCGCGAGCCGCTGCCCTCCTGGGCGCTCTGACGTTCCGGGCGCTCTGATCTCCTTGGCACTCCGACGTCGTCGCCGTGTCGGAGCCGTCTCGGACCACCGACCGACCGCGCCCTGTCCCCTCGGGCCCTCTGCTCTGCTTCAACCGACGCAACAGTCACGGCCCCGAACCGTTGCGTGGGTTGAAGCAGAGCAACGGCGGTCCCGTGACCGTCGGCGGCCCTGGATGCGGGCCCGAAGCTACGGCCGCAGACCGTGTGTGGCCGCCGACGGTGGGCCGCTGACGGTGTGGACCGCCGACCGGCGCGGGCGCCCACGCTGCGGGCCGCGCACGGCGCGGGCTGGCTTCAGCCGGCGCGGACCGGGGTGGCGACCGCCGTCGGCTCCGCTTCGGTGGGTGCTGACGCCCCAGACGCCCCAGACGCCGCTGGCACCGAGTCACCCGGTACCGAATCACCCGGCTTCGTATCGGTCGGCGCGGGATCGTCGTCGCTTCCGCCGGTCACCTCGGCCAGCGCCGCGCGCTCGGCCGGGTCGCGCCGGCGCCACCGGCTGACCAGCCAGCCGATCGCCGCGCCGCCGCCCAGCCCGGCCAGCAGCCCGGCGGCCAGCATGACGTCGGCGCTGCCGGACTCCTCGCCGGTGCCGCCCGCGCGGTCCGCCGGCGCGGCGTCGCCACCGGCGTCGGGATCGGCCGCTGCCCCGGCCGCCGGGGCGCCGTGCCCGCCGTGCCCGGCCGGGCCGGCCGCGCCCGCCGCCGCCGGCAGCAGGGTGAGCACCGGGGCCCGGTGCGCACCGGTGGCGTCCGCCCAGCGGACGACCGTGCCGTCGGCGTACGTCTGGACCACCTCGAAGGTGAGCCGCTCGACCTGTGGCAGCGGGCCCATGGACAGCGCCAGCCGGGCGGGGCCCGGCTCACCCTCGCCGACCCGGATCCAGGTCACCGCGGTGGTCACCGTGCTCACCCCGGAGGAGTGGATGCCGGCCACCGGCCGGTCCAGCGTGCGGGAACTGATCCGGGGCGCCCAACCGGTCACCGACATCGGGTACACCTCGGCGACCGGCGCGTCGGCGGGCAACCGAACCTCGATCTGGCGGGTCGTCGTACCGGCCCGCTCCTCCGGCACGGTGAACTCCAGCCGTACCGCGTCGCCCTGCCGGGCCTGGTTCGGAGTGGTCGTCACGTCCACCGCGTGCGCCGTACCGGGCCAGAGCAGCAGCCCGGCCGCGGTCAGCGCGGTCACCGCCGCGATCCGCTGCCGGCGGCCACCGCCGTGCGTGCTCGCCATCTCGTGCCCCCATCCGTGTCGACGCGGCCGGCACCGATTCCGGCCACACCTCCTAGTTCGGCTGCGAGGCGCGAAAGGTTCAACGCCGACCGTTAACAAGGGGCCCTTCCTCTACCCGAGGCGTTAAGAAGGTGCCCTTCCTTACCTGGAGTGGGTGGACCGATAGCATCGGCAGGAGCCGAGGATCGGCATCCGTCTCGTACCGCATGAAGGAGTCACCGTGTCCGCACCCCGTACCCCCGCCGTGGCCGACCCTGTCGTCGTCGCCGCCGGGACCACGGCGGCCGACGCGGTGGCCGCGGCCGGACTGCCCGCGAACGGCCCCAAGGCGATCGTCGTGGTCCGCGACCCGCAGGGCCAGCTGCGCGACCTGGACTGGTCGCCGGCCGAGGAGACCGTCGTCGAGCCGGTCAGTCTGGACTCGCCCGACGGCCTCAACGTGCTGCGCCACTCCACCGCGCACGTCCTGGCCCAGGCCGTGCAGGACATCTTCCCCGAGGCCAAGCTGGGCATCGGGCCGCCGATCGAGAACGGCTTCTACTACGACTTCGACGTCGACAAGCCGTTCCAGCCCGACGACCTCAGCAGGGTCGAGAAGCGGATGCAGGAGATCATCAAGTCGGGGCAGCGGTTCCGGCGCCGCCGCTTCGGCAGCCTGGACGAGGCCCGCGCCGAGCTGGCCGACGAGCCGTTCAAGCTGGAGTTGATCGACCTCAAGGGTGACGGGCTGGACTCCTCGCAGGTGATGGAGGTGGGCGGCGGCGAGCTGACCATCTACGACAACCTCGATGCCAAGGAGGACAAGGTCTGCTGGTCGGACCTGTGCCGGGGCCCGCACCTGCCGACCACCCGGCTGATCGGCGCGTTCAAGCTGATGCGCTCGGCCGCCGCGTACTGGCGCGGGTCGGAGAAGAACCCGCAGTTGCAGCGGGTGTACGGCACCGCGTGGCCGACCCGCGACGAGCTGAAGGCGTACCTGAAGCTGCTGGAGGAAGCTGCCCGGCGCGACCACCGCAAGCTCGGCGCGGACCTGGACCTGTTCAGCTTCCCCGACGAGATCGGCTCCGGCCTGGCGGTCTTCCACCCCAAGGGCGGCATCATCCGCCGGGAGATGGAGCACTACTCACGGCGCCGGCACGAGGAGGCGGGGTACGAGTTCGTCAACACCCCGCACATCACCAAGGCGCAGCTGTTCCAGACCTCCGGGCACCTGCCGTACTACGCGGACACCATGTTCCCGCCCATGCAGCTGGAGGGCGCGGACTACTACCTCAAGGCGATGAACTGCCCGATGCACAACCTGATCTTCAGGGCGCGCGGGCGGTCGTACCGGGAGCTGCCGCTGCGGCTGTTCGAGTTCGGCACGGTCTACCGGTACGAGAAGTCCGGCGTGGTGCACGGCCTGACCCGGGTACGCGGCCTGACCCAGGACGACTCGCACATCTACTGCACCCGTGAGCAGATGGCCGGCGAGCTGTCCACGCTGCTCAGCTTCGTGCTGGACCTGCTGCGCGACTACGGCCTGGACGACTTCTACCTGGAGCTGTCCACCCGGGACGACTCGCCCAAGTTCATCGGTGACGACGAGGACTGGGCGGAGGCGACCGAGGCGCTGCGGACCGCCGCGGCGACCTCCGGGCTGGACCTCGTCCCCGACCCGGGCGGCGCGGCGTTCTACGGGCCGAAGATCTCGGTGCAGGCCCGGGACGCGATCGGCCGGACGTGGCAGATGTCCACCATCCAGGTCGACTTCAACCAGCCGGAGCGGTTCGGGCTGGAGTACCAGGCGGCCGACGGCAGCCGGCAGCGGCCGGTGATGATCCACCGGGCGCTGTTCGGCTCGATCGAGCGGTTCTTCGGGGTGCTCACCGAGCACTACGCGGGGGCGTTCCCGGCCTGGCTGGCCCCGGTCCAGGTGGTCGGCATCCCGATCCGTGAGGACCACACCGACTACCTGCACGGGTTCGTCGCGGCGCTGCGCGCCGAGGGGATCCGGGCGCAGGTGGACGCGGGCGACGACCGGATGCAGAAGAAGATCCGCACCGCCCAGCAGCAGAAGATCCCGTTCATGGTGATCGCCGGGGACGACGACGTGGCTGCCGGCACGGTCTCCTTCCGCTACCGGGACGGCTCGCAGCGCAACGGTGTGCCGATCGCCGAGGCGGTGACCCACATCCTCGACGTGGTCAGCTCGCGGACCAACATCGGCCCGTCCGCCGCCGCCGAGTAGCGGCTCGGCGCGATCGCCCCACGGTCTGGGGCGATCGCGCCCAGGCGTCAGATCCCGCAGTTCGGCGCCGACCAGCCGCCGACCGCCGCCACGTGGGTGTGGTCGTTGTGGTCCGGGTAGCCGGGGCCGAGGATCTGCGCGAAGCCGTGGTAGCGGGCCTGCTGGGCCAGCCGGCAGAACGACGGGGAACCGACCAGGTCCACCGCGTCGCCGTACAGGTGCCGGCTGTTCGACGCCCCGCCGACCGCGCTGTTGCAGGCGTAGCTGCGGAAGCTGCTGCTGATCGCGATGGGCACGTCCCCGAGGGCGTGCCGCAGGGCCTGGAGTTTCCACATCGAGACCAGCGCGTTGGAACGGGCGGTGCTCGCCGCGACCGCGCCGCCGGCCCAGGTGCTGTTGCAGTTGTTCAACTCGGCGTAGCTGAAGTTGACCGGGGTGCAGTCGTCGTCCTGCAGGGCGTAGATCCGGTTGAAGGTCTGCGGGCCGGCGATGCCGTCCGCGGACAGTCCGTACGCCTGCTGGAAGCGGATCACCGCCGATCGGGTGGCCGGGCCGTACGCGCCGTCGAGGGTGAGCACGGCGCCGTAGCCGGGGTAGCCGGCGACCCGGATCTGGAGTTGCCGGACGTCCTCGCCGGACATCCCCTGGGACAGCGTGCGACCCCAGGTGTAGCAGCCGTCGGCGTGTGCCGCGCTGGCGGTGACGGTGATGCCGGCCACCGTGGTGGCGGCGGCGAGCGCGAGCGCCGCGACGATCCTGCCGAGCCGTCGGATCATGGAACCCTCCATCGTCATATGGAAGTATCTGGATGCATGAAATCTTCATGTCCGGGCTCCTGTCCGTCAACAACTTCCAGCAATCGAGTTTCCCAACGGTGGGTGTCGCGACCCGCCCGGCCGGCTCCGTAGGATCGGCTCGTGACAGGGGCGGAACGGCACACGGACAGCGGCGGGATGGCCGACGGCCTTGAGCGGCTCTGGACGCCGCACCGGATGACGTACATCTCCGGGGAGGACCGCCCGGCCGAGGGCTACGAGAAGCCGACCGGTTGCCCGTTCTGCCGGGCCCCCAAGCTGCCACCCGAGGAGAGCCTGGTCGTGGCCCGCGGCGAGCACGTCTTCGTGGTGCTCAACCTCTACCCGTACAACCCGGGCCACCTGCTGGTGTGTCCATACCGGCACGTCGCCGACTACACCGACCTGGACGGGCCGGAGACCAGCGAGCTGGCGTCATTCACGCAGGCCGCGATGCGGGTGATCCGCAAGGTCAGCAACGCCCACGGCTTCAACCTGGGGATGAACCAGGGCGGGGTCGCCGGCGCCGGCATCGCCGCGCACCTGCACCAGCACGTGGTGCCGCGCTGGGGCGGCGACGCGAACTTCATGCCGGTGATCGGCCGCACCAAGGTCCTGCCGCAGCTGCTCGGCGACACCCGCGACCTTCTCGCCCGCGCCTGGCCCTCCTGACCCGTCGTGCCGGCGCGCGGCGTGCGCGCCGGTCCGGTCAACCGGCGCGCAGCAGGCCGGCCAGCTCCGGCCAGCTCTCCACCCGGTGTACGCGGGGCAGCAGCCCCGCGTGTGCGGCGACCTCCGCCGGGCGGGGGCGGAACAGGTAGCGGTGCGGCACCGAGTCGAGGTAGCCGAGCACCTCCAGCTTGTCGTCCACGAAATGGGTCAGCCCGAGCCGCCGGGCGATCGGCGCCTTGTCCGGCCGGGTCCGGCAGAAATGCAGCCGCTCGACCGGGATGCCGGTGCGGGCCGGAAAGTCGTGGTGGGCGAGCCACTCCCGGGTCCGCCGCTCGGTGGCCTCGCCGCACTTGGAGACCAGGTGCACCTCGTCGAACTCCGGGCCGAGCGCCGCGAGCGCGTCGAACGCCCCGTCGACGGCGGGCGTACGCAGGTAGTACGCGCCGAAGAACGACGTGTCGGCGTCCTCGTCAGCCGGCTCGATGAGCACGCCGCCGATGTCCACGCCCAGCCGTCGCATGGGGCGATCATGCCGTACGACACAAGCGTTCGCGCCCCGACGTCCCCGGCCCGGGAACCGCTACGTCCGGACCCCGTGGAGGTGGCACGATCGTTCGATGGCAGTCACGACACGGACGTTGGGGCGCAGCGGCATCGAGGTCAGCGCCCTCGGCATGGGGTGCTGGGCGATCGGTGGCCCCTGGGCGGAGGGAACCCAGCCGCTGGGCTGGGGCGCGGTCGACGACGACGAGTCCGTGCGGGCGGTGCGCCGCGCGCTCGATTTGGGCGTCACCCTGTTCGACACCGCCGACACCTACGGCGCCGGACACGGCGAGCGGGTGCTCGGGCGTGCGCTCGCCGGCCGCCGGGACGAGGCCGTGATCGCCACCAAGTGGGGCTACACCTTCGACGAGGCGAGCCGGCAGGCGACCGGGGAGGACGCGTCGCCGGCCTACCTGCGGCGGGCGGTCAGCGACTCGCTGCGCCGGCTCGACACCGACCGGATCGACCTGTACCAGCTGCACCTGGCCGACCTGCCGGTGCCTCGGGCCGAGGCGCTGATCGGCGCCTGCGAGGACCTGGTCACGGACGGCCTGATCCGGGCGTACGGGTGGAGCACCGACCGCCCGGACCGGGCGACCGCGTTCGGGCACGCGGCCGCCGGTGCCACAGCCGTGCAGCACACCCTGTCGGTGCTGCACGACGCCCCCGAGCTGCTCGCCATCTGCGACAAGTACGACCTGGCCAGCGTCAACCGCGGGCCGCTGGGGATGGGTCTGCTCACCGGCAAGTACTCGGCCGCTTCGACGCTGCCCCGGGACGACGTGCGTGGGCTGACCCCGGGCTGGCTGGAGTGGTTCCGTGGCGGCCGGCCGGCACCGGAGTGGCTGCGCCGGGTGGGCGCGGTCCGTGCCGCGCTCACCGCCGACGGGCGCACCCTCGCGCAGGGCGCGCTGGGATGGATCTGGGCCCGCAGCGGGCGCACCGTCCCGATCCCGGGCTGCCGTACGGTCGATCAGGTCGAGGAGAACGCCGCCGCGCTGCACCGGGGCCCGCTGCCACCGGACCAGTTCGCCCAGGTGGAGCGCCAACTGGCCGCCCTGCGCACCGCCGCACTACGCGACGCCGACCGCCCCCACTGGCCCCGCCCCACCCACCCGGTAACCCACCCCTAACCCCACCCCACCCACCCGCCCCCCACCCGCCCCACCCCACCCTGCCCGCCCCGCCCGCCCGCCCCGCCCCCCGCCTCGTCGATCTAGGGCGAATCGTTGCCCGAGGAGATCAACTCGCGGTGATCTCCCCTAGATCGACGGGGCTGGGGGCGGGGCGGGCGGGGCGGGGGCGGGGGCGGGGGGTTAGGGGGTTTGTTCTTTGCGGGTCTGGTCGGCTAGGTGGGTGGGCATGGGGTCGTGGCGGACGAAGTGGCGGCGGAACGTGCCGGTGCCGGCGGTCATCGAGCGCAGCTCGACGGCGTAGCGGAGCAGCTCGGTGGCCGGCACCTCGGCCCGGACCAGGGTGCGGCCCTCGGCGTCCGGGTCCGGCTCGGTGCCGAGCACCCGACCGCGCCGGCCGGACAGGTCGCCCATCACCGCGCCCACCGAACCGTCCGGCACCCGGATTGTCACCTCGTCGATCGGCTCCAGCAGCGCCGGCTGGCCCCGTTCGGCGGCGTCGCGCAGCGCCAGCGCGCCGGCGGTCTGGAAGGCCGCGTCGGAGGAGTCGACGCTGTGCGCCTTCCCGTCGACCAGGGTCACCCGCAGGTCCACCACCGGGTGGCCGGCGACCAGGCCGCGCTCCAGCTGGGCGCGGACGCCCTTCTCCACCGACGGGATGTAGTTGTGCGGCACCGCGCCGCCGACCACCCGGTCGACGAACTCGAAGCCGCTGCCCCGGGGCAGCGGCTCCACCTCGATGTCGCAGACCGCGTACTGGCCGTGGCCGCCGGACTGCTTGACGTGCCGGCCGTGCCCCTTCGCGGGCACCGTCAGCGTCTCGCGCAGCGACACCCGGACCGGCTCGGTGTCCAGCTCCACGCCCCCGGCGCGCAGCCGGTCCAGCACCACGTCCGCGTGCGCCTCGCCCATGCACCAGAGCACCAGCTGGTGGGTCTCCGGGTTGCGCTCCAGCCGCAGCGTGGGGTCGCCGGCCACCAGCCGGGCCAGGTTGCGGGCCAGGGCGTCCTCGTCGGCCCGGCTCCGCGCGACGATCGCCACCGGCAGCAGCGGCTCGGGCATCTCCCACGGCGCGATCAGCAGCGGGTCGTCCTTGGCCGAGATGGTGTCGCCGGTCTCCGCGCTGCCCGACTTGGTGATCGCGCAGATGTCGCCGGCCACGCAGAGCGGCACCTCGCGCAGGGTGGCGCCCAGGGGGGTGTAGATGTGCCCGACCCGCTCGTCGGCGTCGTGGTCGGGGTGGCCGCGCTCGGCCAGACCGTGCCCGGAGACGTGCACGGTCTGGTCGGGGTGCAGCGTGCCGGAGAAGACCCGGACCAGCGAGACCCGCCCGACGTGCCGGTCGACGGTGGTCTTGACCACCTCGGCGACCAGCGGCCCGGCCGGGTCGCAGGTCAGCGGAGGGCGGGGCGAGCCGTCCACGCCGGCCACCGGCGGCACCTCGTGCTCCAGCGGCGAGGGGAACGCGGCGGTCAGCACCTCCAGCAGCGCGTCCAGCCCGACCCCGGTCTCCGCGCAGACCGGCACGACCGGGTAGAAGTGGCCGCGGGCGACCGCCTTCTCCAGGTCCTCGATGAGCACCTCGGTGCCGATCTCCTCGCCCTCGAGGTAGCGGTCCATCAGGGTCTCGTCCTCGCTCTCGGCGATGACCCCCTCGATCAGCTCGTTGCGGGACTCGGCGATGGCCGGCAGGTGCTCCGGGTCCGGCTCGCGTACGTCGGCGGGGTGCCCGGCGGTGTAGTCGAAGACCCGGCGGGTGATCAGGCCGAGCAGGCCGACGGTGGAGACCCCGTCGTCACCGAGCATAGGCAGGTACAGCGGCATCACGTTGTCGCCGAAGACCCGCTGGCAGAGCGCCACCGCCTCGTCGAAGTCGGCGCGCGGCTGGTCCAGCCGGGCCACCGCGACCGCACGCGGCATGTCGACGGCCGCGCACTCCTCCCACAGCGCCACGGTCGCCGCGTCCATCCCGCCGGCCGCGGACACGACGAAGAGCGCGGCGTCGGCGGCCCGCAGCCCGGCGCGCAGCTCGCCGACGAAGTCCGCGTACCCGGGGGTGTCCAGGAGGTTGACCTTGATGCCGTTGTGCAGCAGGGGCGCGCAGGACAGGCTCACCGAGCGCTGCTGGCGCACGGCCGCCGGGTCGTGGTCGCTGACCGTGGTGCCGTCGACCACGTTGCCGGCCCGGCCGATCGCGCCGGTGGCCGCGAGCAACGCCTCGACCAGGGTCGTCTTGCCCGCTCCGGAGTGCCCGACGAGCACCACGTTGCGAACCCTGTCGGGTTCGGTCACCGCCGGCGTGCCGCCGGCGGGACCCTTCTCCTGACTCTTCTGCGCCATGGGGCGCACCTCCCTCAGCCGGTGGTTGGTGGCGACCGCCGCGCGACGGGAAGCGGCCCGGGGCGAGTGCGCGGCGATATCCTCCGGTGGTCTGCTGCACAGCGGGAACGGGACGGGCGGACGGGTGAGCTGGCTCACCTCCTGGCTCGATCTCACACCCGTTGCCGGGTAGGCACAAGCCTGCCCCGGGCGGGTCGAAGGGACCGGCCGTATCGCCGGAGCTGGGCGGACCGTTATCGTGGGGACCGCCATGGCGAAGATCTTCCAAGTGTCGGCCCGCGCGGGGATGACCCGCGTCGTCGAGCCGATCGCACGCGCCCTGCTCCGTGCGGGCGTCACCCCCAATGCCGTCACCGTTGCGGGCACCGTCGGTGTGCTCATCGGTGCCCTCGGCTTCGGTGCCCGCGGCCATCTGGTCGCGGGCGCGTTGATCGTGACCGTGTTCGCGCTCACGGACCTGCTCGACGGGACGATGGCCCGGATGAGCGGCGGCTCCACCCGGTTCGGCGCGTTCCTCGACTCAAGCATGGACCGGGTCGCGGACAGCGCCGTCTTCGGCGCGGTCGCGTACTGGTTGGCCACCCAGAACAACCACTCCGGGGTGGCCGCCGCGCTGCTCTGCCTGGCCGCTGGCGCGTTGGTCTCGTATGTCAAGGCCCGCGCCGAGGGGCTGGGCATGACCTGCAACGTGGGCATCGCCGAGCGGACCGAGCGGCTGCTGATCGTCGGGGTCGGCGGGATACTCACCGGCGTCGGCGTCGACCCGGCGCTGGAGATCGCGCTCTGGCTGCTCGCCGCAGTGTCGATCTTCACGGTGGGGCAGCGGATGGCGCACGTCTACCGCCAGGCCCAGCAGCTCCAGCCGGACGGCCAGGCGTGAACAGCGCGCCGGTGGCCCGGCACGGGACGACCGGCGGCCGGGTCGCGTGAACCTCACCGAGCTGGGCTACGTCGCCGGCTGGCGGGTGCTGCGCGCACTGCCCCGGCCGCTGGTGGCTGCGGCGTTCCAGGCGGGTGCGGACCGCGCCCACCGCGCCGGCGGCGGGGGTACGGAACGACTGCGCGCGAACCTGCGCCGGGTGGTCGGCCCCGACCTGCCCGAGGCCGAGCTGGACGAGCTGGTGAAACGTGGACTGCGCTCGTACGCCCGGTACTGGATGGAGGCGTTCCGGCTGCCCGCCCTGAGCCGGTCGCAGATCCTGTCCAGTTTCCGGCTCGACGGCGCCGAGCTGCTCGCCGCCGATGTCGCCGCCGGACGTGGCGCGGTGGTGGCCCTGCCGCACGCCGGTAACTGGGATGCCGCGGGCGCCTGGGTGGCGGCCACCGGTTGGCCGATCACCACGGTCATGGAGCGGCTCAAGCCGGAGGGCGTGTACGAGCGTTTCATGGCCTTCCGGGCGAGCCTGGGAATGGAGATCCTGCCGACCCACGGTGGCCCGCGTCCGGCGTTCGACGTGTTGCTGGACCGGGTACGCGCCGGCGCGGTGGTGCCGCTGCTGGCCGACCGGGATCTGTCCGCCCGTGGGGTGGAGGTGGACTTCTTCGGCGGCAGGACCCGGATGCCGGCCGGGCCGGCGCTGCTGGCGTTGCACACCGGCGCGCCGCTCTACGTGGCCTCGATGTGGTACGAACCGGACGCGGCGTGCGCCTCGCTCGCCGGCCCGCTGCCGGTGCCCGCGCCCGAGACGGGGCCTCTGGACCAGCGGGTCCGGTCGCTGACCCAGCTGATCGCCGACCGTCTGGCGGCGGGTATCGCCCGGCATCCGGAAGACTGGCACATGTTGCAGCGGATGTGGCTGGACCAGCGGGGGACGGGGGCCGGCACGGCGCTGCCCTCGCCGGCCAGCGGTCAGGCCTGAGGGGGTGGGTGCACGGTGAGGCGGAGCCCCACAGTCTCGGACGAGGGGCGCTGACGCATGCGGATCGGCATCGTGTGCCCGTACTCCTTCGACGTCCCGGGCGGCGTGCAGAACCACGTGATGGACCTCGCCGAGGCGTTGATCGCGCTCGGTCACCAGGTCAGCGTGCTCGCGCCGGCTGACGAGGACTCTCCGCTGCCGGAGTACGTGGTCTCCGCCGGCCGGGCCGTGCCGCTGCCGTACAACGGCTCGGTGGCCCGGATCGCGTTCGGCCCGGTCTCCACCGCCCGGGTCCGGCGGTGGATCACCAATGGCGACTTCGACGTGCTGCACGTGCACGAGCCGCTCACGCTGAGCCTGTCGTTGCTGGCCGTGCTCTCGGCGCGCGGGCCGGTGGTGGCCACCTTCCACACCGCGATGACCCGCTCGCGGGTGCTGGCCGCCGCGCAGGGTGTGCTCCAGATCGTGCTGGAGCGGATCACCGCCCGGATCGCGGTCAGTGCCCTGGCCCGCAAGGTGCAGGTCGAGCACATGGACGGCGGCGCCGTGGAGATTCCCAACGGGGTGGCGGTGGCCAAGTTCGCGGACGCCGAGCCGTTGCCCGGCTGGCCGGGGGAGTGCACTCCGGGTACGGGCGGCACGCTGGGTTTCCTGGGCCGGTTCACCGAGGCGCGCAAGGGCTTCCCGGTGCTGCGGGACGCCTTCGTCGAGCTGGCCGCCACCCGCCCCGAGCTGCGGCTGCTGGTCGCCGGCCCGGGTGACGCCGACGACCTGTACGACCGGTTCCCGGCCGCGCTGCGCGAGCGGGTGACCTTCCTCGGGCTGGTCTCCGAGGCGGACAAGGCACGGATGCTGCGCAGTGTGCACCTCTACGTGGCGCCGAACACCGGCGGCGAGTCGTTCGGCATGATCCTCACCGAGGCGCTGGCCGCCGGCACCACCGTCGTGGCGAGCGACCTGGACGCGTTCCGGCGGGTGCTCGACGGCGGGCGGGCCGGGCGGCTCTTTCCCACGGGTGACCCGGCGGGGCTGCGCGACGCGTTGGCCGATCTGTTGGACGACCCGGCCGGTCGGGCCGAGCTGAGCGCCTGCGGCGATCAGGTGGTGGCGAATTTCGACTGGCCGGTGGTTGCTCGCCGTGTTCTGGAGGTATACGCAGCGGCGATCGAGGCAACCGACGGGCGGGTCATCGACCAGGAATGGGTGGGGTTGGGCTGAGCCGGTGTGACGGATGGTGCGGCTGTTGACGGGATGACCGGCGTGGCCGTGCCCGGACGGACGGAAACGGAGCAGCACTACGATGCCGCACATGTGGTGGGTGGTGGCCCTGAGCCTGGTGGTGGGGCTCGTCGCGGCGTACCTCATCTGGACCGCCGGCCGGGTCGAGCGGTTGCAGGGCCGCGCGGAGCTGGCGGCGCGGGCCCTCGACGCCCACCTGCTGCGCCGCGCGGCGGCCGCCGCCGTGCTGGCTGAGCGGCGCTTCGGCGTCGAGCTGTACGCGGCGGCCCGGATCGCCCTGGACGCCCCTCCGGACGAGCGGGAGGCGGCGGAGAACGACCTGACCCGGCAGCTGCGCACGGTGCAGCTGGACGCGGCGGATCCGGACTGCGGGGCGGTCATCGCCGCCAGTCGCCGGCTCGCGCTGTCCCGGCAGGTGCACACCGACCTGGTCCGTGACGCCCGGTCGGCGCGCAGCCGTCCGCTGGTGCGGTTGTTGCGGATGGGGCGGGGCCGCGAGTGGCCTCGGTACTTCGACATCGACGACCCGACCCTGACGGTGCCCGCGGACGTGCCCGCGAACTGACCGGACGGCGGAGGCCCGGCCGCTGCGCCCGGCTGGTGACGAGGGCCACAGTGCAGGCCACCGGGGGTCTGATTGGCTGTCGGTGCGGCGTTGGCCCGGGCGTAGCATTTTCGCTGCCACCCCCAGATGTACGTCCAAGGAGCGATGACCCGTGCCCGAAACCACCGCCCCGAACGCCGGTACCACCCCCGTCGTCGGCACCGCCCGCGTCAAGCGTGGCATGGCCGAGATGCTCAAGGGTGGCGTGATCATGGATGTGGTCAACGCGGAGCAGGCCAAGATCGCCGAGGACGCCGGTGCTGTCGCGGTGATGGCGCTGGAGCGGGTGCCCGCCGACATCCGCGCGCAGGGCGGGGTGTCCCGGATGAGCGACCCCGACATGATCGACGGGATCATCGAGGCCGTCTCCATCCCGGTGATGGCCAAGGCCCGCATCGGCCACTTCGTGGAGGCGCAGATCCTCCAGTCGCTGGGCGTGGACTACGTCGACGAGTCCGAGGTGCTGACCCCGGCCGACTACGCCAACCACATCGACAAGTGGGCCTTCACTGTGCCCTTCGTCTGCGGTGCTACCAACCTCGGCGAGGCGCTGCGCCGGATCACCGAGGGCGCGGCCATGATCCGCTCCAAGGGCGAGGCCGGCACCGGTGACGTCTCCAACGCCACCACCCACATGCGCAAGATCCGCCAGGAGATCCGTCGGCTCTCCTCGCTGCCGGCCGACGAGCTGTACGTCGCGGCCAAGGAGCTCCAGGCCCCGTACGAGCTGGTCAAGGAGGTCGCCGAGAGCGGCAAGCTGCCGGTGGTGCTGTTCACCGCCGGTGGCATCGCCACCCCGGCCGACGCCGCGATGATGATGCAGCTCGGCGCGGAGGGCGTCTTCGTCGGCTCCGGCATCTTCAAGGCCGGCAACCCGGCTCAGCGGGCCGCCGCGATCGTCAAGGCCACCACCTTCCACGACGACCCGGACGTGCTGGCCAAGGTGTCCCGCGGCCTGGGCGAGGCGATGGTCGGCATCAACGTCGACGAGATCCCGCAGCCGCACCGCCTGGCCGAGCGCGGCTGGTGACGAAGGAAGGGCACCTTCTTAACGCCTGCGGTATAGGAAGGGTCCCTTCCTGACAACGAGAGGAACTGGGTGAGGGCATGGCACCGGTGATCGGTGTGCTCGCGCTCCAGGGGGACGTCCGCGAGCACGTCACGGCCCTGGCCGCGGCGGGCGCGGACGCCCGCCCGGTGCGCCGCCCGGCGGAGCTGGACGCGGTCGACGGGCTGGTCATTCCCGGGGGCGAGTCCACCACGATCAGCAAGCTCGCCGACATCTTCGAGATGCGTGAGCCGATCGACAAGCGCATCGCGGACGGCATGCCGGTCTACGGGTCCTGCGCCGGCATGATCATGCTGGCCACCGAGGTGCTGGACGGCCGCCCCGACCAGCGTGGCTTCGCCGGTATCGAGATGACGGTCCGACGCAACGCGTTCGGCCGGCAGGTCGACTCGTTCGAGGCGCCGGTGGAGATCAGCGGGGTGCCGGGGGAGCCGTTCCACGCGGTGTTCATCCGCGCTCCGTGGGTCGAGCGGGTCGGTGATGGCGTCGAGGTGATCGGGAAGGTGACCGGTGGTCCGGCCGCCGACCGGATCGTGGCGGTCCGGCAGGGAAACCTGCTGGCCACGTCGTTCCACCCCGAGTTGACCGGTGACCTGCGCGTGCACGCGTACTTCGTGGACCTGGTGCGGGCCGCCTGAGGCCTTCGGTCCGGCCGCGGGGCATGTTCCGCGGCCCCCGGTCGTTGTCTTCTGGGTGGCCCGGGTGCCCCGGCGGCGCCCCGAGCGGGTGCCGGGTGTGACATGCCCGGGTGTGACCTCGGTAAGATTGCCGCGGTTCGGCAGGGCCGTCGCCCGGCGCGGCATCTCCCGCGGAGCCGACCGGCCGCCGGATCGCCGGATGCGGCGCGGAATCGGTGCGGCAGTCGACGCAGGCGTGGAATGACAGACGGAGGTAGGAGATGTCCGGCCACTCAAAGTGGGCGACGACCAAGCACAAGAAGGCCGTCATCGACGCCAAGCGCGGCAAGATGTTCGCCAAGCTGATCAAGAACGTCGAGGTGGCCGCGCGGACCGGTGGCGGCGACCCCTCCGGTAACCCGACGCTCTACGACGCCATTCAAAAGGCCAAGAAGAGCTCGGTGCCGAACGACAACATCGACCGCGCGGTCAAGCGCGGCTCCGGCCTGGAGGCCGGCGGCGCCGACTGGCAGACGATCATGTACGAGGGGTACGGCCCGAACGGCGTGGCGATGCTGATCGAGTGCCTCACCGACAACCGCAACCGGGCGGCGACCGAGGTGCGCACCGCGCTGACCCGTAACGGCGGCTCGCTTGCCGACGCCGGCTCGGTGTCGTACATGTTCTCCCGCAAGGGCGTGGTGATCGTCCCCAAGGAGGGCACCAGCGAGGACGACGTGATGATGGCCGTCCTGGACGCCGGCGCCGAAGAGGTCAACGACCTCGGCGAGGCGTACGAGGTGGTCTCCGAGCCGACCGACCTGATCGCGGTCCGCACCGCGTTGCAGGACGCCGGCATCGAGTACGAGTCGGCCGAGTCGTCCCTCATCCCCAGCATGAACATCCCGCTGGACGAGGAGGGCGCGCGCAAGATCTTCAAGCTGATCGACGTCCTGGAGGACTGCGACGACGTGCAGAACGTCTACGCGAACTTCGACGTCAGCGACGACGTGATGGCCGCGGTGGACGCCTGACGCGGTGACACTGGCGCTGATTCCCGCCGGACCGTTTGATCGTCCGGCGGGAATCGACCTTCTCGGTCAGGCCGCCGGGCCGACCAGGCTCGGGAACGGGAAGTCCAGGTCGAACCGCTCGTTGGTACGCGAGTCGCGGTAGACCCACTGGCGCGGCCCCACCTGCTCGGCCGTCGATCCGCGGGTGAAGCCGCGGAGTTGGCCGTAGACGACCGCCACGCCGCCGAAGTTGTCGCCGAACCACAGCTCCAACCGGTGCCGGTCCGGCCCGATGTCCCGCTGCTGGACGTCCTGCACCACCATGCCGCCCGGGCCGACACCGCTGTACGCCTCTCCGAATCGCTGGTAGGGCGCAAGGTCGCCGGCCAGGCGCTCGAAGTCGACGTCCGTGAAGACGAACGCGGCGAACTCGCGGATGCTGCCCGGGGACTTCAGCGGAAACTCGGTGACGAGGACGAACGTCCGCTCGTCCGGGTCGTAGCGGTAGCTGAAGACGAGCGCCTCCATGATGTGGTTGAGCGCCGCCCGAGGGTCGCGCATCGGCTCCACCGGGTCTCCTTCATGGATCATGGATACGGGCCTTCGTACACGATGTGGGTCTTCTCGGCGAACAGCGGATCGCTCTTGTCGACCAGGTTGCCGTCCTGGTCGAGGAAGAGGTTATCCGTCGGGCTGTCGCCGGACTGGGAGGACTGCCAGCGAAGGTAGCCGTTGGCCTGTCGGCTCCACTGGCTGGCGCTCGGATTGTCGCCGGTGGGTCGCATGAACCTGAGCCGCTCGACGCCGTTCTCGTCCTTCCAGATGAAGCCCTCGTTGTTGCGGGTCGGGGTCTCGGTCCAGTTGCGAGGCCGCTGTTTGCGCAGTGACCCGATGGAGACGCCGCGCAGCGACCGGACCGGGAAGGGCGTGGCGCCGGGATAGCGCAGCTTGTTGCGCGGCAGGTCGAGGTTGGTCAGGTCCTGGCCGGGGCGCAGCAGGTCCCCGAGTGGGCCGAACATGCCCCGGGCGAAGCCGCCCCGCCCCTGCCGTCGCATCCGGCGTAGCTTGCCCTTACCCATTGAGCAGCGCCCCGACGGCGAGGCCGAGCAGCTGGTCGATGATCAGGGAGGTGATCATCTTGAAGATCGGGATCTCGAGGAGCGAGGCGCCGAACGTGGCCACCGCGGTGGCGATCGCCTGCGCGATCTGCACCGCCAGGATCACCAGCTGCACGATGACGCTGATCTTCAGGGTGAGAATCACCCCGGCCGCTACGAAGAGCCCGATGGCCACTCCCTGGGCCGCGGTCACGCCGTCGGCCAGGTTGGTCACCGGCGCCTCCGCGCCGCTCCACCTGGCCTGGAACGCACTCACGGCCTGGCCGCTGTTGGCCGTCCACACCGCCTCGCCGGTGCGCTGCGCGTCGTCGCCGACCGCCTGAACGGTCGCCGCCAGCCCCAGCCAGTGCTGGCCGAGCTCGAACAGCTTCTCCTCGTCGGCCTCCGGCCAGCTGTAGCCGAGCATGCCGAGCAGGGAGACCAGCTCTCCGGGCAGTTGCAGCCCCATCGGTCAGCCCTCACCCAGCAGCTGGCCGATCCGGCGCAGGCCGGCGTCGATCTCCTGTTCGACCTCGTCGAAGGTGTCGGCCATGGTGTGCAGGCCTTCGGCGAACTGCCCGAGGACCTCGCCGTTGCCCTCGAAGCAGCTCATCGCCAGGTCGTGGATGCCGTGGTACAACTCGCCGATCAGGGTGCCGATGTCGTCGGCGCCCCACGGCTCGCCGAGCGCCTGGACGGTGCCCTCGAACTCGGTGAGGGCGTCCGCCAGCCGGTCCACCACCTGGTCGAGCGAGCCGGCGCTGCCGCGCAGCGACCCGGGATCGACCTCGAAGCCGGCCATCGCCCTACCCCCGTTCCCGCATCCGGCCGAGCGTCTCCTCGATGGACCGGGTGTACCGGGCCATCTGCTGCGCGCTCTGCTCCTGCAGGCGTTCCAGTTGCTCGGACAGGGCGGCCGGGTCGGTGATCGGTGGCGACTCCGGGGCGGACTTCGCCTCCATGTCGGCCAGTGCCGCGTTGACCGCCTCGCGGAAGCCCTCGGCGAGATCCTCGGCGGGCAGCCGCAGCGCACGAGGATTGACGGTCACGTCGGTCAGTCGCCCGCCCTGGGCGGTGATCTGGACCAGCCCGTCGCACGCGGTGCCGGTGCCCTCGGCGGCTGGCTCGTCTCCGGCGCTCGCACCGGAGCGCACCGCCTGCAATGCCTGACGAGCCTGCGCCAGGACGGCCTCGAACCCCTCCGTCATCCGACCACCCTTCGACCGGTTTCCATGGATCCTAGGGCAGGCGGTCACGACCGGTGGTCCCGTCGAATCGTTCTGTCCGACCTCCGACTCGCACTGCCGCCCGGCCGACGGAGCGTCCACGAGACGTACCGCCGGTGAGCCTCTACGCTTCCCGGCGGATAGTCGGTCGAGCGAGGGGAACTGGTCCGTGGGGGTGACGGCGTTCGCGCCGGGCGACACGGTTGTCCGGCGCGAGATCCTGCTCGGCGAGGTCTGGTTCGGCTGCCCGACGATCTGCGTCGAGGACTCGCCTGACCTGCTCGCCCTCTACCTGCCGCCGGGGGCCGATTTCGGCTTCCCAGGGGCAGGCGACTTCCCGTGTGGGCGGCACCCGTGGGAGGTCGCCGGGCACCGCGCCTGGCAGGGGCACGGCAAGCTGATGCTGCACCGCCCCGGCGAGGCGCACTCGGTCGACGTGTTCTGGACCGGGCCGGAGCGCGACTTCGCCGGCTGGTACTTCAACCTCCAGGACCCGTTGCGGCGTACCCCGATCGGGGTGGACACCCTGGACCACGAGCTGGACCTGTGGTGGGGCGCGGGCGCCGACCGGTACGTCTGGAAGGACGTGGAGATGTTCGCGCAGCGCCTCGTCGAGGGGCGCTACCCGGGCATGGCGGACGCCATCCGGGGCGAGGGCGACCGGATCGCCGCGCTGCTCGACGCGGGGCAGCGCTGGTGGGATCCGGCGTGGGCGGCGTGGCGGCCGGCCCCTGCCTGGTCGGCGCCCCGGTTGCCCGTCGGCTGGGACGAGGTGCCGCCCGCCCGGTGAGCGCGAACGGGCGCCGACGTCCGATCAGGACGTCGGCGCCCCGGATGGGCGAACCCGGGCTCAGCCGATGGTTTCCCGCTCCCGCCAGGCGGCGCGCAACGAGGTGCGCCCGTTGGTCCGCAGCAGCGACCCCTCATAGATCCGCGCCCCGGCGACCACGAACGCCCCGGCGGTGGCCAGCAGGATGGCCAGCGAGACGAACGGCTCCCAGACGGCGGCGTCTCCGGTGAACAGCCGCAGGGGCATCGCCGTGGGCGACGAGAACGGCAGGTAGGACAGCAGCCGCATGGCCGCGGCGTTGTCGTTGAGGAAGATCACCGCGAAGAACGGCAGCATGACGGCGAGCTGCACCGGCGTGGACGCACCGGCGATGTCCTCCTGCCGGTTGACCAGCGCGCCGGCCGCCGCCCACATCGCGGCCAGCAGCACGAAGCCGAGCAGGAAGAACGGCACGAACCAGCCGATCGCCGGGGCGAGCAGGGTGAGCAGTTCGCCGCTGTCGCCTATCTGCATACCGGCGACGGCCACGATGGCGATCAACGCGATCTGCCCGAGCGCCAGGATGCCGCCGGCGATCACCTTGCCGGCCAGCAGCGCCCGTACCGGTACGGCCGCGACCAGGATCTCCACGATCCGGGTCTGCTTCTCTTCGGTGACGCTCTGCGCGATCTGCAGGCCGAACGTCTGCGAGGTGAGGAAGAAGACGAACGCGAAGACGAACGGCACCAGGAACGCCACCACCGGGTCGACCGCGTCCGGATCCAGCAGTCGCACCGGCGGGGCGGTGCTCAGTGCCCGGACCACCTCGTCGGGGGCCTCGTCCATGGCGAGCACCGCCGGGCCGGAAACCACAGCGGCGTCCACGTCGCCGTCACGGACGGCCTGTTCGGCGGCGGGGTCGTCGGGCACCACGCGGACCTCGAGACCGGCGGCCCGCAGCGGGCCAGCGGCCTCCTGGGTGACCGCGACGCTCTGCGGCCCGCCGGAGAGCAACGGCGGCAGGATGGTGCCCGCCGCGGCGATCAGCAGGAAGAACAGCGTGCCGAACAGGAAGGTACGGTCGCGGAGCTTGACCCGGATCTCGCGGGCGGCGACCAGCCGGGTGGCCTGGATGACGTTCACTGGGTGACCTCTCGGAAGATCTCGGTGAGCGAGGGGCTGACCGGGCGGAAGGCCCGGACCGGGCCCCGGGCGAGGGCCGCGCGCAGCACCGGCTGTTCGTCGGCGCCGGCCGGCAGGTCGAACACCGCTCGCGCGCCGTCCAGCTCGACCAGGGTCACGCCGGGCTCGTCGCGCACCCAGCCGGCGTCGGTGGCCACCACCAGCTCGAAGCGGGGCACGGTGTACGAGTCGCGCAGCTGCTGCCGGCTACCGGCGGCGCGGATCACCCCGTCGCCGATGATCACCAGGTCGTCGCAGAGCCGCTCCACCACGTCCAGTTGGTGGCTGGAGAAGAGCACCGGCACCCCGGCGGCGGCGCGTTCGCGCAGCACGGCGACGACGGTGTCCACGGCGAGGGGGTCGAGGCCGGAGAACGGCTCGTCGAGCACCAGCACCTCCGGGTCGTGCACCAGCGCGGCCGCGATCTGGGCGCGCTGCTGGTTGCCCAGCGACAGCGTCTCCAGCAGGTCGTCGCCGCGCTCGCCCAGCCCGACCCGCTCCAGCAGGGTGTCGGTGGAGCGCCGGGCGGCGGTGGCGTCGAGGCCGTGCAACCGGCCCAGGTAGGTCACCTGCTCCCGTACGGTCATCTTGGGGTAGAGGCCGCGTTCCTCGGGCATGTAGCCGAACCGCTGCCGGTCCTCCCGGGTCAGCGGCACGTCACCCCAACTCACCTCGCCGGCGTCCGGGGCGAGCACGCCCAGGATGATCCGCATTGTGGTGGTCTTGCCGGCGCCGTTGGCGCCGACGAAGCCGGTCATCCGGCCGGCGGCCACCTCGAAGGACACGCTCTTGAGCACCTGCCGATCGCCGAAGCTGCGGTCGACGCCGTTCAGGCGGAGTGTTCTGGTCACGCACCCACGCTAGATCGAATACGTCGGTCCGCCGTCCGCCCGGGGGCTGAACTGGCGGGTCCGCCGTGCGGCGGATGCCGGTCAGCCGCCGGGGCGGACCACCCCGTTCTCGTACGCGAAGACGACCGCTTGCACCCGGTCGCGCAGGCCGAGCTTGGCCAACACCCGGCTCACGTGGGTCTTCACCGTCGCCTCGCCCAGGTGCATCGCCGCCGCGATCTCCGCGTTGCTCGCCCCGGCGGCGAGCAGCACCAGCGCCTCCCGTTCGCGCGGGGTCAGCTCGGCCAGGGCGGCCTCGGCGTCCGGCCCGTTGCGGGCGGCGCCGGTCGGATCGCCGGGACGGGCGAAGGTGGAGATCACCCGGCGGGTGATCTCCGGGGCGAGCAGGCCGTCGCCGCGGGCCAGCACCCGGATCGCCTCGACCAGCTCCTCCGGGGTGCCGTTCTTGAGCAGGAAGCCGCTGGCCCCGGCCCGCAGGGCGGCGAACAGGTAGTCGTCGCGGTCGAAGGTGGTGAGGATCAGCACCGCGGGCGCCCCGGGCCCCTCGCCGGTGATCAGGCGGGTGGCCTCCAGCCCGTCCATTCCGGGCATCTCCACGTCCATCAGCACGACATCGGGACCGGTGGCCCGGGCCATCGTGACGGCGCGTGCGCCGTCCGCGGCCTCGCCCACCACCTCGATGTCGTCCTCCACCTCGAGGATGACCCGGAAGCCGGTGCGGACGAGGTGCTGGTCGTCGGCGAGCAGGACCCGGACCGGCCGGCCGGCGTCTGGTGCGTCGTGGGTTGGTGCGGTGCTCATGCCGAACGCTCCGCGCTGGCTGCCAGCTGGTGCCCTTCGCTCGGCTCGCGCTGCGTGCCGACCGGTGGGTCCGCCGACGCCGCCAGCGGGAAGCGGGCGCGTACCCGCCAGCCACCGCCGGCTCGCGGCCCAGCCTCCAGGTCGCCGTCGTGCGCGGTGACCCGTTCGCGCATCCCGATCAGACCCAGCCCCAGGGCGTTGGCCGTGCCGCCCGCCCGTCCGTCGTCGGTCACGTCGACCTCCATCTCCCGGGCCAGGTACCGGACCCGCACGTCCAGCAGGTCCGCTCCGGCGTGCTTCAGCGTGTTCGTCACCGCTTCCTGCGTCACCCGGTAGGCCGCCTGGGAGACCGATTCGGGCAGCGCAACCGGGCTGCCGTACACCCCGAGGGTGGCCGTCAGTCCCGCGGCCCGGGCCCGCTCGACCAGCTCACCGATCCGTTCGACGCCGCCGGCCGCCGGCGGCTCGGCGTCGGCGCCGGCAGAGGTCCGCAGCACGCCGAGCATTCGGCGCAGCTCGTCCACGGCGGTGCGGGCGCTCTGCTCGATGGCGGCCAGCGCCGTGCGGGCCTTGCCCGGGTCGCGGTCGAACACCCGGCGGCAGGCGGACGCCTGTACCCCCATCACCGACACGTGGTGGGCGACCACGTCGTGTAGTTCCCGGGCGATCCGGACCCGTTCGCCGAGCACCGCCCGCTCCCGGGACTCGGCCTGCGACCGGCGCAGGTCCTCGGCCTGGGCGCGCAGCTCATGCTCGCGCCGCGCGGCCACCCAGGCGGTCTCGCCGAAGAAGTACGCGAATCCGAAGACCAGCACGTTGACCAGTGCGCCGGTGACCATCGCGGCGAGTACCGGTGGCACCGGACCGACCGCGTCGGCGAAGGCATCGGGCGGGATGTGGTCGATGGTCACCGCGTAGTAGATCCCCAGCCAGGCGAACATCGTGGCGATCACGCCGATCCGCAGCCGGCGGGCCAGTTGATGGTCCTGCCCCCAGGCGCCGAGGGTGTAGAGGGCGCAGAACAGTGCCCAGGAGGAGAACTGGGTCTCCGGGGCCGATCGTGCCTGCGCGGCGATGAACGCCACCGCGACGACCAGCAGAGTCGCGGCCGGCCTACGCCGTCGCCAGATCAGCGGCAGGGTCACCGCGACGGTCCAGAGCAGCTGCTCCGGCCAGGAGGGCGGCGGGCCCAGCAGGAACGCCCCGGCGCTGCGGGTCAGAGTGAGGCTGACCAGCGCCAGCAGGGTCACCGCCAGCCCGAGCCAGAGATCGATTCGGCGCTGCTCCGGTGTCGGGCCCGGGCGACGCCATTCGTCACGCTGTGCCACGGTCATCCCGGAACGATGCCACGCCGGCCAGGCCGGCCGCCACGGCCGCTCCCCGCGCCGTACCGCCGAGCCGTGGTACGGCGGACGGGCGGCGGCCCGGCGCGGGGTCCGCACCGGGCCGCCTGGTCGGCTGCTGCTCATGCCGTCTGACGGCGGGTCTTGATGGCGGTGTCGATGAGGTCCCAGATCAGGACCACGGCCACGCCCACGGCGATGAAAGCGCCCAGGGTGTTCCGGTTGTCCGTCTCCGCCAGCCAGCTCAGGCGCTCGGCCAGGGCCGGGTTGAGCAGCCGGTCGGAGAGCGCCAACCACAGCACCGGCACCGTGAACGCCAGGTTGAGCAGCGCCTTGGTGCCGAACAGGGCCCAGTTCCAGCGCCCGATCCGGTACTTGACGATCTCGAAGATCACGGTAGCGACCAGTACCACGATCAGCGCCGGCAGCCAGAACGACCACAGGGCCGGGTCGAGGATCGGAATGTTGTCGCCGTCGTTGCCGTGCACCCAGGACTGGTAGTGCTGGAACGGCAGGTAGCCGATGGTGAGCACCAGCATGGCCACCGACGCGATGGTGTCGACGAGGGAGACGTCCTTGTGCACGGGAACGTCGGGCAGCTGGTCGACGGTCCAGCCGGGCAGGTCCATGGTCGGCTGGGAGCGCTCGATGAGGGCGAAGGTCAGGGTGAGCCAGAAGGCGATATGAACGGTCACGTGGAGGGCGACGACGATGCCGGTGCCGATGGCCCCGAAGCCCTTGCCCTCCGCCACGTCGACGATGGCGACGATCGTGCCGACGAGCGCCGGGATGAAGCTGAGCAGCAGTTTCAGCAGCCGTAGCCAGACCAGGTAGTACGTCGGGCCGATGAGCTGCAACCGGCGGTCGGCGTACTGCGCGGCCAGGAGGTCGGGGTTGCCCAGCTCGGTGAGCACCTCCCGCTCGGCGGTGGTGGTGTCCTGGCCGCCGCCGGCCCGGTCCTCGATCATGTCCTCGATCGAGGCGCGCAGCTCGTTGGCGATCTCGTTGCGGCGCTGGGTGGGCACCGAGCGCAGGGTGGCGGCGAGGTAGCGGTCGGTCAGGGTGTTCATCGGTCCACTCCTTGGATCAGCCCGGTGATGGAGGTCTGCACGGCGGCGAGGTCGTCGAGGAGACGGTCCAGCATCGACTCGCCCTCGTCGCTGGTCCGGTAGAACTTGCGCGGCCGGCTCTCCTCGGTGTTCCACTCGCTGGTCAGCAGGCCCTGGTCCTCCAGCCGGCGCAGCAGCGGGTAGAGCGTGTTGGCGTCCACCGGGAAGCCGTGGTCGGTGAGCCGTTGCAGCAGTGCGTAGCCGTAGTCCGGTCGGCGCAGCGCGACCAGGCTGGCTACCACGACGGTGCCTCGACGCAGCTCCTGTAGGTGCGTCCGTAGAACGTCCTCGCTAACCATGTGTCACACCATACTGTGTGCCACACAGTGTTGTCTAGACCAATAACAATGCGCCAGCTTGGCGGCTTGCGGGGATCTCTCGGTCGGCTGGTCCAGTGGGCGCGCGACAGCCACCCGGCGCCGAACGGCGGTAGGAGCGGGTTGGTTGGGGCGGGTGCGCGGACCGGGCCGGCGCGCCTACTCGAAGCGGGACACGTCTCCCGCGCCCCGGCGCAGGATCTCCGGCTCGGAGCCGGACAGGTCGACCACCGTCGTCGGTTCCTTGCCGCAGTCGCCGGCGCCGACGACCGCGTCGAGCTGGTGGTCGAGACGTTCCTTGATCTCCCACCCCTGGGTCATCGGCTCGTCGTCGCCGGGCAGGGCCAGGGTGCTCGACACCAGCGGCTCGCCCAGCTCGGCCAGCAGCGCCTGGGTCACGGTGTGCCGGGGTACGCGGACACCGACGGTGCGTTTCCTGGGGTGCAGCATCCGGCGGGGCACCTCACGGGTGGCCGGCAGGATGAAGGTGTAGCTACCCGGGGTGGACGCCTTCACCAGACGGAAGACCGAGTTGCTGATCTGGACGAACTGGCCCAGCTGCGCGAAGTCCCGGCAGACGAGCGTGAAGTGGTGCCGATCGTCGAGGTGACGGATCTGGCGGATCCGGTCCAGCCCGTCCTGGTTGCCCAGTTGGATGCCGAGCGCGTAGCAGGAATCCGTCGGGTAGGCGACCAGCCCACCGCCGCGGATCAGGTCGGCGACCTGACCGATGATCCGGGGTTGCGGGTTCTCCGGGTGCACGTCGTAGTACCTCGCCATCGTCAGAGACTAGCTGTGGGGGAGACGAGGGCCACCCTCGGCGCGGACGGTGGAGCCGCCGAGATCACCTCGGTAGGGTAGGTCCCGGTCGGCTCCGACCAACAAGATCCACATCGCCGGGGGGCGCCACGCATGGCCGATTCGTTCGCGCATCTGCACGTGCACACCGAGTACTCGATGCTCGACGGGGCGGCCCGGCTCAAGGACCTGTTCGCCGAGGCCAACCGGCTGGGCATGCCGGCGGTGGCGATCACCGACCACGGCAACATGCACGGCGCGAACGACTTCTACAACCAGGCGATGGCCGCCGGGATCACCCCGATCCTGGGCGTCGAGGCGTACGTGGCGCCCGAGTCGCGCTATCACAAGGCGCGGGTCAAGTGGGGTCGGCCGGAACAGAAGAGCGACGACATCTCCGGTAACGGCGCGATCACCCACAAGACCATGTGGGCGAAGAACGCGCAGGGCCTGAAGAACCTCTTCACCCTCAACTCGCGCGCCTCCATGGAGGGGCACTACGTCAAGTGGCCCCGGATGGACATGGAGCTGATCGCCGAGCACGCCGAGGGCATCATGGCCACCACCGGCTGCCCCTCCGGCGCGGTGCAGACCCGGCTGCGGCTGGGCCAGTTCGACGAGGCGCTCAAGGTCGCCGCCAGCTACCAGGACATCTTCGGTAAGGACAACTACTTCCTGGAAATCATGGACCACGGCCTCGCCATCGAGGGCCGGGTCCGTGAGGGCCTCACCGAGATCGCCCGCAAGCTCGACATCCCGCCGGTGGTCACAAACGACTCGCACTACACGCACGAGGCGCAGGCCACCGCGCACGACGTGCTGCTGTGCGTGCAGACCGGCAGCAACATCGACGACCCGAACCGGTTCCGGTTCGAGGGCGGCGGCTACTTCATCAAGAGCGCCGACCAGATGCGCGCGGTCGACTCGTCCGAGCTGTGGCAGCAGGGCTGCCGCAACACCCTGCTGGTCGCCGAGAAGGTCGACCCGACCGGGATGTTCGAGTTCCACAACCTGATGCCGCGCTTCCCGGTTCCGGAGGGGGAGACCGAGGAGTCCTGGTTCCGTAAGGAGACCTTCGCCGGCCTGGCCCGCCGCTACCCGAACGGGATCCCGGAGGGGCACGTCGTCCAGGCCGAGTACGAGTTGGGCGTCATCAACCAGATGGGCTTCCCGTCCTACTTCCTCGTGGTCGCCGACTTCATCCAGTGGGCGAAGAACCAGGGCATCGCGGTGGGCCCGGGCCGAGGGTCGGCCGCCGGCTCCCTCGTCGCGTACGCCCTGGGCATCACCGACCTGGACCCGATCCAGCACGGCCTGATCTTCGAGCGGTTCCTCAACCCCGAGCGGGTCTCGATGCCCGATGTCGACATCGACTTCGACGAGCGCCGGCGCGGTGAAGTGATCAAGTACGTCACCGACAAGTGGGGCGAGGACAAGGTCGCCCAGATCGCCACCTTCGGCACGATCAAGGCGAAGGCCGCGATCAAGGACTCGGCGCGGGTGCTCGGTTTCCCGTACGCGGTCGGCGACCGGATCACCAAGGCCATGCCGCCGGCCGTGATGGGCAAGGACATTCCGCTCACCGGCATCTTCGACGCGAAGCACCCCCGCTACGCCGAGGCCGGCGAGATCCGGGGCCTGTACGAGTCCGACCCGGACGTGCGCAAGGTGATCGACACGGCCAAGGGCATCGAGGGGCTGATCCGGCAGACCGGTGTGCACGCCGCCGGCGTCATCATGTCCGCCGAGCCGATCATCGAGCACATCCCGTTGATGCGCCGCGACGCCGACGGGGCGATCATCACGCAGTTCGACTACCCGACCTGCGAGTCGCTCGGGCTGCTGAAGATGGACTTCCTCGGCCTGCGCAACCTGACGATCATCGACGACGCGGTCAAGAACATCGAGCTCAACCACGGCAAGAAGCTCGACCTGCTGGCCCTGCCGCTGGACGACCCGGCCGCCTACGAGCTGCTGGCCCGCGGTGACACGCTCGGCGTGTTCCAGCTCGACGGTGGCCCGATGCGCTCGCTGCTGCGGTTGATGAAGCCGGACAACTTCGAGGACATCTCCGCCGTCCTGGCCCTGTACCGGCCCGGCCCGATGGGCGTCGACTCGCACACCAACTACGCGCTGCGCAAGAACGGCCTCCAGGAGATCACGCCGATCCACCCGGAGCTGGAGGAGCCGCTGCGGGAGATCCTGGCGCCCACCCACGGCCTGATCGTCTACCAGGAGCAGGTGCAGCGCGCGGCGCAGATCCTCGCCGGTTACACCCTCGGCCAGGCGGACCTGCTGCGCCGGGCGATGGGCAAGAAGAAGAAGGAGATCCTCGACAAGGAGTTCATCCCGTTCCGGGACGGCTGCCGCGAGCGCGGCTACTCCGACGAGGCGATCCAGGCGGTCTGGGACGTCCTGGTGCCGTTCGCCGGATACGCCTTCAACAAGGCGCACTCGGCCGCGTACGGCCTGGTCTCCTACTGGACCGCGTACCTCAAGGCGCACTACCCCGCGGAGTACATGGCGGGACTGCTGACCAGCGTCGGCGACGACAAGGACAAGATGGCCCTCTATCTGTCCGAGTGTCGCCGGATGCGCATCCAGGTGCTGCCGCCGGACGTGAACACCTCGGCCGGGCCGTTCACCCCGGTCGGCACGGACATTCGCTTCGGCCTGGCCGCGGTGCGCAACGTCGGCGCGAACGTGGTCGCCTCGATCATGCGGTGCCGGGCGGAGAAGGGCGACTACACCGACTTCTACGACTTCCTGTCCAAGGTGGACGCGGTGGTCTGCAACAAGAAGACGATCGAATCGCTGATCAAGGCGGGCGCCTTCGACTCGCTCGGGCACCCGCGCAAGGGCCTGCTCGCGGTGCACGCCGACGCCATCGACGCGTACGCCGACGTCAAGCGCAAGGAGGCGGTCGGCCAGTACGACCTGTTCGGCGCGGGCTTCGGTGACGCCGACACCGGCAGCACGACGGTGATGCCGACCATCGGCGACAGCGAGTGGGAGAAGCGGGACAAGCTGGCCTTCGAGCGCGAGATGCTCGGCCTGTACGTCTCGGACCACCCGCTGTTCGGCCTGGAGCACGTCCTCGGCGCGGCGGCCGACACCACCATCGCCGCGCTCGCCGAGGACGGCGCGGTGCCCGACGGCGCGGTGGTCACCCTCGCCGGCATCCTCTCCGGGGTGCAGCGCCGGGTCACCAAGCAGGGGCGGGCCTGGGCCTCGGCGACCCTGGAGGACCTGGCCGGCGGGGTGGAGACGCTGTTCTTCCCCAACACCTACGAGGTGATCGGGCAGTACATCGCCGAGGACGCCATCGTGGTGGTCAAGGGGCGGGTGGACCGCCGCGACGACACCCCCCGGATCATGGCGATGGACATGTCCATGCCGGACGTCAGCACCAGCGCCACCAACAAGCCGGTCACCCTCACCATCCCGGTGCACCGGTGCACACCGCCGCTGGTGGAACGGCTCAAGGAGACCCTGGTGCTGCACCCCGGCGACACCGAGGTGCACGTCAAGCTGCTCAACGGGGGCCGGACCACCACCCTGCGGCTGGGTCCGTTCCGGGTGGCGGCGACCACCGCGCTGATGGGTGACCTGAAGAGCGTCCTCGGCCCGGCCAACGTGAGCTGACCGGGCCGCAGGACGCCGCCGGGCTCAGCCCCGGTCGGGGGCCGCGATCTCCCGCAGCTGGCCGTCGGCCAGCCGCAGCCAGCGCTGCACGCCGATCTCGGCGAGGAACCGCTCGTCGTGGCTGACCACCACGAACGCTCCCTGGTACGCGCTCAGCGCGCTCTCCAACTGGGCGACGCTGACCAGGTCCAGGTTGTTGGTCGGCTCGTCGAGCAGCAGCAGTTGTGGCGCCGGTTCGGCGCAGAGCACGCAGGCCAGGGTGGCGCGCAGCCGCTCGCCGCCGGAGAGCACCCCGACCGGCAACTGCACCCGGGCGCCCCGGAACAGGAACCGGGCCAGCAGGTTCATCCGCTGCGCGTCCGGCAGGCTCGGCGCGTACGCGGCGAAGTTCTCCGCCACCGTACGGTCGAGGTCCAGCAGGTCCAGCCGCTGCGACAGGTACGCGATCCGGCCGTCGGCCCGTTTGATGTCGCCGCCGGCCGGTTCGAGATCACCGTTGACGAGGCGCAGCAGGGTCGACTTGCCGACGCCGTTGGCCCCGGTGAGCGCGATCCGCTCCGGACCCCGGATCACCAGGTCGGCGCCGTCGCCGCCGAACAGCTCCCGGTCGTCGAAGCGAGCGCGCATCCCCTGGCCGGAGAAGACCGTTCGGCCGGCCGGGACGGTGGTGTCCGACAGGTCCACGGTGATCCGGTCCTCGTCGCGTACCGCCCGACCGGCCTCGTCGAGGCGGGCCTGGGCCTGACCGACCCGGTTGGAGTGCGTCTCCTGCGCCCGGCCCGCCGACTCCTGCGCACTGCGCTTCAACCCTCCGGCGACGATCCGGGCCAGGCCGGCGTTCTTCAGGTTCTTCGAGGCGTTACTGGCTCGCCGGTCGGCGCGCTCGCGGGCCTGCTGCATCTCCCGCTTCTCCCGCTTGACCTCCTGCTCGGCGTTGCGCAGGTTGCTCTCGGCGACCTCCCGCGCCGCCTGCACCGCCTCGGTGTACGCGGTGAAGTTGCCGCCGTACCAGCGGATCTCGCCGCGATCCAGCTCGGCGATGCGGTCCATCCGGTCCAGCAGTTCCCGGTCGTGGCTGACCAGCAGCAGGCAGCCGGTCCACTCGGACAACACGTCGTAGAGCTTGTGCCGGGCCTCCAGGTCCAGGTTGTTTGTCGGTTCGTCGAGCAGCAGCACGTCGGGGCGACGGAGCAGCTGCGCCGCCAGGCCGAGGGAGACCACCTGGCCGCCGCTGAGGGTGTGCAACCGCCGCTCGAGTTCCAGGTCACCGAGGCCGAGGCGGTCCAGCTCGGCGCGGGTGCGCTCCTCGATGTCCCAGTCGTCGCCGATCGTCGCGAAGTGCTCCTCGCTGGCGTCGCCGGCCTCGATGGCGTGCAGCGCCGCGATCCGCTCGGCGACGTCCAGCACCTCGGCCACGGTCAGGTCGCCGGCCAGCGGCAGGGTCTGCGGGAGGTAACCGAGCACCCCGTCGACGGTGACGCTGCCGCCGCTGGGCCGCAGCTCCCCGGCGATCAGCCGCAGCAGGGTGCTCTTGCCGGCGCCGTTGGGCGCGACCAGGCCGGTGCGGCCGCCGGGGACGGTGAAGGACAGCTCCGAGAAGACCGGGGTGTCGTCCGGCCAGGAGAAGGACAGGTTCGAGCAGACAATGAAAGCGTCAGACATGCGAGTGACCTCAAGGGTGGGGTGGGCGCGCCGAAGCCGCCCGACGAACCGGGGACTGATGGAACGACGACATGGCCACGGCGGCTGCGCAGAACGCGCGCCGAACCGGTGGCCGAACACGTCCGGTATCACCCGGAGATGTCGTCGTCACCCGCCATGTCTGGTCTCCCTCGTCAACCGCTGACACCCAACTCCGCAAAGTCTAACAACGGATCTTCCGCCCGCCACCGCAAAGGGGCGCACCGCTCCGTGTATAGGCAAAGCTATAGTTGTTCCATGTCTCATGAGCCGCCACGTCGCTGGGCGATCAGGACGACAACGGACGTCCGTGACTGGTTGCGATCCCTGCGTCAGGCCGACCCCGCGACGTACCGGTCGGTCAATGTGGCGATCGACATGCTCGCGGAGACCGGTCCGGGCCTGGGGCGGCCCTTGGTCGACACGCTCAGAGGATCGAGCATCAGCAACCTCAAGGAACTGCGACCGAGGTCTGGACGCGACGTCGCCATTCGGGTGCTGTTCGTCTTCGATCCGTGGTCGCAGGCCGTGCTGTTGGTGGCCGGCAACAAGGCAGGAGATTGGAATCGATGGTACGAGGAAGCGATTCCGGTTGCTGAGACCGCGTACGAGGGCTGGCTTGCCTTCGAGAGGAAACGGAGGGAGGGCTGATGAGCGACTTCCATGACTGGGAAGACATCCGGGCTGAGCTGTACGAGGGAGGCGATGAAGCACTCGATGCGGAGCGCGCCCGCACCGAGGCGTGGATCAGCGCGTTTCATCTTGCTGAAGAGCGGAAGCGGTTGGGCCTGACCCAGCGGCAGGTGGCCGAGCTGATGGGTGTCACGCCCGGCCGAGTCAGCCAGATCGAGAATGGTGATCTAGAGGCCAACGAGGTTGCGACGCTGAGTCGATATGCACGAGCGCTTGGCGCCCGTATGCGGATCATCTTCGACTACGGCGACGACCTCCGCCAGATCGCCTGACGACGAGCCACTTTGCGGCGCGCTCACCGAGGCCGGTACTCGACTTCGGGCCGGCCGGGGGTGCCGTAGCGGGGGTGGCGGGCGGCCCGGTCCACGGTGACCAGGTACTCCAGGTAGCGGCGGGCGGTCACCCGGGAGATGCCGGTCCGCGCGCTCACCTCGGTCGCCGACAGCCCCGCCTCCGCGCGCGTCGGGTCGGTGAGGGCGGCGCGTACCCGGTTGAGGGTCTGCGCGTCGAGCCCCTTGGGCAGGCTGTGCGCGGTCGTGCCGCGCAGGGTGGCGAACATCTGGTCCACCTCGTGCTGGGCGGCCACCTCACCGTCGGCGAGCGCCTGGGCGCGGTAGTCGGCGTAGCGTTCCAGCTTGTCGCGGAAGGCGGCGAAGGTGAACGGCTTGAGCAGGTAGTGGGTCACGCCGAGGGAGACCGCGGTGCGCACCACCGCCAGGTCCCGCGCCGAGGTGACCGCGAGCACGTCGACGCTGCTGCCGGCCGCGCGCAGCGCCCGGCAGACGTCCAGGCCGTGCAGGTCGGGCAGCCGGAAATCCAGGAGTACGAGGTCCACGTCGCCGCCGTCGTTGGCGCGCAGCGCCGCCATCGCCGCCCGCGCGGTGTGCGCGACCCCGACCACCACGAAACCGGGAACCCGTTCGGTGTACGCCGTGTGCGCCTCCGCCAGCAGCGGCTCGTCCTCGACGACCAGCACCCGGATGTCGGTCATCGGCGCAGTCCGACCGGCAGCCGGACGGTGAACAGGCTGCCGCCGTCCTCGGAGCGGCCCACCTCGGATCGGCCACCGTGCCGGTGGATCACCTGACCGATCAGCGCCAGGCCGAGGCCCCGTCCGGTGCTCTTGGTGGACCAGCCGCGCTGAAACGCTTCCGCCACCCGGTCGGCGGCCAGTCCGGGGCCGCTGTCGGCGACCCGCACCACCAGCTCGTCGTCGACCGTGCCGACGAAGACCCGCACCCGGCGGGGCGCCGGTGTACCGGCCACCGCTTCGAGGGCGTTGTCGATGAGGTTGCCGACGACGGTGAGCAGGTCGTTGGTCGGCAGCGGGCTGTCGTCGAGCCGGCAGTCCGGCTCGATCACCAGATCCACACCGCGCTCGGAGGCCTGGGCAGACTTGCCCAGCAGGAGCGCGGCCAGCGCCGGTTCGGTGACCGCGCCGACCACCCGGTCGGTCAGCTGCTGGGCGAGGGCCAGGTCCCGGGTGCCGAGCCGGACCGCCTCGTCGGCGCGGCCCAGCTCCACCAGGGTCAGCACGGTGTGCAGCCGGTTGGCCGACTCGTGGGTCTGCGCCTGCAACGCCTCGGTCAGCGCGCGTACCGAATCCAGCTCGCTGGCCAGGGTCCGCAGCTCGGTCTGGTCGCGCAGGGTCAGCACCGTGCCGAGCACGGCGCCCTCGAACCGGGTGATCCGCTGGTTGGCCACCAGCACCCGATCGCCGGCCAGGACCGCCTCGTCGAGGGCGTCCCGCCCGGAGCCGAGCAGCTCGGCCACCGCCGGCGGCAGGTCGATCCCGGCCACCGGCCGGTCGATCACCGGCGCGTCCGCGCCGATGCCGAGCAGCCGGCGGCCCTCGTCGTTGATCAGTGCCACCCGGCGGTCGGTGGTCAGCACGACGAGGCCCTCGCGCACCGAGTGCAGGACCGCGTCGTAGTACTCGTACATCCGGGTCATCTGGGCCGGCCCCAGGCCGTGCGTCTGCCTGCGCAGCCGGCGGCTGAGCAGCCAGGAGCCGGTCGCGGCGAGGGCGAGCGCCGGCGCGGCGACGCCCAGCAGCACCGGCAACTGGTTGAGCAGCTTGCGGTTGATCGCCGAGGTGGTGATGCCCACCGAGACCAGGCCGACGAGGCGGCGCTGGTCGTCGTACACCGGAACCACCGCGCGCACCGACTCGCCGAGCGTGCCGACGTTGGTGACGGTGAACGGTTGGCCGGCCAGAGCCGGCTCGATCTCCCCGACGAACGGCTGGCCGATCAGCTCGCGGGTCGGGTGCGAGAAGCGGGTGCGGTCCGGGGCCATCACCACCACGAAGTCGGTGCCCGTCGCGAGCCGGGTCGACTCGGCGTACGGCTGGAGGGTGCTGGCCGGGTCGGCGGTCGCGAGGGCCGCGCGGACGTCGGGGGAGCGGGCCACGGTCTGCGCCACCGCGAGCACCTCCTCCTGTGCCGCCTGCCGGGCGTCGCTGCGGGCCAACCAGACGGCGCCCGCCGCGCCAGCCAGCACGAGCAGCGTCACCACCACCGCCTGGAGGGCGAACAGCTGCCCGGCGATGCTCCACTGGCGTCGGGCCACCTCCACCACCTCCTCGTCGTGCTGGTGTCGCTGTTGCTTCCGCGGTGAACAGAATGACCGCAAGGCTGTCAACGGGTGAGACGCGCTTCACATTGTCGAGATGGACTTCACCGCATCCACCACCACACCGGCGCCGCCGGTCCGTCGGGACCGTACCCGTTACCTGTACCTGGCCGTCATCGTCGCCGTGCTGGCCGGCATCGTGGTCGGCCTGGTCGCCCCTGATTTCGGCAAGGAACTGAAGCCGATCGGCACCGGCTTCGTCAACCTGATCAAGATGATGATCAGCCCGGTCATCTTCTGCACCATCGTGCTGGGCGTCGGCTCCGTCCGGCAGGCCGCGAAGGTCGGCAAGGTCGGCGGACTCGCCCTCGGCTACTTCCTGACCATGTCGACCGTCGCGCTCGCCATCGGCCTGGTGGTTGGCAACCTCATCCACCCCGGCTCCGGCCTGGACCTGGGCCAGGACCTCGCCGGTGCGGGCAAGGCGGCCGCGGGCGACGAGGCCGGGGGTACGGCCGACTTCCTGCTCGGGGTCATCCCGACCACGCTGCTCTCCGCGCTCACCGAAGGGGAGGTGCTCCAGACGCTGCTGGTCGCTCTGCTGGTCGGCTTCGCCGTACAGGCCATGGGCCGACGCGGCGAGCCGGTGCTGAGCGCGATCGGCGTCATCCAGCGGGTGGTCTTCAAGGTGCTCGCCATGATCATGTGGCTGGCGCCGATCGGCGCGTTCGGTGCCATGGCCGCCGTGGTCGGCGCGACGGGCGTGGACGCGCTCAAGAGCCTCGCGCAGATCATGGTCGGCTTCTACGCGACCTGCCTCATCTTCGTGCTGGTCGTCCTCGGCGCGCTGCTGTGGTTCGTGGCCCGGATCTCGATCTTCTCGCTGCTGCGCTACCTCGGCCGGGAGTTCCTGCTGATCCTGTCGACCTCGTCGTCGGAGTCGGCGCTGCCGCGGCTGATCGCCAAGATGGAGCACTTCGGGGTGAGCAAGCCGGTCGTGGGCATCACGGTGCCGACCGGGTACTCGTTCAACCTGGACGGCACGGCGATCTACCTGACCATGGCCTCGTTGTTCATCGCCGACGCCATGGGCAAGCCGCTGTCGATCGGCGAGCAGATCTCGCTGCTGCTGTTCATGATCATCGCGTCGAAGGGCGCGGCGGGGGTCACCGGCGCGGGGCTGGCGACCCTCGCTGGTGGGCTTCAGTCGCACCGGCCGGACCTCGTCGACGGGGTTGGGCTGATCGTGGGCATCGACCGGTTCATGTCGGAGGCGCGGGCGTTGACGAACTTCGCCGGCAACGCCGTCGCGACCGTGCTGGTGGGGACCTGGACCGGGGAGTTCGACCGGGACCGGGCGACCGGCGTGCTGCGCGGCGACGACCCGTTCGACGAGGCGACCATGCTCGACGAGCACGACGACGAGGACGGGTCGGCGGCGCGTTCCGATGAACAGGCGGCCGCACCGGTCGGCGCACCGGCCTGAGCGGTCGCGCTAGCCGAACGCACGCCGTTCCCGTTCTCCCTGGAAGCCTTGGTGGCGCGTTCTCTCTTGATCGGGTGATGAAAGTAGGTTCTCAGGCCTCTCCTGGCCTACTTTTCATCACCCGATCATGGTCGCCGCGAACCACTCGGCCCGCTCCCCGGAGGGCGGGTCGCCGTAATGTCGTTGACGGGCTCGCCGTCGGGCGACAGAAGGTCGAGGCGCTCGGAATACCGCTGGTCAGCCGATGGTCCATCTGCTACGTCCGGTCACACTGGTGGTGTGAGACGGGGCCGTTGGATACGCGTCGTGGCTCTGGCCGTCTGTGTCCTGCTCTCAGCGGCCGCCGGCGGGTGGCAGGGCTGGCGGAAGGCGACGGTAGACCCGCCTGCACCTCCCGCAGTCTGCCCGCTCATCCGGGCGGAGGTGTTCGACCTCCTCGTCCCTGCGCACGACGCCCTGCAGGCCGGCGAGCAGAACGGGCCAGGCATGCGCTCGAACTACTGCCTGGTCAAGAGCGCGTCCACGAAGGAGGGCGCCCGCGCCTCCCTGTGGGTGTCACTAGGACGTTACGGGCGGCACGAGGGCCGCGGCCCGCGTTGCCTGGACCGTGATGGGTTGCTGATGGTCATCAACAACACGAATCATCCCGTTGCGCTCGGCGACCGCGCCGTCTACTTCATCGCGGGTGACCGCGAAACTGGCCGACGCATCAACCTCTCGACGTGCTTCGGCACCTACGGAGTGCTTGTCGAATACGAGGCGACCGCCGTCGCCGACACGGCGATCGTCGAGTCAGCCGCCACCGTCGCCCAGGAAGTGCTGTCGTGGCTATGAATGGCCCCCCATCGTGGGCGCCCCCTTCGGAAAACCTGCAACCCCTTCGTCGCCTCGACCGCCGAGTGCTACTGCGGCAGTGGCTGCTGGTTGCCGCGGCGGTGTCGCTCATCATCGCCGTCGGCATTGTCGCCTGGCGCGTCGGCCGGCTGGCGGCACCCACACTCGTCAGGTGGCAGATCACCCTCACTGACGTGACGAGGGATGCCCCGCCGCGACCCGACCTGCCGGCATCTCCGTTCGCGCGGTAACCCGGCGTTGAACTCGCCACGGCGGGTGACTTTCGGACACAAGTTGAACCTCGGGCCTGGCACTGCAGATCGTCGGATTCGTGTCGACGAGTTACGAACCACGGCGCTGTGAGGTCCCCGAAGTGCTCCGCTCGCTGTCGGATGGCAAGCTCGTGCCCCATGATCGATGATTTCTCGAAGGACTGCCTGCATGGCCGCCTCAAGGGGATCCGGGAGGCACTGGTCTGGAAGCTCGACGGCCTGTCCGAGTACGACATCCGGCGTCCCCTGACAGCGACGGGGACCAACCTCCTTGGCCTGGTGAAGCACATGGCGACGTTGGAGGTCTGGTATTTCGGTGAGGTCTTCGGCCGCCCGTCGCCGGATGCGCTGGGGCGATGGCAGGACGCGGACGGCAGCGACCTGTGGGTGACCCCGGGCGAGACCCGCGAACAGATCATCGACTTCTATCAGCGTGCCTGGGGGCATGCGGACGCGACCATTCAAGCGCTTCCCCTCGACGCGTCCGGCCACGTGCCGTGGTGGTCGCGGCCGGACGTAAAGCTGTTCGACATCATGGTCCACGTCCTTCAGGAGACCACCCGGCATGCCGGACACGCCGACATCCTGCGTGAGCAACTCGATGGCCGCACCGGGGTGAGGGCTGAGTACGAGGAGCAGATCGACACGGCGGCCCGCGAGGCGTACCGGGCGAAGGTCGAGCGGGCTGCGCGGGAAGCGGCCGGCGGCTCGCATCATGCCGACCTGTCCGACACGCATTGCGCGGTGGGGACACCGTGAGAAATTCGGATCTCGTGAGGGTTCGCCCGTGAGGGCGGTCATCGTCGCGGCCGCGGTCGCGTTCATCATCTCCCTGTTCGGCACGCCGGTGGCGATTCGCGTCTTCACCGCGCTCAAGGCCGGCCAGCCGATCCGATCCATCGGGCTCGCCAGCAACCAGGGCAAGAAGGGCACGCCCACGATGGGCGGCGTCGTCTTCATCGTGGCGACCGTCTTCGCCTACGTCGCCGGGCATATCGCCCTGGCCACCCTGCCCGAGCGGCAGATCGCGCAGGAGGGGCCGACCATGACGGCCCTGGTGCTGCTCGGGCTGTTCGTCTTCTGCGGCGCGGTTGGCTTCTTCGACGACTTCCTCAAGGTGCGCCGGCGCAACTCCGACGGACTGTCCGCCAAAGGCAAGCTGCTCGGCCAGGCGATCGTCGGCGGCGGGTTCGGCATCGCCGCGCTCTACGTCGCCAGCACCAACGGCCAGACCGTGGCCAGCGAGCACATCTCGCTCATCCGCGACATCAGCTGGCTGAACGTCGGCAAGGTCGGCGCGGTCATGGTCATCGTTTTCGTGATCATGGCGATGTCGAACGGCGTGAACCTCACCGACGGCCTCGACGGCCTGGCCACCGGCGCGTCGATCCTGGTGCTCGGCGCGTACGCGCTGATCGGCTTCTGGCAGTACCGGCACTGGTGCGCCGACGACGCGTACGCCCGCGTGAACGAATACTGCTACCAGGTCCGGGATCCCCTGGAGATCGCCATAATCGCAGCGGCGGCGGCCGCCGCCTGCGTGGGCTTTCTGTGGTGGAACACGTCCCCGGCGCGGATCTTCATGGGTGACGTGGGCTCGCTCGGGCTCGGCGCCCTGATCGGCGGGCTCGCGGTGGCAACCCGCACCACGCTGCTTTCGATCATGATCGGCGGGCTCTTCGTCATCATCACGACGACCTGGGTGATCCAGATCGTCTCGTTCCGGACCACCGGTAGACGTGTCTTCCGGATGGTGCCGTTGCACCACCACTTCGAGTTGGCCGGATGGAGCGAGGTCAATATCGTGGTCCGGTTTTGGATCGTGGCCGGCGTCTGCGTGGCGGTCGGCCTGGGCCTGTTCTACTCGGACTTCTTGGCGGTCGTTGGATAAAAGCCACGCGACAAGCCTGTGTCGTGCCACCGACGGTGATCCGCCGGGCAGCCTGGTTCCCCACCGGGGGCCAGCGTCTGGCAGCAGCATTGCCTAAGAACTCCTAACAGAATGATCTAGGGGCGTTCGTCCTTGATGGATGGTCGACTGGAGTGCTCGGGCGTGAGGAGGGGTGAGCAGCCGCCGTGGATCGTCTCGGACGAGCTGCGGGCAGAGATCGCGCCGTTGCTGCCACCTCGAGCACCACGTCGGCGTCGCTATCCCGGCCGTAAGCCGCTGGATGACCGCAAGGTGTTGTGCGAGATCCTGTTCGTGCTCTACACGGCGATCCCGTGCGAGCACCTGCCCCAGGAACTCGGCTTCGGGTCGGGGATGACCTGCTGGGGCAGGTTGAGACTGGAACGACGCCGGCGTGTGGCAGCAACAGCACGAAGTGCTGCTGGGCAAACTCCGGGCCGCCGGGCAGCTGGACATGTCCCGGCCGGTGATCGACGGCTCCCACGTCCGGGCGCTCAAGGGCGGCCCGAAACCGGCCCGAGCCCGGTCGACCGCCGCAAGCCAGGCTCGAAACTAGCCTGCGTGCGGTGAGCAGGTCGCGGGTCTTCCGGGAGTCGTACCCGGCATCCAGGTGCACGGTGATGGTGCCGGGCAGCGGGCCGAGGTCGTCGAGCCGGTCCAGCGTGGATTCCAGCAGCGGGGAGTCGTGGCGGTGGGCGCCGGCCAGGACGCGGCCCAGTGGGATGCCGCGGGCCTCGACCATGACCGACCGTTTCATGCCTTGCTTGCTGCGGTCGACCGGTGAACGGCCGGCGACCTCTCCACCGCCGGGCGCCTTGGTGATGCATCCATCGACGGCGAGGTCGTCCAGTAGCAGTCGGCGATGCCCTGGTAGGAGCAGCCGAACCGCAGCACCTGCAGCAACCTGTCGAACACGATCCGGTCGGCGATACGCCGGCGGTGACAGCCCAGCGGATGGGTGGGATCGGTAGCGGGACGGGGTGGCAGCAGCGCGGCGAACTGGTCCCACAAGGGGTCGCTCAGCCATGATGGGACAGCGGGCACAGGCGTTCCAGTGATCACTAGGCGTAGGAACCTTCATGATCACTGATGTCTGTGCCCGCCTCCTCCACGACTCATCCCCGCTGACCTATTTGCGCGCCCTCTTATCTACGTCGGGCCCGGGCCATGGCATTACTTTGATTCCACGACGGACCAGCCAAGAGGTTGCTGGCCATGCGGCGATGAAGCCACTGGCCAGCCCGATCTGGATGACGAACCAGAAGGCCGGGGTGGTCGGGTTCAATGGGGGCTCCGGGGCAATGACATGGTGCGAGAACGCCAACCAGGCAAACAGAGCTATCTCGAAGGCGGTCACGGCGAGCAGGTCAGCCTTGGCGACGGTCACTAATGCATCCCACATCCTTAGCCGGCCCCTGCGAACCGAGGTGAAGTATCGGAACGTCACCCCTACGGCGATCGCCCCTAGATAATCGCTGATGTAAGAGGCCCACAACGTGTCGCCCGCTAAGCTGATGCCACCTGCAAAGACGACCACCTCACCGAGGACGACGCCGAGAGCGCAGTGGGCGCCGCACTGACAAACCCCGGTTAGGATGACTATTTGGCGTGGTCTTCTTGGCGGCCTGCCGTTTCGCTGCTGCCACCTGCGGGAATGGGGCCTGACCCAACGCCGGTACGCCGCGATGGCGGCTGGGCCGAGGTAGAGCCCGGTTACGGGCCAGACGAACTCCTCGCTCTTGATCGGCTGGCGGTACCCGCGAAGGCGGGTGTCTACGACGATCAAGGCTGAGCTGACAACGCCAGCACCGAGTGAAATCCACGAGAGCAACACCAGCAACATTTATTGCATAGCTATCTCCTTCCCGCGCGCGAGGTGGTGACGCAACGCCAGCGCGGACGAGTGAGCCAAGCATGGGATAACGAAGCCACGTGGACTCTCAAGTTTTTCAGTTTGTACCCGTACCGTTGACGAAACGCACCGACCTCAGTTCATCGGCAGGCACTCGACCCTGATCCACTCGCCGCGACCGTAGGCTCCTGGTTCGGTGTAGCCGGACCTAGTTTGTTCATCGCTTGGCGGGGTGGCGGCCCTATCGCATGCGGTATGCCTGCCGGGCCCTAGCCACCCTTGACCCACGTCAGCATTTGGGTCTGCTCGTAGCGGTAACGCGGCGGCACGTGGTTCTCCTCGGTTGGCACGGCGGCTGCGGTGCCGACTGGCCCTGTCAGACCCGTCGGCGCGAGCTGCTGGCCGAGTATCACCGTGCCCCGGTGTCACTTGCCCTCTACCTGGCCGCCCATCTCGTCGACGCCGCCCAGGACCTGTCCCACGTTCCCGCCGGCCACCTGCACCACCGATTCCTCGGCTGGACCCGATGAGCATCCTGCGGCCGGGTGACGAGAAGTTCCATATCAGCGACGGCTCCCACAGGTGGATCCCGCCAGATCCGGCCTACGACCAGGAGGTCTGGGACGAGCAGGTACGCCAGCACATGCACGGCCACCTGAGGAACGAGCGCCCGAAGGTCCGCATCCAACGCCTCGCCTGACGCCAGCAGTACAGCAGCGAAGTACAGCAACCGTGCCAGCCGAACCGAGCTGAGAAGCGCATCAGCGGCCCGTCTGACCTCGTATCAAGCCCGCCCCGACCGGCGCGCCGAGAGTTCACAACGAAGCGGTCACTCCACAGCGGCTGAGGGGCTGGTCGCGGTGGACGAGACGCGATCCACCGAGGGAAGACTCCACAGCAGGAGCTGGAACGGGTCCTCGCCGCAGGTGAGCCAGGTGCCGTCGCCGAGCGCCATTGGGCTCTCCGAAATGGGCATCGGGTACTCGACCCGACCGAGCACCTCACCCTGCGCCGCGTCGATGAGCCAATGCCGCGGGCGACCGTACTCCTCGTCGTTCTCGTCGGCGCTCGCGATCACCGTGTGCTCGTCGACGAAGCCGCACTGGTAGTCCCAGTAGGGCTCCTCCGCCGTGTCCGACGGCGGGTGCGGCAGAAGCTGGTCGGCGGCGACCTCGTGCAGTACCGCCCCGTCGGAAAGCCGGTGGACCGCCAGGTCTCCCTGATGGTGGGCGACCGTGAGCAACAGCTCTCCGGACGGGCTGACGTCGATGAGGGAACGGTCGTCATCCCCGATCGAGGTGACGGTGAGGCGGACGCCGTCCCACCGGCCCCACCGCAGCGGGACACCGTCCTGGCCCTCGCCGATGCTGAGGCCCATCTGGCCGGGGTTGGGGTGGGGAACGTGGTGGGAGCCGGCGGCTGCGGTGCCGGTCGAGGCCCGTCCCAGGATGCGACCGTCGATGGCGTCGATCACGAGCCACTCCTCGTCGTACTCCGGCTCGGCGTCATCCGGCAGAGGCGTGCGTACGTGCGCCCACACCGTCGAGCCGTCCGCGCTGATCGAGCACGAGCCCCGATCGGGATAGCGGTGCTCGTCGGTGCCCGCGTACTCCTCGTAGGACTCGTGGAGCGACGAGCAGGGGGAGCCCCAGCACGCGTGCCGCACGCTCCAGCGCAGAGCGCCGGTCTGGTCGACCGCGTGCAGCGCGTGCTGGCCGCTGAAGACCGCCAGGTCGAGGGTGGGGCTCACCGCATCGATCCCGCCTGCCCCACGCGGCCACGGCGCCCGGAACCGCGCGGCGGGAGTGTCGTCACCGGCGAGCAGCCGGTCGAGGTCGTATGCCGACAGCTCGTCGTCCCGGCGAATCACGATGAGCCGGCGATGCGGCCACCGCTGGACGGCGGGAGTGTCAGCGGTGCCGGCCATACCGGGTACGCGAGGGGCGTTCGACGGCATCTGGAAGGACGCCACGAGGTGAGGGGCGAAGCGCACCGAAACATCCTGTCAGGATGCGCCGAATGGCGTCCGCCTACCGCGACCACCACCGGCCGTTCCCGCTGTGGCATTCGTCGATGGTGCGAGACAGCCCGGGGCTACGGCGTGGTTGTTTCGTCGCAGGGACGGCCGATACCGAGGTCGACTCGGTCCTGCCGTCCATTCGACCGGATGATGAGCGGTAGGCAGATGGCTCGCGCAACCCACGTGCCGCCGACGAAGGCCATCCATTGAGGTTGGCCTCCGGTCGGCGCGCAGGCGTGCACCCGGGCGGTCGCCGCTGGCCCGTCCGGAGCACTCCATCCGATCCGGGCGTCGTCTTCCCATCCGGGCGCGACCTGAAGGTCGACGACAGTGCCGGCGCGGACGACCAGTCCCCACTTGGCGAATAGGCGAGCCGCTGGATCGGCCTCGCCCGATTCTTCTGCCCGCAGCACGGACCTGCCAGGCACGGCTGCATTTTCGCCCACGAGCCGATAACCCTCCGGAGGTGCGGGCATCGCGTCTACCGATGTCGTGCACGGCGTCTCGCCACCGCTTCCGGCCGACACTCCAGTCGCGTCATCGACAGGCGGCGCGGCAGACCGGTTGGAGTCGCTCGGGGACGTACAGGCAGCCAGCGTCACCACCACAAGGCACAGGAGGGCCCACCCCAGGCCCGGCCGGGCCCATGCCGTACGGGTCTCGACGGACTTCGAGTTCATTCGATATTCATAGCACATTGCCGATATACGCATTGGTAACATCGCGTTGGGCGACAGTGGGCGGGTCAATAGTGGAGTTGTGCCGGAATGGTCTGGCGCCGGCCACCAACAGTTCCTTGTGACATATCCAACTGTCGCTTTCCACCTGTCGGGAAGAATTGGGCGCGTAATGATCGCCGGGTACCTTCCTGTCGTGCCCGACACCCCTCGACAGTTGATTGCCAATCGCTACCGGCTGGTACGTCCGCTCGGACAGGGCGGAATGGGCCGCGTGTGGCAGGCCCGCGACGAGATGCTCCAGCGGGACGTGGCCATCAAGGAGTTGGTGGCACCGCCGGGCCTGCGTGACGACGAGCGCCGGGAGATGCGCGAACGGTCCATGCGCGAGGCGCGGGCTGTTGCCCGCCTGGGCCATGTCAACGTGGTACGCGTCTTCGACGTGCTGCACTCGGACGACGACCCGTGGATCGTGATGGAGCTCGTCCCGTCCCGTTCCCTGCACGAGGTGCTCGAAGCCGAGGGTCCGATGCCGGTGGCCCGCGCCGCGCGGATCGGACTGGGTGTGCTGGGCGCGCTGCGGGCCGCGCACCAGGCCGGCGTGCTGCACCGCGACGTCAAGCCGGCCAATGTGCTGCTCGCCGACGACGGCCGGGTGGTGCTGACCGACTTCGGTCTGGCCACCCTCCCCGGCGACCCGCGCATGACGCAGACCGGCATGGTGCTCGGCTCGCCGGCGTACCTCGCACCGGAGCGGGCCACCGACGGCGACGTCGGCCCCGCCGCCGACCTCTGGTCGCTCGGCGCTGCTGCGTCGGGAGCCGGATCAGCGGATCAGCGCCGAGGAGGCGGACCAGCTCCTGCGCCAGGCCGCCGCTCCGCAGGATCCAACCGCCCTGGTGAGCACCACCGACGACGGGCCGGTAGCCCGGACTAACGCCGCCGGTGACGCGCCACGCCCGAGGATCGTGCCCGAGTTCGTCACCGCCGCACGGTCCGCTCCATGGGCAAGTGCCTGGACGTCGCCGGCCACTCCACGGAGAACGGGGCCGCTGTCCAACTGGCCGACTGCAGCGGTGTGGGGTCCCAGAAGTTCACCCTCAACAAGGCCTACGACCTGGTGAACATCAAGGCGGACAGGTGCGTCGACGTGCTCGACGAGAACCCCGACAACGGCGCCCGCCTGCAGCTCTGGCAGTGCAACGGGCAGGCCAACCAGAAGTGGCGGGCGAGCTGAGCGCTGACGCGGGCCATTCGCCGCGAAACCCGCCGCCCACCGGGAGCCTCGGTGAAGAATGGTGGGCCGGGGAGGGTGCTGCGACGAACCCGGGGGACCAGGCGTGCTCGGAACCAGCCTCCTGGGCCGGCTTCGCAGCCGTGACCCGGGAGATGCCGTTTTGCGGCGTGCGGCACGGCTGACCCTCGTCGCGTCCGCCGTCTTCTACGCCTGCCGCTACGGCGCGGGCAGCCCGATGCTCGCCACGTACGGTCTGTTCGGCGTGGTCGCCGCCGGATCGTTCGCGCAGCTGCCCGGTCCGGCGCCGCAGCGGGCGCGGATCCTCGTCACGTCGCTGCCGGCGGTCTGGGCGCTGATCGCCGTGGGCTCGCTGCTGGCGTGGAGCACCTGGACGGCCGCCGGCGGAATGCTGGTCATCGGGTTCGTCGTGGCGTTCGCCGGGGTCGGCAACCCGCGCCTGGTGGGGCTGGCCAGCGCGTTCCAGCTCTTCTACATCCTGGCGTCCTTCCCGCCGTACCAGCCGAACACCCTGCCGGAGCGGCTGGCGGGGGTCACCCTCGCCGTCGTGCTGCTCGCGGTGGCCGAGGTGTTCCTCTGGCCCGATCCGGTGCCGGTCACCTACCGGCAGCGCCTCACCGAGGCTACGGGTGGCGTCGCGGCGTTCCTTGACGCCACCGCCACCATGCTGACCGATCCGCGGGGCGGTCACGGCGGCCGGGACACACGGCGCGAGCGGGCGTACGACACGGTGGCCGGCCTCGCGTTGGGCCTCAACCCCACGGCGTGGGCACCCACCGCGGCGGGCGCTCGGGACCGGGCGCTGCGAATCTGCGCGGCGGCGTTGCGGGAGGTGCTCGCCGAGGCGGACCGGTTGGCGGCGGACGCGCCTCCGGAGCCGATCCCGGACCTGGCTGCGGCGCGGCTGCTCACCTCGTGTGCCGAGACGATCCGCGCTGCGGGCCGGAGCCTGGCGCCGGGTGCGCAGCCGATCGACCTCGGCGACCTGGACGCCGCGATCGGGCGGGCCGAGAGGGCGTACCCCGTCGGAGAGGGTGACGACCGCGACGCGCCGGATGTGCCCCGGTTGTGCCGGGACGCGACCGCGCTGGCCCTCGCCGACCAGGTGCGGGTCCTCGCCGTCGGCGTCCGGGTGGCCAACGGGTCGCGGCTCGACGGCGAGGACGTCTACTCGGGGCTGTTCGAGTACGCGCGCCACGGTCCATGGACGCTGTATTGGCGGCAGTTCCGCTCGCACCTGGCGCCCCGATCGGTGCACCTGCACAGCTCGCTGCGGCTGGCCGTGGCACTGGCCGTCGCCCGGGTGGCCGCCGGGGTGTTCCAGCTCACCCACGGCTTCTGGGTGCTCCTGGCGACCCTCACCGTCCTGCACACCTCGGCGGCGGAGACCCGCACGGCGCTGCGGCCCGCCGTGCTGGGCACGATCGCCGGTGCGGTCGTCAGCGGCGGGCTGATGCTCGTCGTTCAGGAGCCCATCGTCTACGCCATCGCGTTGCCGTTCACTCTGATGCTGGCCTTCGGCGTCGGGCGCCTGCTGGGGCCGGTCTGGCAGCAGGCGTTGTTCACAGTGCTGCTGACGTTCGTCTTCGCCCAGCTCGCGCCCGAAGGATGGCGACTCGCCGAGGCCCGCCTGGTCGACGTCGTGCTCGGCGCCGTGATCGGCGTGGTCGCCGGCGTCGCGATGTGGCCGCGCGGCGCGAGCCGCGAGCTGCGGCGCAACGCCGCCCGCTACCTGGAGGCCACCGCGGACGCGGTCGAGCAGACCGTCCGGGCGGTGCTCGGCGGGCCTCGACCCGACCAGGCTTTCGAACGGGTCCGCAGGAGCACCGTCCTCGTCGACTCGTCCTACTGCCAGTACCACTCGGAGCGGCCCGATCCGCCGAGTCGGCGCGTGGACTGGGACGCCGTCCTGGCCACCGGACACCGCGTCGTGCCCGCCGCCGAGTCGTTGCTGCGGCGCAACCCACCCGGCTGCCTCGCGGGCTGGCCTGCGGTCGCGCCGCTACTGCGGGACTCCGCAGGTCAACTGCGAGGGGGGTACGACGACCTCGCCGACGAGGTCGTGCACGGCCGTCCAGCCGGCCCGGTGCCCGCGCCGGCTGACTGCGTCGACGAACTCGACCGGATCCGCCCACTGCTGGGTGAGGTCGGCTCGCAGTCCTCGGTGCGGCATCTGGTGGAGGTCGACCGGTGGCTGGCCGGTCTCGCCGACAGCCTCGCCCGGGTCCATCCGCCCGCCGGCGGGGAGCCGGTCAGTCGAGGCCGACGGCAGTGACGGGCGCTGAACCCTTCGGCCCGGCAGCATGTCGATGAGCGTGATACCTCTGAGTCATATCTATACCTCAGAGTCATCATGCTCGTCAGGGACCAGCCCGCCGCGCGCGGTCGACAGGCGAGCCGTCCGTGCGCCGCAGGCCGCCGCTCGCCGATTGGCCGTGCCGATTCTTGATCGTTTCGCCTAGCGTCGAGGCCATGGAACTTGAGCAGGCGCAGAAGCTCTGGCAGCCGGAGCCCGGCTGGTTGAACACCGCCTCCTACGGGTTGCCGCCCGAGCCGGCCTGGACGGCGATGCAGGAGGCCCTGGCCGACTGGCGGGTCGGGCGTACGTCGTGGGAGGGCTGGGGAGACTCCGTGCAGCGGGCGCGTACCGCGTTCGCCGGACTGATCGGGGTGCCGGGCGAGGACGTGGCGGTTGGCGCGACCGCCTCGCAGATGCTGGCGCCGGTCGCGGCGGCGCTGCCGGCCGGGTCGACTGTGGTGGTTCCCGAGGTCGAGTTCACCTCGAACCTCTTCCCCTGGCTGGTGCAGTCCGAGCGTGGCGTCACTGTGCGCACGGTTCCGGCGGACGGGCTGGCCGACGCGATCGACGCCGACACCGACCTGGTCGCGTTCAGCCTGGTGCAGTCGGCCGACGGCGCTGTGCTGGCGTACGACGAGATCGTGGCCGCGGCCCGCGCGCACGGCGCGCTGGTGGTGGTGGACGCGAGCCAGGCGTGCGGCTGGTTGCCGTTCGACGGGAGCCTGGCCGACGTGGTGGTGGTGAGCGGCTACAAGTGGGTGATGGGCCCGCGCGGCTGCGCGTACGCCTATCTGGCCCCGGCGCTGCGCGACCGGCTCCGCCCGGACGCCGCCGGCTGGTACGCGGGCCGCGACCCGTACGCCTCCTACTACGGCCCGCCGCTGCGGCTCGCCGACGACGCCCGTCGGTTCGACATCTCACCGGCCTGGTTCAGCTGGGTCGGGGCGGCGCCCGCCCTGGAGTTGGTCGCCGAGATCGGCGTGCCGGCGATCCGGGAGCACGACGTGGCGCTGGCCAACCGGTTCCTGACCGGGCTGGGCCAGCCGCCGGGGGAGAGCGCCATCGTCACCGTCGACGTGCCCGACGCGGAGCGGCGCCTGGCGGCGGCCGGCATCCGGGCGGCGGTGCGCGCCGGCCGGGTCCGCGCCTCCTTCCACGTCTACTCCACCGAAGCCGATGTGGACGCCGCCCTGACGGCGTTGGCCGGCTGAGCCCGCCAACGGGCGGCCCACCGAAGCACCGGTGAGCCGGACCGGCCGGCCGTGCCCTGCGGGGTCACGGCCGGCCCGCGATCGCCGTGGTGGTCAGGAACAGACGCTCAGGTTCGCGGAGGTGTAGGAGAGCATTCCCCACTCCAGGTCGGGCCCGGCGGGCATGTCTCACCTGCCGTCCGCGCGCCGGCCGAAGTAGGCGAAGTTGGTGCCTAGCCCGTCGTAGTAGAACCAACTCTCGCCCTCGTAGAGGCGGAGGCGGGTGGCCGCCTTGGCGAAGGTTTTGGGACCGACGACGCCGTCGCTGACCAGACCTCGGTCGCGCTGCCACCGCTTTGTGGCGGCCGTCGTCACCGGCCCGAACCGGCAGTCGACGCCGGAGGCGGCGAGGTAGCCGTCGGCCTTCAGGATCGTCGGTCCAGGTGCCCGAGCCCGCGACGTACCCCTGGCCGACGCTGGCCCCCGCTGGTGTGGCCGAGATGACGAGAGCGCCGATCGTGGCGACGGCCATCGCCATCGCAACGGCCTTGATTCGTAGGAACATCCATCCCCTCTGACTGGTCGGGCGGTTGTGCCGGATACACGTCCAGCGATCCCGTCCCGTTGCACACAGTCAGGAGACGGGCACTTCACGCTCAGGCGAGATGCCCCCCGATCTTCGTGTAACCGCGCAGCAGGTCGCGCGAGATGATCAGGCGCTGCATCTCGTCGGTGCCCTCGAAGATCCGGTAGAGCCGGACCTGCCGGTACCAGCGCTCGATGGGCAGCTCACGGGTGTAGCCCATGCCGCCGTGGATCTGGAGCACCCGGTCCACCACCCGGTTGACCATGCCGGCGCCGTAGAGCTTGCCCATCGACGAGGCGTGCCGCGGGTCCATGCCCTGGTCGACCGTCCACGCGGACTTCAGCACGAGCCAGCGGGCCGCTTCCAGCTCGGTCTCCGAGTCGGCGATCATCCACTGGATGGCCTGGTTGGTGCCGATCTTCGTGCCGAACGTCTCCCGGGTGTTGGCGTGGTCGATCGCCATCTGCAGGACCCGTTCGGCGATGCCGATGGCGTGCGACGGGATGGTGTAGCGGCCCTTGCCGATCCACTCCATGCCCAGGGTGAAGCCCTGCCCGATCTCGCCGAGGATGTTGCGGTGCGGCACGCGTACGTTGTCGAAGATCAGCGACGCCGGCCCGCCTTCGCCCATTGTCTGGATGAACTCCGAGCGCCAGCCCATCGCCCGGTCCACCAGGAACGCGGTGGCGCCGCCGTTGCGGGCGCCCTTCTCCCGGTCGGTCACCGCCACCACGATGGCGAAGTCGGCGTCGTTGCCGCCGGTGATGAACGTCTTCTCGCCGTCGAGGATCCAGTCGTCGCCGTCGCGGCGGGCCGAGAGCCGGATGTTCGCGGCGTCCGAGCCGGCGCCCGGCTCGGTGATCGCGAAGCAGGAGCGCCGCTCGCCCTCGATGGTGGGGATGAGGAACTCCCGCTTCTGCTCCTCGGTGGCGTGGAACAGGATGTTGTCCGCCTCGCCGCCGAAACGGAACGGCACGAACGTGTGGCCCAGCTCGGTCCAGATCAACGACTGGAGCACGGCCGGCAGGTCCATCCCGCCGTACTCCTCCGGGGTCGCCAGACCCCAGAAGCCGAACTTGCGTGCCTTGAGTTGCAGCTCGCGCAGCTCGGAGTGGTCCAGGCCCGGCTGGTGCGCCCGCTCCCGGCGGAGCACCTCCGCCTCCAGCGGCATCACGTCGCGGCGGATGAACGACCGGACGGTGTCCCGTACCGCCCGCTCCTCGTCGGTCAGCGAAAAGTCCACGGTGGTCCTCCTGGCGTCGGTGCTGCCGGTCACCCTTAAACTAGCGGTGTAAGTTTTGCCGCGTCCAGACCCCACGGCCGAGACCAGCGAGGAGCGCAGTGCCCCGACCACGCCAGCCCCGGCTCACCCGGCAACTCATCGTCGAGACCGCCACCGCGGTCATCGACGCCGAGGGCCTGCCGGCGTTCTCCACCCGCCGGCTCGCCGCCGAGCTGGGCGTGCGCGGTCCCTCGCTCTACAACCACTTCGCCACCAAGGACGAGATCCTGGACGCCGTCGCCGACACGGTCACCGCCGCCGTGGACACCAGTGGCTTCGCCAGCCGGGACTGGGCCGCCGCGCTGCGCGACTGGGCCTGGTCCTACCGGCGGGCCCTCACCGCGCACCCGAACATCGTGCCGTACCTGGCCCAGGGGCCCGGCCGCCGGCCGGCCGCCCTCGCCATGGCCGACGCGGTCTACGGCGGGCTCGTGCGCGCCGGCTGGCCGCCGGCCCGGGCCACCCACATCGGTGCGGCGCTGCGCTACTTCGTGGCCGGGTCGGCGCTCGGCTCCTTCGCCCGCGGCTTCGTCGAGGACCCCAAGCTGTACGCCGCGCACTACCCGCACCTGCGCCAGGCGCACCGGCTCGCCGAGCACCAGCAGAGCGTGGACGAGGGCGCGTTCGCCCTCGGCCTGGACGCTCTGCTGCACGGCCTGGCCGCCGAGTACGTCCGCACCGTCGGCCCCCTCGACCCGGTGGAGTCCGCCCGGTCCAGCGGGTAGCGTCGAAACTCCCAGCGCTAGTTTCATCGCCCATCGCCCACCCCCGAAGGGACGACATGGACCTCGCCGCCGCGCCGTCGCAGCTGCTGCCCGACGCCCTGCGCCTCCGGCGCCACCTGCACATCGCCGGCCAGTGGACCGAGTCCACCGCCGGCGAGGTGATCGCAGTGGAGACCCCGAGCACCGGCGAGCTGATCGGGCAGGTGCCCGCCGGCACGCCGGCCGATGTGGACCGGGCCGTGGCCGCGGCCCGCGCCGCCTTCCCCGGCTGGTCGGCCGCCACCCCCGCCGAGCGTTCGGCTCACCTCGACCGGCTGCACACCGCGCTCGCCGCGCGCGCCGACGACCTCGCCCGCACCATCGCCGTGGAGTTGGGCGCCCCGCTCAAGCTCGCCACCCGGGTGCACGTCGGACTGCCGTTGATCGTGCTGCGCGACCACGTCGCGCTCGCCGCCCGCCCACCGGTCGAGGAGAGCATCGGCAACTCCCTCGTCGTGCGCGAGCCGATCGGGGTCGTCGGCGCCATCACCCCGTGGAACTACCCGCTGCACCAGGTGATGGCGAAGCTGGCACCCGCGCTGGCCGCCGGCTGCACGGTGGTGCTCAAGCCCAGCGAGCTGACCCCGCTGACCGCGTACCTGCTCTTCGACGCGGTCACCGAGGCCGGGCTGCCGCCGGGTGTGCTCAACCTGGTCCCCGGCACCGGCCCGGTCGTCGGTGAGGCGCTCGCCGGGCACCCCGACGTCGACCTGGTCTCGTTCACCGGCTCCACCGCCACCGGCGCCCGGATCATGCGGCTCGCCGCCGACCGCATCGCCCGGGTCGCGCTGGAGCTGGGCGGCAAGTCCGCCAACGTGATCCTGCCCGACGCCGACCTGGCCGCCGCTGTCAAGGTCGGCGTCGGCAACGCCCTGATCAACTCCGGCCAGACCTGCACCGCGTGGACCCGGATGCTGGTGCACCGCGACCGGTACGCCGAGGCCCTCGACCTGGTCGCCGCCGCGGTCGCCGGCTACCGCCTCGGTGACCCGTTCGACCCGGCCACCCGGCTCGGCCCCCTGGTCTCCGCCGCCCAGGCCGAGCGGGTCCGCGGCCACGTCGACCGGGCCCTCGCCGACGGGGCCCGGCTGGTCGCCGGTGGCCCGGACGCCCCGGTGCCCGCCCAGGGGCACTTCGTCGCCCCGACCGTCTTCGCCGACGTGCACCCGGACAGCGCCCTCGCGCAGGAGGAGGTCTTCGGCCCGGTGCTCGCCGTCATCCCGTTCGCCGCCACCGACGAGGCGGTGGCCATCGCCAACAACTCGAAGTACGGGCTGGCCGGCGCGGTGTGGTCCGCCGACACCGACGCGGCGCTCGCGGTGGCCCGGCGGCTACGTACCGGCGCCGTCGACATCAACGGCGCGCCGTTCAACCCGCTCGCCCCGTTCGGCGGCTACAAGCAGTCCGGCCTCGGCCGGGAGCTGGGCGTGCACGGGCTGGCCGAGTTCAGCGAGCTGAAGGCGATCCAGCAGTGAGCGCCCCCGAGCCGCCGGCGGGCCGCGCCGAGCCGTCCCCGGCCGCGCCGGGCGGCGGCACCGAGCCGATGCCCGCGCCGGTCACCGTTCGCGCGCTCGTCGCGCGCGGGTCCGGTGCCGAGCTGCGGGTCGAGCGGGTACGCCTGCCCGCTCCCGGCCCCGGCGAGGTGCGGGTGACGATCACGGCCGCCGGGGTCTGCCACTCCGATCTGTCCATGGTGAACGGCACCCTCGCGGCGAGGTTCCCGCTGGTGCTCGGGCACGAGGCGACCGGGGTGGTGGCCGATACCGGGCCCGGCAGTCGGCTGACGGTCGGCACCCCGGTGGTGCTCAACTGGGCACCGGCCTGCCGGGCCTGCTGGTGGTGCCGGCGGGGCGAGCCGTGGCTCTGCGCGGCCACCACGGCCCCGACCGTGCCACGCGGCGAGACCGACGACGGCGTACCGCTGCACCTGACTCTCGGCCTCGGCGCGCTCGCCGAGGCGGTGGTGGTGCCGGAACGCGCCGTCATCCCGATCCCCGCCGGACTGCCCGCCGAACAGGCGGCGCTGCTCGGCTGCGCGGTGCTCACCGGCGTCGGCGCGGTCCGTAACACCGCAGGGGTGGCGCCCGCCGAGTCCGTCGCCGTCGTCGGGCTCGGCGGGGTGGGGCTCGCCGTGCTCACCGCCGCCCGCCGGGCCGGCGCCACGACGATCCTGGCCATCGACGTCGCGGAGGCGAAACGGGACCTGGCGCTCGCCGCCGGGGCGACCGACTTCCTGCTCTCCGACGACCGGCTCTCCAAGGAGGTACGGGCGCGCACCGAGGGCCGGGGCGTCGACCACGCCTTCGAGTGCGTCGGCCGCGCCGCCACCATCCGGGCAGCCTGGCGGCTCACCCGCCGCGGGGGAGCGGTGACCGTGGTCGGCATGGGCGCCAAGGACGACATGGTCAGCCTCGGCGCGCTGGACATCTTCCACTCTGCCCGGACGCTGCGCTCCTCGGTGTACGGCTCGTCCGACCCGGATCAGGAGGTGCCGGTGCTGGCCGCCGAGCTGGCCGACGGCGCACTCGATCTGCGCCTGTTGGTCAGCGGCACGATCCCATTGGACGAGGCGCCCGCGGCGTTCGACCGGCTGGCCCGGGGCGAGGGCGCTCGCTGGGTGGTCACCCTCGACTGAGCCGACGGCTCACCCGGTCGAAGGCTTGGCCTTCTGCGGGTAGATCGTCTCGTGGCGGGCCAGCATGGCGACGAACTCGCCGATCTTCCGCTCGCGGGTCTGAGCGCGTTTGACGGCGTTGAGGCGGTAGATGAGGGCGAACCGGTTGGTCTTGGTGAGGACGTCGAACATGGCCTGAGCGGCGGGCTCGGCGGCGATGGCGGCGAGGAGGTCGGCCGGCACCTCGGCCTCCGACGGCGGGGCGTAGGCGGCCGCCCACCGCCCGTCCGCCTTCGCGGCTTCCACCGCGGCGCGTCCGGCGGGCAGCATTCGCCCCTGCTCCTCCAGACGGGCCACGTGGGTGACATTGCGTTGGGACCAGGAACTGCGGGGCTGGCGCGGGGTGAACCGGATCCAGGAGGACTCCTGATCCCGTTTACGGGCCTGCCCGTCGATCCAGCCGAAGCACAGTGCCTCGTCGACGGCGTGCTGCCAGGTCAGCGTCGTGACCGTGCCGCCCTTTCTGGTCAGGGCGAGCCAGACACCGGGCGACGTGGCGTGGTTGGCCGACAACCACGCACGCAACCCCTCGGCGTCCGCGACGATCAACTCATCCAGCTCTTCCCTCGCCATGACGGTGACGCTAACCCTTGCCGGTGACAATGCCTGGGTTGATGCAGAGCCCGGGGTTGGCGCCGTTCTTCTCGGCGATCTCCAGGCAACGGGTCACCTTGTCGACAGTCGCGTTGGTCTCGGTGATCTGCTTGGAGATCTCGGCGTTCTTGCGGTCCTGCTCAAGGTTGCGGGTCTGGGCCAGCTTGTCCTGGAACGCCTTGATGTTGCCCTCGGTCTTCTCGTCGTGGTTCACCCGGGTGATGGTCACCGAGAGGATGTCGACGTCGGCGGCGAGCCGGGTCTCCGCGCTGGTCTTGATGTTCGCCGCGAAGGGCTTCAGGTCGACGTTGAGGTCGCCGGTCTGGGCGTCGATCTTTTCCAGGGGGTTGTACGCCGCGAACGCGTCGTTGACCGCGCTGTCGAGCTGCACGCCCACCCGCTGGCCGCGGAAGCTGGTGAAGTCTCCCTTGTAGTCCATGAACTGCTTCGGCGCGTTCTCCGGCTTGACCTGCCACTCGACGAGCACCTCGACGCAGGCGTCGGCGAGCGTGCCGGTGCGGACCCGTACGCAGTTGTCGCCGCCTATGTGGTCGTACTTCTGCCGGCCCGCGTCCCACTCGCCGACCTTCTGCCAGGGCGCCACCCACTTCAGGCCCGAGCCGGTCACCTCACCGGTGGGCTTGCCGAAGCTGGTGACGATGCCGACCGAGCGGATCGGTACGGAGTGGGCGCTGGAGGCGACGCCGATCAGCAGCGTGAGGGCGAGGCAGCCGAGCGCCGCGAGGGCGGCCGTCCGCTTTACCGCGCCTCTCGGGGCGACGAGCGCCAGGACGGCGCAGACCGCCAGGGCGACGGCGAAGACGATCGCCATGGTGAAGCCGACAGGCATGGGGTGGGGGCCTTTCACTGGGCTGTGTGGATCATCAAACTAAACGGCTCGGTCAAGTCGGTGACGTCGGGCAGTGGGGTTCGGGCACGTCTCCCGCCGGCTGAATATGGATGCAATCGACATGGCTCGACTCGCTGGACCGGCCGTAGGTTTCCTCCACGCGACGGCCCTGTGACCACAGTCACCGATCGGACGTCGCCGCGACGCTGCGGAGGATGAGGCGATGGCCGGGCAAGCGCTCCTGTCGGCCCGTGGGCTGACCCGGGACTTCCGGGGCTTCCGGGCGGTCGACGACGTCGATCTCGACGTCGCGCCGGAGAGTGTGCACGCGCTGGTCGGCCCCAACGGCGCCGGCAAGACCACCCTGTTCAACCTGCTCACCGGCTTCCTGCGGCCCAGCGGCGGGCGGATCGAGCTGGCCGGGCGGAACGTCACCGGGCTGCCCCCGGAACAGGTCGCCCGGCTCGGCGTGGCCCGCTCGTTCCAGATCACCAGCCTCTTTCCGCAGTTGTCCGCCCGCGAGCACGTCGCGTTGGCGCTGCAGTCGTCCAGCGGGTTGGGCTGGCGGTTCTGGCGTTCGGCGAAGCTGATGGGCCGCTACACCGGGCGCGCCGACGAGCTGCTGGACATGGTGGGGCTGTCCGAGTTGGCGGACGCCCCCTCCGAGGCGCTGGCGTACGGCCGCAAGCGGGCCCTGGAGCTGGCCATCGCCCTGGCGCTGGACCCGAAGGTGCTGCTGCTCGACGAGCCCACCGCCGGGATGGGCCTCGAAGACGTCGACCGCACCGTCGAGCTGATCGGCCGGGTGCGCCAGGGCCGGACAGTGGTGATGGTCGAGCACAACATGAGCGTGGTCGGCCGGCTCGCCGACACCGTCACCGTGCTCCAGGCCGGCAAGGTCCTCGTCGAGGGCCCGTACGAGCAGGTCCGCGCGGACGAGCGCGTGATCACCGCCTACCTGGGAGCCGCTGATGCTGCGCATTGAGAACCTGTCCGCCTGGTACGGCGAGGCGCAGGTGCTGCGGGACGTCAGCCTGGAGGTCGCCGCCGGCGAGGTGGTCACCCTGGTCGGGCGCAACGGCGCCGGCAAGTCCACACTGCTGCGCTGCGTGATGGGGCTGCACTCCGGCCAGCGCGGCACGGTCGAGTTGGACGGGCGGGACGTCGGGAAGCTGCCGGCGCACCGGCGGGCCCGGCTCGGGCTGGGCTGGGTGCCCGACGACCGGGGCAGCTACGCCACGCTGACCGTGACCGAGAACCTCACACTGCCGCCCCGGGTCGGCCCGGACCCGTGGTCGCTGGAGCGGGTGTACGAGGCGTTCCCCGCCCTCTACACCCGGCGGGACTCCGCGGCCACCATGCTCTCCGGCGGCGAGCAGCAGATGCTCGCGCTGGCCCGGGTGCTGCGGATGGGCGCCCGGCTGCTGCTCTGCGACGAGCCCACCGAGGGGCTCTCTCCACTGTTGGTGCAGCAGGTCGGTGACCTGCTGCGGGAAGCCAAGCGGCACGGGGTGACAGTGCTGCTTGTCGAACAGAACCTGCACTTCGCCACCGGCGTCGCCGACCGGCACTACCTGCTGGCCGAGGGACGCGTCGCCGAGGCGATGGACAACTCCGAGGTGCGCTCGCGGGAACGCGAGCTGCTGGCGTACCTCGGGATCTGATTTCTCAACGACGACCCGCGCGACGAGGCGCGGAATGGATGGAGTGGGCATGCGGAGGACGGTGGGTGTGGCTGCGGCGTCGGCCGCGGTGGTGCTGGTCGCCGGTTGCGGCGGCGGTGGACCCCAGTCGGGCGGCGACCAGAAGCTGACCGGCGACAAGATCGTGCTGGGCGTGCTCAACGACCAGTCCGGGGCGTACTCGGAGTTGTCCGGAAAGAACTCGGTCACGGCGGTGGAGATGGCCATCGCCGACTTCACCGCCAAGTACGGCGACAAGGCGGTGACCAAGGACATCACCGTGGAGACCGCCGACCACCAGAACAAGCCGGACGTGGCCAACTCCAAGGCCCAGGAGATGTACGACCGCAAGGGCGTCGACCTGATCCTGGACGTGCCCACCTCATCGGCGGCGCTCAAGGTCGCCGACGTGGCGAAGGAGAAGAAGAAGCTCTACTTCAACATCGGGGCGGCGACCACCGACCTGACCGGCAAGAGCTGCAACAAGTACACCTTCCACTACGCCTACGACACGTACATGCTGGCCAACGGCACCGGCAAGACCACTACCGAGCAGATCGGCAAGAACTGGTACATCCTGTACCCGAACTACGCCTTCGGTCAGGACATGGAGAAGAGCTTCTCCACCGCGATCACCGCGGCCGGTGGGAAGGTCGTCGGCAAGGACGGCGCGCCGTTCCCGAACACCAGCGGCGACTTCTCCACCTTCCTGCTCAAGGCGCCGACGCTGAACCCGAAGCCGGACGTGCTGGGCACCATGCAGGCCGGCGCGGAGCTGGTCAACGTGGTGAAGCAGTACAACGAGTTCAAGCTGCGCGACAAGGGCGTCGGCCTGGCGGTGGGGCTGATGTTCCTCACCGACATCCACTCGCTCACCCCGGCCGCGCTGGCCGGCACCACGTACACCGACGCCTGGTACTGGAACTTCGACGCGAAGAACCGGGAGTTCGCCGACCGGTTCCAGCAGAAGGCCGGCACCCGGCCGACGTTCGCGCACGCGGCCAACTACTCCGCCGCCCTGCAGTACCTGGAGGCGGTGCAGGCGGCCGGCACCGACGACGCGGACGCCGTCGTCAAGGGCCTGGAGGGCAAGACGGTCGAGGACGTCTTCCTGCGCAACGGCAAGATCCGCGCCGAGGACCACCGGGTGGTGCACGACGCGTACCTGGCCCAGGTCAAGCAGCAGTCCGAGGTGACCGAGCCGTGGGACTACGTGAAGGTGCTCAAGACGATCCCCGCCGCGGAGGCGTTCCGTACGCCGTCGGCGGACTGCAAGCTGTGAGCAGGTTGGCACTGTGACGGGATTTGCGCAGAACACGTTCAACGGGTTGGTGAGCGGGGCGTTCTACGCCCTGCTCGCCCTCGGGCTCGCGGTCATCTTCGGCATGCTGAGGGTGGTCAACTTCGCCCACGGCGCGTTCTACATGCTCGGCGCGTTCGGTGCGTACGTGCTGCTCACCGAGGCGGGCGTGCCCTTCTGGGCGGCCCTGGTGATCATGCCGGTGGGGCTGGGTCTGCTGGGCATGGCGCTGGAACGGGCGGTGATCCACCGCCTGACCCGACTCGACCCGCTCTACAACTTCCTGCTCACCTTCGGCCTGACGCTGATCCTGCAGGACCTGGTGAAGTTGCGCTACGGCGTGCAGTCCAGCCCGTACGCCACCCCGTCGCTGTTGAGCGGGACGGTGAACTTCGGTCTCTTCGACTTCCCGGCCTACCGGGTGTTCATCCTCGGCTTCGCGGTGCTGCTCTGCGTCGCGGTGTGGTGGGTGCTCACCCGGACCCGGATCGGCATGGTGGTCCGCGCGGCCACCGAGCGGCCCGACCTGACCCGGGCGTTCGGAATCGACGTCGGACGCTGGGTGACCCCGGTCTTCGGCTTCGGCATCGGGCTCGCCGGGCTGGCCGGTGTGCTGGCCGCGCCGATGCGCGCGGTCAACCCGCTGATGGGCGCGGATCTGATCATCGTGGTCTTCGCGGTGGTGGTGATCGGTGGGCTGGGCTCCATCTTCGGTTCGGTCGCCGCCGGCTTCGGCATCGGTCTGATACAGGCGTGGGGCGAGGCGTATCTGTCCAACTTCCCGATCGTGTCGCAGACGATCGTCTTCATCGTGATGGCCGCGGTGCTGCTCTGGCGACCGGCGGGGCTCTTCGGCCGTGAGGAGGCGCCGGCATGACCAGCACCGTGGACACCCCGGCCGACGCACCCCGAGCGGCGCCGCCGTCCGGGTTGGTCACCGTGGCCCGGGCACCCGGCTGGGTACGGTACGCGCTGCTCGCCGTCGGGCTGGCCGTCGCGGCGTGGCTGCCCAACGGCCTCTATCCGGCGGTCGCGGTGGACATCCTCTGCTGGGCGTTGTTCGCCGTCGCGGTGGACCTGCTGCTCGGCTTCACCGGCCTGATGTCGTTCGGGCACGCCGCGTTCTGGGGCACCTCGGCGTACGTCACCGGGTTGGTGGCGATCCACGCCGGCCTTCCGTTCCCGCTCGCTGTGCTGGCCGGGGCGCTGGCCGCGGCCGTGCTGGCGGTGCCGATCGGCTACCTGGCGGTCAAGCGGACCGGCATCTACTTCGCCATGGTGACGCTGGCCTTCGCGCAGATGGTCTACTACGTCGCCAACGAGTGGCGTTCGGTGACGCAGGGCGAGAACGGCCTGCAGGGGGTGCCCCGGGCGCTGTTCGGCTGGGACCTCACCGACGACTACTACTTCTACTACGCGATCCTGCCGATCGTGCTGCTCGGGCTGGCCGCTGCCTGGCGGATCGTGCACTCGCCGTTCGGCCGGGTGCTGGTCGGCATCCGGGACAACCCGGCCCGGGCGCGGGCGCTCGGCTACCCGGTGCACCGCTACAAGCTCACCGCGTTCGTGCTCTCCGGGTTCATCGCCGGCCTCGGCGGCGGGTTGTTCGCGGTCGGCCACCGGTTCGTCTCGTTGGACGTGCTGCACTGGACCACCTCCGGCAAGGCCGTCATCGTGGTGGTGCTCGGCGGGATCGGCACCCTCTGGGGCGGGGTGCTCGGCGCCGGGATCGTGGTCCGGCTGGAGGACTGGCTGTCGTTCTCCGGGTTCGAGGCGATCGGCCTGGTCACCGGGGGCATCTTCGTCCTCGTCGTGGTGCTGTTTCGGCGCGGCATCTGGGGCAGCGCGGCCGCGCTGGCCCGCCGGCTGGTGGCGCGCCAGCGGTAGAGCCGCGCGCTGGCGCATCCGCACCCGCCCTCGCGGCGTACCCCCGGGTAGGAAACACCTACCCGGGGGTACGTCTGCGTCTGGCCCGCGGTGTCCGAACGGCCGTGACGCCCGCCACATACGATACGGATCGGTTCCGTATCGTTAATGCCGGCCGTAGTCTTTCCGCAGTTACGAGTCTGACCCGTATCGTATTGGCTGCGGGTGAAACCGGGGGGAGAACCGGGCATGGAGCTGCACAACAACACCGGACACCCGAGGAGGTGGGCGATCCTGGGGGTGCTGGTGATCAGCCTCCTCGTCGTCGTCCTCGACAACACGATCCTCAACGTCGCCCTGCGTACCCTGGCCGACCCGGTGCACGGCCTGGGCGCCAGCCAGGGTCAGCTGGAATGGGCGATCAACTCTTACACGCTGGTCTTCGCCGGGCTGCTGTTCACCTTCGGGGTGCTCGGCGACCGCGCCGGCCGCAAGCGCTTCCTGATGATCGGGCTGGCGCTGTTCGGCCTGGCGTCGCTGCTCTCCGCGTACGCCGACAGCCCCGCACAGCTGATCGCGGCCCGCGCACTGATGGGGGTCGGCGGCGCGGCCATCATGCCGGTGACACTGTCGATCATCTCCAACGTCTTCGACCCGCGTGAGCGTGGCCGCGCGATCGGCGTCTGGGCCGGCGCGGTCGGGCTCGCGGTGGCGATCGGCCCGATCCTCGGCGGCGGGCTGCTGGAGCACTTCTGGTGGGGCTCGGTCTTCCTGATCAACGTGCCGGTGGTCGCCGCCGGCGTGGTCCTGGTCGCCGTGCTGGTCCCCGAGTCGCGTGACCCGCGTCCGGGTCGGGTCGACATCCTCGGCGTCCTGCTCTCCGTGGTCGGCCTGGTCGCCCTCTCCTACGGCATCATCGACGGCGGCGAGCACGGCTTCGGCCGGCCGGTCGCCTGGGGCTCGATCCTGGTCGGTCTGGCGGTGCTGGTCTGGTTCGTGCAGCACGAGCGGCGCAGCGACCACCCGTCGCTGGACGTCCGGCTGTTCCGCCTGCCCCGGTTCGCCGCTCCGGTGGCCATCGTCGGCCTGGTGTTCTTCGCCGCGATGGGCGTGATGTTCTTCAGCTCGTTCTACCTGCAACTGGTACGCGACTACAGCCCGCTGCAGACCGGCCTGCTCTTCCTGCCCTTCGCCGGCGCCCAGCTGATCTTCGCGCCGCGCAGCGCCGCCATGGTCCGCCGCTACGGTGGCCGGGCGGTCGCCACCGTCGGGCTGGCGCTGACCGCGGCGGCGCTCGCCGCGTTCGCCTTCGTCGACGCGTCCACCCCGATCTGGATCGTGCTGGTCGTCTTCTTCTTCCAGGGCGTCGGAATGGCGAACATCATGCCGCCGGCCACCGAGTCGATCATGTCGGCGCTGCCCCGGGAGAAGGCCGGCGTGGGCTCCGCGGTGAGCAACACCGTCCGCCAGGTGGCCGGTGCGCTCGGTGTGGCGGTCCTCGGCTCGGTGCTCTCCGCGGTCTACCGCGCCGACGTGGACGGCGCGCTGACCGGCCTGCCCGCGCAGGCCCGCGACGCCGCCAACGAGTCGATCTCCGGGGCGTACGCGGCGGCCGGGCAGCTCGGCCCGGCGGGGCCGGCGCTGATCTCGGCGGCCAACGACGCCTTCGTCACCGCCATGCACTGGGCGGCGGCGCTCTCCGCGCTGGTCGCGGCGCTCGGCGTCCTGGTGGTGCTGCGCTGGATGCCCGGCCGGGAGGACGTGGCGGACGCGCCGGCGGCGCCGATCGCCGAGCCCGAGTTGGCCGGGACGGCCTAGGTTCGGGGACAATGTCCGACATGACGTCCACTGCCGATGCTCCGCGGTCGCCCGGGCGACCGCGGAGCCTCCGCGCCGATGAGGCGATCATCGAGGCCACCCTCGACCTGCTCGCCGAGGGCAGCACCATCGAGGCGCTCTCGATCGAGGCGATCGCCGCCCGCGCCGGGGTTGGCAAGGCCACCATCTACCGCCGCTGGGCCGGCAAGGACGCGCTGCTGCTGGACGCGCTACGCCGGCTCAAGGGCATCCTGCCGCAGCCCGAGGGGCACTCCGTCCGCGATGACCTGGTGCTGCTCGTCGGCGCGATCGGGAAGAACGTCGACCCGCGAGCGTCGAAGATCATGCCGTGCCTGGTGCCCGAGGTGAACCGCAGCCCGGACCACTTCCGGCTCTACCAGAACATCATCGCCCCGCGCCGGCAGCTCATGCGCGAGGTGCTGCGGCGCGGCATCGACGAGGGCCTGCTCCGGCCCGACATCGACCTGGAGGTGACCATGGCGCTCCTGACCGGGCCGATGCTGATCCAGCGGGTACTGCAGTGGAACCCGGAGCTGGACGAGCGGGCCCTGCCGGAGCAGGTCGTCGACGCGGTGCTGGAGGGCATCCGCCCCCGCTGACCCGCCCCCGCCCCCGCCCCTCCGCCCGCCGCCCGCCGCCGCCCCCCACCGCGTCGATCTAGGGAATATCGCTGCTGTTGGAGATCAAGGAGCGGCGATCTGCCCTAGATCGACGCGGTGGGGGCCGGCGGGCGGCCGGGCGGCAGGTGCTCAGCCGGCCGGCGCGCGCAGCCGGTGCAGGCGCAGCGCCAACTGCACCTCCAACGCCCGCTCGGGCTTCTGCCAGTCGGCGCCGAGCAGCTGACCGACCCGCTCCAACCGCTGGGTCACCGTGTTGACGTGCACGTGCAGCTGCTCGGCGGCCCGGGCCAGGCTTCCGCCCACCCCGAAGTACGCCTCCAGCGTCTTCACCAGCGCCGTGCCCCGCCGGGCGTCGTAGTCGAGCACCGGCCCGACGGTGGCGGTGAGGAACTGGGCCACGTCCTTCTCGCCCCGGTCACCGACCGTGCCCAGCAGCAACCCGACGAAGCCCAGCTCCGCCGTGCTCGCCCCCTGACCGGAGCGACCCAGCGCGCCCAGCGCGGTGAGGCAGCGGTCCGCCTCGTGGAACGTGCCAGCGAGGGTCGCCGGCCCGGCCGACGGGCCACTCGCCCCGGCGGTCACCGGCCGACCGGTCACCCGGGACAGGTCCCGGGCCACCGCACGGGCGCTGCTACCGGCGTCCCGCCCGGGCAGCATCAGCACCACCCGACCGTCACGCGCCGCCGCCAGGCCACCCCGCGCCGAGGCGTACGTGGTGGCCCAGGAGAGCACCCGCTGCCGGGCCGATCCGGTGGCCGCGATCGCGTCGTCGCCCACCGCCACCAGCACGTGCGGGGCATCCAGATCCACCCCGAGGCGGCGGGCCCGGCTGCGCAGCGCGTCGGTGTCCCGCAGCGGCCGGGCGATCAGGTCGTCCAGCAGCTCACCGCGGACCCGACCCTCCGCCTCCGCCACGGTGCGCCGGAACAGCAGCAGCAGCGCGGTCACCAGCGCGGCCCGCTCCAGGATCCGCTGGTCGGCGTCGACCAGCTCGTCGTCCGGGCGCAGCACCAGGGCGCCCAGGTTCTCCGCGCCGGCCACCACCGCCGCGTACCAGAGCGGGCCCCGGCGCACGCTGCGCCCCTCCGTCCGGGACGCGGCCACCGCCTCGACGATGTCCGCCCGGTCCGGCTCCTCGATCTCACCGACCCGGGCCAGCAGCCGCCCCTCGGCGTCCAGCGCCAGCAGCGCCCCGTCCAGCACCTCGGTCACCGCGGCCGCCACGTCCTCCACGCCGCCACCGCGCAGCACCAGCGCGGTCATCCGGTCGTGCGCCGCCGCGGCCCGCTCCACCGAGCTGCTGTGCGCCCGGATGGTGGTGTTCGCCGCCGACAGCTCCGCCAGCGCCGAGCGGGTCTCGGCCAGCAGCCGGGCGGTGTCGATCGCCACTGCGGCGTGCGCGGCGAGGGACACCAGCAGCGCCACCTCCTCCCGGGCGAACGGCCGGGCCGAGCGGTTGGCCGAGTAGAGCACCCCGATCGAGGTGGAGCCGAGCCGCAGGGGCACCCCGAGGATCGCCACCAGGCCCTCCTCACCGACCCCGGCGTCGATTTCCCCGGTGTGGTGGAAGCGCTCGTCCTCGCCGTAGTTGGCGGTGACGTACGGCGCGCCGGACTGGGCCACCAGGCCGCCGAGGCCGGCGCCCATCGGCAGCCGCAGTCGCTGGAACCGGGCCGAGACCGACCCGTCGGTCACCCGCATGTAGGTGTCGCCGCGCTCGTCGTCGTTGAGCGTCATGTAGGCCACGTCGGCGCCGAGCAGGTTGCGGGCCCGGTGCACGATCGCCCGCAACACGTCGTCCAGATCGCGCAGCCCGGCCAGGTCACTGACCGTGTCGTACAGGCCGGACAGCTCGGTCTCCCGGCGGCGCCGACGCTCCAGCAGCGCGCGGACCCGCAGCGCCACCGTCTTCGCCTGCTCCAGCTCGGCCAGGCGGTCGGCGGGCAGCCCGGCGGCCCGCGCGGCCACCAGCGGTCCCTCGAACTCGACCGCCGCGGCCTCGCGGGCGAGCAGTTCCAGGAACTCCACCGGCGATGACATGGTCGACATTGTGCTCGGGCCCACTAGTTGGCCGTCCAGCCCCCGTCGAGCGCGATCGACGCGCCGGTGATGAACGCCGCCGGCGGTGAGCAGAGGTACGCCAGCAGCTCCGCCACCTCCTCCGGTTCGATCAGCCGCTTGATCGCGGCCCGGGCCAGCATGATCTTCTCGATCACCTCGGCCTCACCGATGCCGTGGCTGGCCGCCTGGTCGGCGATCTGGCTCTCCACCAGCGCGGTGCGCACGTACGCCGGGTTGATGCAGTTGGCGGTCACGCCGTGCGCGGCGCCCTCCAGCGCCACCACCTTCGACAGTCCTTCGAGGGCGTGCTTCGCCGAGACGTAGGCCGCCTTGTACGGCGACGCCCGCAGCCCGTGCACCGAGGAGATGTTCACGATCCGGCCCCAGCCGCGCGCGTACATGTGCGGCAGCGCGCGGCGGATCAGCAGGAACGGCGCCTCGACCATCACCCGCTGGATGTACTCGAAGCGCTCGACGGGGAAGTCCTGCACCGGCGCCACGTGTTGGAGCCCGGCGTTGTTCACCACGATGTCCACGTCCACGTCGAGCCGGTCCACCGCGGCGGCGTCGGCCAGGTCCACGCCCTCGGCCCGGCCACCGACCTCGGCGGCCACCGCCTTGGCCGCCTCCAGGTTGCGGTCCACCACGAGCACCTTGGCGCCGGCCGCGCCCAGCCGCAGGGCACAGGCTCGCCCGATGCCGCTGCCACCCCCGGTGACCAGGGCGGTCCGACCGGCGAGGTCGACCTGTACGACGTGGGGGACCGCCACGGGTTCTGCCGTCATGGCGCAAGAAGTTACGAGCTGTGTGGGCCTGGGCACATGGGCCAGCAACACATACTCCACACCGAAGCTGTGTGGCCCCCCGGCACGGCAGGTCGCCTCTGCAACCCAGCACCACTCCATGATCGAAAAGGGCGGGCGTGTCTGTTGGGGCGCGTGGGAGGGCGGGCAGTAGGGTGTCGAACACACGTACTGCTGACGGGTGGGAGGGGGCGGCGTGCGGGTTCTCGGTGTCGACCCGGGGCTCACCCGATGCGGGGTGGGCGTGGTCGAGGGCGTGCCGGGGCGGCCCTGCACCCTGATCGCCTACTACGTGATCTACACCGACCCGGCCGACGACCTGCCGCTGCGGCTGCTGCACCTGGACCGGTCGCTGACCGACCTGGTCGCCGAGCACCAACCGGAGAGCGTCGCCGTCGAGCGGGTGTTCAGCCAGCACAACGTCCGCACGGTGATGGGCACCGCGCAGGCCAGCGGCATCGCCGTGCTGGCCGGGGCGCGCGCCGGGCTGCCGGTGCAGACGTACACCCCGAGCGAGGTGAAGGCGGCGGTGACCGGCTCCGGTCAGGCCGACAAGGCGCAGATGACCGCCATGGTGACCCGGCTGCTGCGGCTGGCCGAGCCGCCGAAGCCGGCCGACGCCGCCGACGCGCTCGCCCTGGCCATCTGCCACGTGTGGCGTGGCGGGACCCGCTCCAAGCTGGCCGCGGCGGCCGACCGGGCACGACGAGGAGGAACGCGATGATCGCCAGCGTGCGCGGCACGGTGACCGCGACCGGGCCGGACCAGGCCGTGATCGAGGTCGGCGGGGTCGGCCTGGCCGTGCACTGCGCCCCCGGGCTCATCGCCGAGCTGCGGGTCGGCCAGAGCGCCCGGCTCGCCACCAGCCTGGTCGTCCGGGAGGATTCGCTTACCCTCTACGGCTTCGCCGACGACGACGCCAAGGCGCTGTTCGAGCTGCTCCAGACCGCGAGCGGCGTCGGCCCGAGGCTGGCCCAGGCGGTGCTGGCCGTGCACACCCCCGACGCGGTGCGCAAGGCGATCGTCAACGCCGACACCGCCGCGCTGACCAGGGTGCCCGGGATCGGCAAGAAGGGCGCCGAACGTCTGGTGCTGGAGCTGCGCGACCGGATCGGCCCGGTGTCGATAGGCGCGGACGGCGTGGGCGGGGTGACCGGCGGCGCCTGGCCCGATCAGGTCCGCCAGGCGCTGGTCGGGCTGGGCTGGACGGCGGGGCAGGCCGACCAGGCGGTGGCCGCGGTCGCGGAGACCGTCGACGGTGAGACCCCGCCCGTGCCGGTCCTGTTGCGGCAGGCCATCCGCCTGCTGGGTCGCACCCGATGAGTGAGACCGAAGGGCTCGTCTCGGCGTACGTCACCGACGCGGAGCGGGACGCGGAGGCCACCGTACGGCCCCGGCGACTGGCCGAGTTCATCGCCCAGGACCGGGTCCGCGATCAGCTCGACCTGTTGTTGCAGGGCGCCATGCGGCGCGGCTCGCCGCCGGACCACATCCTGCTCTCCGGCCCGCCCGGGCTGGGTAAGACCAGCCTGGCCAACATCGTCGCCGCCGAGCTGGGCGCGGGCATCCGGGTGACCAGCGGGCCGGCGATCGAGCGCTCCGGTGATCTGGCGGCCATCCTGACCAGCCTCGCCGAGGGTGACGTGCTGTTCATCGACGAGATCCACCGGATCGCGCGGCCAGCCGAGGAGCTGCTCTACAGCGCGATGGAGGACTTCCGGGTCGACGTGGTGGTCGGCAAGGGGCCGGGCGCCACAGCCATCCCGCTGGACGTCGAGCCGTTCACCCTGGTCGGGGCGACGACGCGGTCGGGCCTGCTGACCGGGCCGATGCGGGACCGGTTCGGTTTCGTCGCGCACCTGGACTTCTACGCCCCGGCGGACCTGGAGACCCTGCTGCACCGCTCGGCGCGGATCCTCGGTGTGCCGATCACCCCCGAGGGCGCGACCGAGATCGCCGGCCGGTCCCGGGGCACGCCGCGGATCGCCAACCGGCTGCTGCGCCGGGTCCGCGACTACGCGGAGGTGCGGGCCGACGGAGTGGTCGATCTCGCCACCGCCCGCGCCGCGCTGATCGTGTACGACGTGGACGCGCTGGGCCTGGACCGGCTGGACCGGGCGGTGCTGACCGCGCTGGTCGACTCGTTCCGGGGTGGTCCGGTGGGGCTGTCCACCCTCGCCGTGGCGGTGGGGGAGCAGCCGGACACGGTCGAGGAGGTCTGCGAGCCGTTCCTGGTCCGCGCCGGCCTGCTGGCCCGTACCCCGCGCGGCCGGGTGGCCACCGAGGCCGCCTGGCGGCACCTGGGCCGAACGCCGCCGAATGGTACATTTGGGGTGGATGTCCCGCCGGCGCCCGATCTGTTCTCGTTGGACGCCGAACAGCCGTGATGTGAACGTGATCTGCACCGCATTCGGTGTTCTCAGGTGCAGGGATTAGACTTCGCCGCGGTCTGTACAGGACGTGAGAATCCGCCTCCGCTCCGGCACCCCATGTGCCGGGGAGGTGGCCAATGGGAAGGTCAGTAACCGTGCTTTACGCAGCAGCGGGTGGCGGGGCCGGCAGCTTCACGCCGATCCTGATGATCGCCCTGCTCTTCGGTGTCATGTACTTCATGATGATCCGCCCCCAGCAGAAGCGCCGCCGCGAGGCGGAGTCGATGCAGTCCAACCTCGGCCCCGGCGACGAGGTCGTGACCATCGGCGGGCTCTACGGCACGGTCACCGGCATCGAGGACGACACCGTCCTGATCGAGGTCGCCCCGGGCGTGCAGACCCGGTACGCCCGGCCGGCCATCGCCCGGGTGGTCACCCGCGCGGAGCTGCCGAGCGAGCCGGTCACCGAGGACGCGGACACCGTCAAGGAGTGACCCCTCCCTCCGGGGGTGGCGGGTTCGGCGTACGGCCGGGCCACGACCCCCGGGGCCACCGCGCCCGACGGGGCAGCGGACGTGACGTGAAAACTGGATAGTTGGGTCGACGCCGGGCGTCGGCACGTTCCCGTGACCGTCGGCGTCTCGCGCCGGCGCGCACGGCCATCGTGTCGGCCTCTCGCCGGCCCAGGTCAGACCCGTCGGCCCGGACCCCCGGCCCGACACCCGCCGCCGCGCGCAGCGGCGCGACCGTACAGGGAGACAGGACAACCGTGGCACCACCTCAGGGACAGATGCGGCCCGGCCGGCAGCTCGCCGTGCTCGGGTTCATTCTCGTCGTCCTCTACCTTTTGGTGTTCTTCGCGGGCGGCGCCAGCGGCAGCTTCAAGGACCGGCTCGAGCCTCGGCTCGGCCTGGACCTGATCGGCGGCACCCGGATGACGCTGGAGGCGACCAACAGCGTCGACGGCAAGCCCCCGACGGCCGAGAACCTCGAGGAGGCCCGGCAGATCATCGAGAACCGGGTCAACGCGTTCGGCGTCGCCGAGGCCGAGGTGGTCACCGAGGGCAACCGGAACATCGTCATCTCCCTGCCCGGTGAAAACCGGGATCTCACCGACGTGGGCAGCGCGGCCGAGCTGCGCTTCCGCAAGGTGCTCAAGGCCGCCGACGGCAGCGGGACGGCCGCGGTGCCGCCGCCAGCCGCCACGCCGGCCCCCTCGGGCAGCGCCAGCCCGACCCCGTCCGGCAGCGCGTCGCCGACCCCGTCCGGCAGCGCCGCGCCCAAGGTGACCACGTCGCCGAGCGGCGGGCAGGGCGGAATGGCCCCGGCGCCCAGCGCCAGCGCCACGCCGACCCCGTCGGCCTCGGCCTCGCCGAGTGCCGCCGCGCCGTCACCGAGCGCCAGCGAGGCCCCGGTGCCGGCCAGCATCGAGGAGCAGCGCAAGGCCGTCGAGCAGAAGGTCGGCGCTCCCGCCTGGCAGGCCGCCAGCGGGTTGCAGGCCCCGGCCGACCTGACCGCCGATCCGTCGCTGGCTGACAAGCTCAAGCCGTTCGGCACGCTGTCGCCGCAGGAGGTGGCGGTGCTGCCGGCGCAGATGCAGTTCAACGTGCCCACGATCAGCTGTGCACAGCTCGACAAGCGCCCGCCGGCGTCGATCTCCGACCCGAAGCAGCAGGTCGTCTCCTGCGAGGACGGCGCCTCCAAGTACCTGCTCGACCAGGCCAAGGTGCTGGGCACCGACGTGGACGACGCCGACGCGGTGCTCGACCAGACCAACTCCTGGGTGGTCAGCCTCGACTTCACCGGCGACGGCCAGGGCAAGTGGACCGCCCTCACCCGTGAGGCGTTCAACAACGAGGGCCAGGCCTGCGACGCGACCGCGCTGGGCCAGGACGGCAAGTGCCGGGTGGCCGTCGTGCTGGACAACGAGATCGTCTCCTCGCCGGAGATCCAGGGCGTGCTGACCGGCAACTCCCAGATCACCGGCAACTTCACCCAGAAGGACGCGAGCACTCTCGCCAGCCAGCTGCGCTACGGCGCGCTGCCGGTGACCTTCGAGCCGCAGGAGTCGCAGAACGTCACGGCCACCCTGGGCGCCAGCCACCTGCGGGCGGGTCTGCTCGCGGCCGGCATCGGCATGCTGCTGGTCATCATCTACGCGTTCTTCTACTACCGGCTCCTCGGCTCGGTGATCTTCCTGAGCCTGATCCTCTCCGCGCTGCTGGTCTTCGGCGCGCTGGTGGTGCTCGGTCGGCAGATCGGCTTCACGCTCACCCTCGCCGGTATCGCCGGCATGATCGTCTCGCTCGGTGTGGCGGCGGACTCGTTCGTCATCTACTTCGAACGGTTGAAGGACGAGATCCGGGAGGGGCGCAGCCCACGCAGCGCGGTGCCCCGCGCCTGGATCCGGGCACGCCGGACGATCATCTCGGCCAACGCGATCACCCTGCTCTCCGCCGTGGTGCTCTACGTGGTCTCGGTCGGCACGGTCAAGGGCTTCGCGTTCGCCCTCGGCCTGGCCACCGTGCTGGACCTGGTCGTGGTCTTCCTCTTCCGGCACCCGATCATGACGATGTTCGCCCGGACCCGGGCGTTCCTTTCTCCGCGGGTCAGCGGCCTGGGCCGGGCGCTTCCGGCCCGCAGCCAGCAGCCTCAGCCCCGCAACCCGCGCGCCAAGGAGGCCTGAGATGGCTCAAAACGGTCTGGCGAGCCGCCTCTACAACGGCGAGGCCGGTCTCAACATCGTCGGTCGGCGCAAGCTCTGGTTCGGCGTAGCAGGGATCCTGGTCCTGATCGCGATCCTCAGCTTCTCGATTCGTGGATTCAGCCTCGGCATCGAGTTCGCCGGCGGCAACTCGTTCCAGGTTCCGGCCAGTGTCGGCACCCTGGAGCAGGCCGAGGAGGAGGTCAACTCGGCCCTCGCCGCTGAGAACACCGGCATCGAGGTCGCCACCGCACAGAAGGTCGGCGGCCCCGGCGGCGACTCCTACGAGCTGCGTACGGCGCAGCTCAGCGCCGAGCAGACCAACGCCGTCAAGGCCCAGATCGCCGAGGACCTCGGCATCGACGCCAACCAGATCAGCGGCAACCAGGTCAGCGAGGCGTGGGGCAGCCAGGTGACCGAGCGGGCCGTGCTCGGCCTGGTCATCTTCATCGCGCTGGTGATGGTCTACCTGATCCTGCGCTTCGAGTGGCGGATGGCCGTCGCCGCGGTCTCCTCGCTGTTCATGAACCTGATCCTCACCGCCGGCATCTACTCGCTTGTCGGCTTCGAGGTCACCCCGTCGACGATCATCGGTTTCCTCACGATCCTGGGCTTCGCGCTCTACGACGTGGTGGTGGTCTTCGACAAGGTTCAGGAGAACACCCGGGGCATCACCGCCAACAACAACCAGACGTACGGCGAGGCGGCCAACCTGGCCGTCAACCAGAGCCTGATGCGGTCGCTGAACACCTCGGTGGTCGCCCTGCTGCCCGTCGGTGGTCTGCTCTTCATCGGCGCCGGCCTGCTCGGCGCCGGCACGCTGAAGGACCTCGGCCTGGTGCTGTTCGTCGGTATGGCGGTGGCGTTCCTGACCTCCATCCTGGTGGCCACGCCGCTGCTGGCGCTGCTGAAGAACTACGACCCGCGGATCCAGGCCCACAACAAGCGGGTGCTGGCCCGCCGGGGCGCGCTGTCCCGTGGCGAGATCACGCCGAAGGGTGCCCCGAGCCCGGCCCAGGCCGACGGTGCGGACACCCCGGTCGACCCGGACTCCGCCGCGCTGGCCGGCGCCGCCCCCAAGGTGGGCGCCCGTCCGGCGGGTAAGCGGCCGACCGGCGCCCGGGGCGGTCGCCCCGGTGGCGGCGGCAACCGGCCGGGTGGCGCCAAGCGGCGCTGACCGGCGCCCGGGGCGGACCCGGGAGGAAACGCCCGAACGGCGTCCGGCATGCTGTGCGAGCAGCATCGCCGGACGCCGTCGTCGTTGGAAGGAAACGGAAACAGCCGTGACGGAGACCCACAGCACCGCGGCGCGCGGGGACAGCGGCCCGGAGACCGCCCGGCTGGTGGCCAGCCGGGTGCTGGACGTGCCCGACTTCCCCCAGCCCGGTGTCATGTTCAAGGACCTGATGCCGCTGTTCGCCGACGGTGCGGCGTTCCGCGAGGTGACCGACGGGATCGTCGCGTACCACGGGCGGGACAGCTTCGACGTGGTGGTCGGCATCGAGGCGCGCGGGTTCGTCGTCGCGGCGGCCGTCGCGTACGCGGCCGGGGTGGGCGTGGTGCCGGTGCGCAAGGCCGGCAAGTTGCCCCGCGCGGCCCACTCGGTGTCCTACGCCCTGGAGTACGGCGAAGCCACCCTGGAAGTGCACGAGGACGCGTTCACCGCCGGGCACCGGGTGCTGGTGGTCGATGACGTGCTGGCCACCGGCGGCACCGCCGAGGCGACGCTGGATCTGGTCGAGCGGGCCGGGGGGACCGTCACCGGTTTCACAGTGCTGCTGGAACTCGCCTTCCTGGGTGCCCGGAAGCGGCTGGCCCCGCGTCCCGTCCATGCCCTGCTGACCGTTTGAGCCCGGGGCCGTCGGGCGGAGCGGGCGCCGACCGTCCGGCGGAGCGGCAGGGGACCGTCCGTGCGGGTAGCATTGCCCTTTGCTGACGCCGGCGGTACGCCGTCCGGCGGCGCGAGACCAGGCCGGCCGACGTACGGCCGGTGTGTTCCGGCGAGCGGTGAGGAGGCCGGTGTCCCACGATGTCGTCCCTCCGGTGGAGGGCACGGTGCACCCGACAGGCGACGCTGACGGCTCGGTGACGGAGCGCAACGGTGACGCGCCGACCAGGGTGACGGGCGCCGGCAACGGCTCCGGCAAGTCTCCGGCCGAGGGCGCGGTGCGTCCGACCGTCGCGGTGCCGAGCGCGGAGGCGTCTCCCGGTGCCGACGGGGTCGTGGTCCCGTTCCCGACCGACGCCGGCGTCGAGCCGCTGCCGAGCGGCGGCTTCGGGTTGTCCAACGCGCCCACCGGGCGGCGGGTCCGGGCACGGCTGGCGCGGTTCAACGCGCCGTGGCAGACCTCGCAGGTCAGCGAGGTGCTCGAGCCGCTCATCGCCAGCCACCGGGAGAACCACCCGAAGGGCGACGCCCGGCTGCTCCAGCGCGCCTTCGACACGGCCGCGCGGTGGCACTCCGGGCAGTACCGCAAGTCCGGCGACCCGTACATCACCCACCCGCTGGCGGTGGCCACCATCCTGGGCAACCTGGGGATGGACACCACCACGCTGGTCGCCGCGCTGCTGCACGACACCATCGAGGACACCGAGTACACGCTCGACCAGATGCGCGCCGACTTCGGCGGCGAGGTCGCCCTGCTGGTCGACGGCGTCACCAAGCTGGACAAGGTCAAGCTGGGTGACGCGGCCAAGGCCGAGACGATCCGCAAGATGGTCGTGGCCATGGCCAAGGACCCGCGGGTGCTCGTGATCAAGCTGGCCGACCGGCTGCACAACATGCGCACCCTTACCTTCCTGCCCCGTCCCAAGCAGGAGCAGAAGGCCAAGGAGACGCTGGAGATCCTGGCCCCGCTGGCCCACCGGCTGGGTATGAACACGATCAAGTGGGAGCTGGAGGATCTCGCCTTCGGCACACTGTTCCCGAAGCGCTACGAGGAGATCAACCGGCTGATCGGGGAGCACCAGCCGCAGCGCGAGGCGCTGCTACGGCAGGTGACGCAGAAGGTGCAGACCGACCTCAAGGCCGCCAAGATCAAGGCGGAGACCACCGGCCGGCCGAAGCACCTCTACTCGATCTACCAGAAGATGATCGTGCGAGGTCGCGACTTCAACGACATCTACGACCTGGTCGGCGTGCGGATCCTGGTCGACACGGTGCGGGACTGCTACGCCGCGTTGGGCGTGATCCACGCCAACTGGCAGCCGGTGCCGGGCCGGTTCAAGGACTACATCGCGATGCCCAAGTTCAACATGTACCAGTCGTTGCACACGACGGTCATCGGGCCCACCGGCAAGCCGGTGGAGATGCAGATCCGCACCTACGCGATGCACCGCACCGCGGAGTTCGGCATCGCCGCGCACTGGAAGTACAAGGAGCACAAGGGCACCCAGATCGTCGGCCCGCCGGCGCACATCGACGAGATGACCTGGTTGCGGCAACTGCTGGACTGGCAGCGCGAGGCGGCCGACCCGAGCGAGTTCCTGGACGCGCTGCGCTTCGACCTGTCCAGCCAGGAGGTGTACGTCTTCACCCCGAAGGGTGACGTCATCCCGCTGCCGACCGGGTCGACGCCTGTGGACTTCGCGTACGCGGTGCACACCGAGGTCGGGCACAAGTGCATCGGCGCGCGGGTCAACGGCAAGTTGGTGCCGCTGGAGTCGACGCTCTCCAACGGCGACGTAATCGAGATCTTCACCTCGAAGTCCGAGACGGCCGGCCCGACACAGGACTGGCTGGGCTTCGTCAAGAGCCCGCGCGCCCGTACGAAGATCCGCCAGTACTTCAACAAGGAGCGGCGCGAGGAGGCGATCGAGGCCGGCAAGGACGCGATCGTCAAGGCGATGCGCAAGCAGGGCATGCCGTTGCAGCGGATGCTCACGTCCGACGCGCTGATGTCGATCGCCCGGGACCTGCACCTGGCCGACGTGGCCTCGCTCTACGCGGCGGTCGGTGACAGCCAGGTCTCCGCGCAGTCGGTGGTGCAGAAGCTGATGGCCGCGTACGGCGGCGAGGAGGGCGCGGCGGAGGACATCGCCGAGACCGCCGTCGCCACCCGGCCCCCGCGTAGCCGGCAGAGCAGCGCCGATCCGGGCGTGGTGGTCCGGGGCGTCAGTGACGTCTGGATCAAGCTGGCGCGCTGCTGCACCCCGGTGCCACCGGATTCGGTGTTCGGCTTCGTCACCCGCTCCGGCGGGGTGAGCGTGCACCGCGACGACTGCGCCAACGCGGAGGACCTGCGGGCGCAGAGCGAGCGGGTGGTCGAGGTGAGCTGGAAGCTCACCTCCGCCTCGACGTTCCTGGTGGCCATCCAGGTGGAGGCTCTGGACCGGCACAAGCTGCTGGCCGACGTCACGCGGGTGCTGTCCGACGAGCGGGTCAACATCCTCTCCGCCACCGTCACCACCACCCGTGACCGGGTGGCGGTGAGCCGGTTCAGCTTCGAGATGGCCGACCCGAAGCACCTGGGCCACCTGCTGGCCACGGTTCGCAAGGTCGACGGCGTCTTCGACGCCTACCGGGTCACCTCCGGCGCCTGATCCCGCCCCACCCGGCGTACGCCACCGGGGTCCGATACACGAAAGCGCCCGCCGGCTCGGCCGGCGGGCGCTTCGTCGTCTCCTCGGGCGTCAGCCCTGCGGCGCGCTCATGGTGAGGTCGTTGATGACGACCTCCTTCTTCGGGTGGCCACCGCCGGCCTGCTGGGCGAACGCCCCGTCGTCGCCGGCCTTGGCCACGTCCTTGACGATGTCCAGGCCACCGGTGATGGTCCCCAGGACGGTGTACGCCGGGTCCAGCGGCGAGTCACCGTAGACGATGAAGAACTGGCTGCCGGTGCTGCCCGGCTGGCCCGAGTTGGCCATCGCGATGACGCCCTCCGGGTACGGCGGGCGCTTGTCGGTGGGCAGGTTCTCCTCGGGCAGCCGGTAGCTCGGGCCACCCGTGCCGTCGGTGTCCCGCCAGCCCTTTCCGGTGGCGCTCGGGTCACCGCACTGCAGCACCTTGATGCCCTCGGTCACCAGGCGGTGGCACTTGGAGTTGTCGAAGAAGTTCTTCTCCGCGAGGTGGGTGAAGCTGCCCGCGGTGCAGGGCACCAGCGACCGGTCGACCTTGGCCGTGATCGGGCCGAGGTTCGTGGTGATCGTCATGGTCTGCACGCCGGTGCCGGACTGCTCGTTGCTCGGCACTCCGACGTCCTTGATCTGCGGGCTCCGCTGGTCGGCCGGCAGCGCGTTGTAGACGCACTCGGACGCGCCGGGCGCCTGGGCGGCGGTGTCGGTCTTGTCGTCGTCGCCGCCGAGGCTCATGGCCAGCCAGACGGTGCCGGCGACCACGAGCACCAGCGCGGCGGCCGCGCCGATGATCGCCTGCGTCTGCCGACGCTTGCGGGCCTTGGCCGCGCGCTCGGCCATCTCCTTCTCGAGCCGGGCGCGTGCCGCCGCGCGCTGCCGCTCTCTGGTGGACGTCACGCCTGGATCCTCCTGGCTGTCTGCTTCTGGGTGCCGTTCGGGTGGGGGTGGGGCCACCGGTCAGCCGGCGCTCGGGCTGCTGGCCGGGGCGCCGGAGGCCGACGGCGACGGTGCCGCGGCGGTGACCGGCTCACCAACGGTGAGGCTCTGGATCACCACGTCGGTCTTGGGCTTGACCTTGGCCCCCGTCCCATTGTCCACGGTCGGCAGGGCACCGATCTTCTCCACCACGTCCAGCCCGCCGGTCACCCGGCCGATCACGGGGTACTTCGGGTCGGTGGTGGTGAAGTCCTTGAAGAAGATCAGGAACTGGCTGCCGTTGCTGCCCGGCGGGTTGGAGATCATCGCCACGGTCCCCTTCGGGTACGTGGGCGGCTGGCCGGGCGCCGGGCTGGCCGACGGCGACGCGGACGGCACGGTCGGTACGTCCTCGTCGTAGAACGAGTAGGTCGGCCCGCCGAGGCCGGTGCCACTGGGGTCACCGCAGCGCAGCGCGCCGTCGGCGGTGATCTCGTGGCACTTGGTGTTGTCGTAGAACGACCGGCTCGCCAGGTGGGCGATGCTCGCCGCGGCGCACGGTGAGTTGGTCAGGTTCAACTCGGCGGTGATCGGCGCACCCTGGTTGGTGGTCACGGTCATCGCCCGGGTGCCCTCGGTGGGCAGGTCCTTCGTCGCTGGCGTGCCGACGTCCTTGAGGTTGGTGTTGGCCGTCGCGTCCTGCGGCGTCCAGAGGCAGGTGTCCGCCGCGGCCGTGTTCTGCTTCGGGTCGGAGTCGAACGCGCCAAGTGCCCACGCCGAGCCGGCCACGATCACCGCGAGGACCAGGAAGGCGCCGACGCCGGCCTGGATCTGCCGACGGCGCCGCACGGCGGCGGCTCGGCGGGCCAACTGCCGGTCGAGCTTGGCCCGCGCCAGTTTGCGCTGCCGGTCCCTGCTGGAAGCCACCCGTGCTCCCCTTTCCTCTACCTGGTCGTCGCCGGCGGCCGGGCGTCCCGGCCCGTCCGGGCGTCGCGTGTGCCGCGCCACACGCCCGCCAGAGTGTACGGCTAGCGACTGGGAATGTGGTGTACGAGGTCCACCCGGCCGCCAGCAGCCCTTATCGGGCGATGTCACTGTGCCGGGCGGGGCGGGTGGGACGGACGCGGCAAACCGGCTCGCCCCGCCGGTTAGGCTGCTGGGCAGGACGACAGCTCGACGGAAGGACAGCCCTGTGCTCGTGGCCGGCTTTCCCGCGGACGCCTTCGGCACCAACTGCTATGTGGTGGCCACGGCGCCGGGGGAGCAGTGCGTGGTGGTCGACCCCGGCATCGGGGTGCTCGACCAGCTCGACGCTCTGCTCGCCGAGCACCGCCTGCACCCGGCCGCCGTGCTGCTCACCCACGGCCACCTGGACCACACCTTCTCGGTCGCGCCGGTCTGCGGTGCCCGCGGCATCACCGCGTACGTCCACCCCGGCGACCGGGAGATGCTGGCCGACCCGGCCAAGGGCCTCTCGACCGACCTGACCTCGCTCTTCGGCGGCCGGCTGAGCTACACCGAGCCGGAGGACGTGGCGGAGCTGACCGACGGCGCCACCCTCGCGCTGGCCGGCCTGGAGATCGCCGTCGACCACGCCCCGGGCCATACCGGCGGGTCGGTGCTGTTCCGGCTGCCCGGCGAGGGCTCGGGCTGGGACGCCGAGGAGCTGTGCCTCTCCGGCGACGTGCTCTTCGCCGGCTCGATCGGCCGCACCGACCTGCCCGGTGGCAGCATGCCGGCGATGCTCACCAGCCTGCGCGACAAGATCCTTCCGCTGGCCGACGACACCGTCGTGCTGCCCGGCCACGGCCCCAGCACCACCATTGGCCGCGAGCGGGCCAGCAACCCGTACCTCATCGAGGTGGCGCAGGTCGGCGGCGGCCGACCGGCGGCGCCCACCCGAGGCCTTTAGACCTCCTCCGCGCCGCGCGCGGACCCACGACAGCACCGCGCCCAGACGCGGGACCGCAAGGAGTACTCCGATGAGCAAGCCCACGCCCATCTCCGGCTTCCCGGAGTGGACCCCCGGCCAGCGGATGATCGAGCAGTTCGTGCTCGACAAGATCCGGGCCACGTTCGAGCTGTACGGCTTCGCCCCGCTGGAGACGCGCGCGGTGGAGCCGCTGGACCAGCTGCTGCGCAAGGGCGAGACCTCGAAGGAGGTCTACGTGATCCGGCGGCTGCACGCCGACGCCGAGGGCGCGAGCGGCGACGACCAGCTCGGCCTGCACTTCGACCTCACCGTGCCGTTCGCCCGGTACGTGCTGGAGAACGCCGGCAAGCTGGCCTTCCCGTTCCGTCGCTACCAGATCCAGAAGGTGTGGCGGGGCGAGCGGCCGCAGGAGGGGCGCTACCGGGAGTTCGTCCAGGCCGACATCGACATCGTCGACCGGGACACTCTGGCCCCGCACCACGAGGCGGAGATGCCGCTGGTGATCGGGGACGCGCTGCGCGCGCTGCCGATTCCGCCGGTGACGATCCAGGTCAACAACCGCAAGATCTGTGAGGGCTTCTACCGGGGCATCGGGCTGACCGACCCGGAGGCGACGCTGCGCGCGGTGGACAAGCTCGACAAGATCGGCCCGGTGAAGGTGGCCGAGCTGCTGGCCCAGACCGCCGGGGCGAGCGAGGCGCAGGCCAAGGCGTGTCTCGCGCTGGCCGAGATCTCCGCTCCGGACGCCTCGTTCGCCGATGCCGTCCGCGCGCTCGGGGTGACCGACCCGCTGCTCGACGAGGGCATCGAGGAGCTGGTCCGGGTGGTGGAGACCGCCGCCGAGCACTCGCCCGGCCTCTGCGTGGCGGACCTGCGCATCGCCCGCGGCCTGGACTACTACACCGGCACGGTCTACGAGACCCAGCTGCGCGGCTACGAGCGTTTCGGCTCGATCTGCTCCGGCGGCCGGTACGACAACCTGGCCAGCGCCGGCGCCACCTCGTACCCGGGGGTGGGGATCTCGATAGGTGTGACCCGGCTGCTCGGGCTGCTCTTCGGCGCGGGGGAGCTGTCGATCTCCCGCGAGGTGCCGACCGCCGTGCTGGTCGCGGTGACCAGCGAGGAGCGGCGTTCGGCCAGCAACCGGGTGGCCGAGGCGCTGCGGCGGCGCGGGGTGCCGACCGAGGTGTCGCCGAGCGCGGCGAAGTTCGGCAAGCAGATCCGCTACGCCGAGCGGCGCGGCATCCCGTACGTCTGGTTCCCGGGTGTCGACGGCGCGCCGGACGAGGTGAAGGACATCCGCTCGGGCGAGCAGGTCACGGCCGGTGCGGGGGAGTGGATGCCGCCCCGGGAGGACGTGAAACCGGCGGTTGGCTGAGCGTTCCACTGGCGCTATCGGCCGCGGGGACCTACGGTAGCGTAAGTTACGCCACCGTAGGGAGTTTCTCGTGACCGTCAGCACCACCTTGAGTCAGACCGCGCTGCTCGTCGAGTTGGAGCCGGTGGTCGCGCGCAACCTGGACCGCCACCTCTCGCTGGCCAAGGAGTGGTTCCCGCACGAGTACGTGCCGTGGAGCGAGGGCCGCACCTTCGACGGGCCGCTCGGCGGCGAGGCATGGTCGCCGACGGACTCGACCATCCCCGACGTGGCCCGCACGGCGCTGATCGTCAACCTGCTGACCGAGGACAACCTGCCCTCGTACCACCACGAGATCGCCACCCTGTTCGGCCGGGACGGCGCGTGGGGCACCTGGGTGCACCGGTGGACCGCGGAGGAGGGCCGGCACGGCACGGCGATCCGCGACTACCTGACGGTCACCCGGGCCGTCGATCCGGTGGCGCTGGAGCGGGCCCGGATGACGCACATGTCCGAGGGCTACGAGAACGTGCACGGTGACGAGGTGCTGCACTCGCTGGCGTACGTCTCGTTCCAGGAGTTGGCGACCCGGATCTCGCACCGCAACACCGGCAAGGCCACCGGGGACCCCGCCTGCGAGGCGCTGCTGGCCCGGGTGGCCGCCGACGAGAACCTGCACATGGTCTTCTACCGCAACCTGCTCGCCGCCTCGTTCGAGCTGGCCCCGAGCCAGGCCATGCGGGCCGTCGCCGACGTGGTGGCCGACTTCCAGATGCCGGGCAACGGCATCGAGGGGTTCGCCCGCAAGTCCGTGGCGATCGCCCTGGCCGGCATCTACGACCTGCGCCAGCACCGCGACGAGGTGCTGCTGCCGGTGCTGCGCCAGTGGGACGTGTTCAACGTGACCGGCCTCAACGCCGACGGCGAGGCCGCCCGCGAACAGATCGCCGCCCACCTGGACACCCTGGAAACCAACGCCGCCCGGTTCGAGGAGAAGCGCGCCGCCCGCGCCGCCCGCCTGGCGCTGCGCTAACCCCCACGCGCGCCCCCCGCGCCCACCCTTGTTGATCATGAGGTTGGCGGTTGTTCGATCTCCAGATCGCCCGTCAACCTCATGATCGACCTGTGGGGGTCGGGGGTCAGGCTGGGGGGTCGAGCGGGAAGAGGAGGCAGGTGCTGGTGGCGTGGGCGACCAGGCGGTCGCCTGCGTCGGTGAGTCTCGCCTCGGCCAGGGCGGTGCGGCGGCCACGCTGGAGCACTGTGCCCTCGCACCGCAGGATTCCGCTGGCGACGGTGACCGGGCGGAGGAACTTCACGCTCAGGTCCAGCGAGGTGTAGCCGACACCGGCGGGCAACGTGGTGTGCACGGCGCAGCCGGCGGCGGTGTCCAGCAGGGTGGAGATGACGCCACCGTGGACGCTGCCCAGCGGGTTGTAGTGGAACTCCTGCGGGACCAGTTCGACCGTGACCCGACCCTCGTCGGCCTCCATCCGTGCCATGTCCATCAGGTGCATCACCGGCGGTGCGGCGAGCTCCCCGGCGATCATCGCCCGGAGCATGTCGAGGCCGGCGCGTCGACCGACCTGCGCGGCGTTGGCCGCCGGGTCCGACCAGGTGAAGGTACGGCTGCGCGTCGGCTCCTGCGTCTGTGTCATGGACGCAGCCTCGCAGCACGTTGCTGAGTCTGTCAATCAGACTTAGCCTGGTCGGATGAAACCCGCGGCACTGGACTGGTCGGTGGAGAACTGCACCATCGCCCGCGCGATGGAGATCCTCGGCGAGCGGTGGACCCTCGTGGTGCTCCGCGACGTGTTCAACGGTGTGCGCCGCTTCGACGACATGCGGGTGCGCACCGGGATCCCACGCCAGGTGCTGACCAACCGGCTGGCCGCACTGGTGGAGCAGGGCGTGCTGCGTCGCGAGCCGTACCGGGAGCCGGGCAGCCGGCTGCGCCACGAGTACCGGCTGACCGAGAAGGGCCTGGACCTGTGGCCGGTGCTGGTCGCCGTTCTCGGGTGGGGTGACCGCTACCTCGCCGACCCGGAGGGCTCACCGCTGAGCGTCGGTCACCGGGACTGCGGCGCGGAGGTGCGCGTCGAGCTGCGCTGCGCGGATGGGCACGAGGTGGGTCAGCACCGCGACGTCGTGCCCCGACCGGGGCCCGGCGCCCGTCGCCGTACCCCCTGACGCCCGACCGATTCGGTGTGACGCCGGGCGTCCGCGAACGTGTCCGAGGTGTTGCGGCCAGATGGCCGGGGCGGATCGACGAATCCGGGTGAAACAGGTCTTGCGAATGATCTTATGCATGTGAATACTTCAGTTCACCTGGCCGGTTTCCCCAGATCGGCCGCGTTGCCCTCGGGTCAGCCGCCCCCGGTGAGACCCGTTCCCCCGCCCAGGAGGTTTGTTACATGCGACCCACGAGGTCATCACTCCGTGTTGTGGCCACTGCCGCCGTGGCCGGATCCCTGGTTGTCGGCGCGCTCATCGGCGCGCCCGCCCAGGCCGCCCCCGCCGCCTCGCCCGACGCCGCCGCCGCCCTCGCCGCACAGCTCGGCGACCGCTCCGCCGGCTCGTACATCGACGCCAGCGGCAGGTCCGTCGTCACCGTGACCGACGCGGCCGCCGCCCGCAAGGCGAGCAACGCCGGCGCCACCGTCCGGTACGTCACCCGTGGCGCCGCCGAGCTCAACCGGGCCACCGCGGACCTGGAGCGCTCCGCCAAGATCCCGGGCACCGCGTGGTGGAGCGACCCGGTCACCAACCAGGTCGTCGTCTCGGTGGACAGCACCGTCACCGGTGCCAAGCTGGAGCGGGTCAAGGCCGCCGCCGCGCGGGCCAACGGCGCGGTCCGGATCGAGGCCGAGGCCGGCGTGCTGAGCACCCGCATCTCCGGTGGCCAGGCCATCTACGCCGGCGGTGGCGGGCGCTGCTCGCTCGGCTTCAACGTGCGCAGCGGCAGCACCTACTACTTCCTGACCGCCGGGCACTGCACCAACATCTCGTCGAGCTGGTACTCGAACTCCGCGCAGACCGCGCTGATCGGCACCCGTGCCGGCACCAGCTTCCCGGGCAACGACTACGGCATCGTGCGGCACAGCAACTCCGCCAACGCCGCCGGCAACGTCTACCTCTACAACGGCAGCTACCGGGACATCACCGGCGCCGGCAACGCCTCCGTCGGCCAGTCGGTGCAGCGCTCCGGCAGCACCACCGGCGTGCGCTCCGGCTCGGTGAACGCGACCAACGCCACGGTGAACTACGCCGAGGGTTCGGTCTCCGGCCTGATCCGCACAAACGTCTGCGCCGAGCCGGGCGACAGCGGCGGCTCGCTGTTCAGCGGCAGCACCGCCCTGGGCATGACCTCCGGCGGTAGCGGCAACTGCCGCACCGGCGGCACCACCTACTTCCAGCCGGTCACCGAGGCGCTCAGCCGCTACGGCGTCAGCGTCTTCTGATCGATCCACCGCCCGCGGGTCGCCGGAGTACTCCGGCGACCCGCGTCGCGCGTGCGGACCGCCTTACGCGAGCCGATCCGGCCCGTCCGCCGGCCGCAGGGGATCCGGCGGTACGACACCAGCCGCCGGCAGGGCCGGACCGACAGATGTGACACCACCGGTGGCCCACGCCAGGTGCGCCCGCCGGGCCGAGAGGACCGCCAGCAACGGCCAGAGCGACACGGCCACCGCCGTCACCCGCTCGGCCAACCCGGTCCGGGATCCGCTGGTCACCTCGAACGCGCACCAGGCGAAAAGGGCGAGCAACGCGAGCGTGGCGCTCAACCCCACGGTTCGGCGGAACGCCCATGGCGGCTGCGGAGCCCCCGGGTGCGCGGCGTCCGGGCCGCGCGGCAGCCGCAGCGCCGAGCCGGCCGGCCACAGCGCCAGGGCGAGGACGGCCACCGTCGCCGCGATGCCGTGGCTGAGCGAACCGCCCACCGGCGGTCGGGGAAAGGCGACCAGCGCGATGGTGGCCACACCACCGACCGCGAGCAGAAACCGGCTGGGCAACCCGGCGGCGTGCAACACGGCCGCCACCGACAGGTAGCAGCAGCCGAGCAGCACCAGGGCTCCGATCATGATCCAGGCGTCGGTGGCGTCCTGCCCCGCCAGCTCGCTGATGGTGTCCCGGATCGGGTCGTACCCGGCGGGCTGCCGGGCCTGGGCCACCGTCCAACCGGTCGCCAGCAGCACGGGTGCGGCCGCCGCCGTGGCGACGGCCCAGTTCGGTACGGCGCGCATTTCGCCACGTTAACCGCCGAGACGGCCGGTTGAGTCGGGTTCGCCCCACCGGCCCGGCCGTGCGCCCGGCCCGGCGCTCAGCCCGCGCTGACCGTGGCGGCGGTGAAGATGACCGACCCGCCCGGGTGCTCGCACTGAACCCGCAGCGTCAGCTCGTCCGCTCCCTCGACGTTCGCCGCGAGGTCCCGTGGACTGTCCATGCGCGCGTCGAACTGCTGCCCCCGCGTCACCCGGGTGAACGTGCCGTCGGCCTGCCGAATCGTCACCTGCGCATAGACGAGGACGACGCCGTCGCGTGCGTCGGGAGAGGAGAAGAACGGCCGTACGGTCGAGGCCAGATCGAGGTAGCGGCGCTGCAGCCGAAAAGCGACTTCGCGTTGCTTGTCCGCGCCGGAATTCGTCGGGCAGCCGATGACGATTGGACGGTCGTACTCCGGTTGCCCGGCCAGTTGACGAGGAAGCGTTCCGAGGTTCGCCGCACCCGCCTCAACGGCCAGAGTGTCCAACCGGACGGATGACGGAGCTGCGGACGGCGGCGGCGTGCCCGGTGCGGGACTGGCGGGCAACGAGCTGGCCGGATCGGCGCCTGCCGTCGTCGCGGTGACCGCCGGCGTTCCCGCCCCCAGCCGCCAATCGAAGACGTCCCGCGTCAACGCAGCCGCGCCAAGGAGCACCCCGAGCACGGTGAAGACCGCCGCCAGCTGTGCGCCGCGACGGGCCGGTCGACCCGGGCTCGGTGTTGACGTCGGTGCCTCGGTGGAGTCCTGCATGTCCCGCATCTACCTTTCGGCCACCGACGTAGAGATTGAACCGCTGATGTCTGGCGAATTCCCGTCGCATCGCGTCGGCGAAGAATACTCTCCCCCGGCCGGTGGCGAGTTCCTGATAACGTGCCGATCCCAGCCTGGAGAACGAATTCCCCCCATCCGACGTTGACTTCTGCCGATGCAGGAGGTTTTAGCGGTGAGCCAACCCGACCCGTGGTCAGAAAAGTCCCAACCCACCCCGGCTCCTCCACCACCACCACCACCCCCGCCCGGCGGCGGCACGTCCCCGCCGTTCACCGGTGGTGGCCTCCCCGGTCCGCCGGCTCCGCCGGTCACCGCCACCCGCAGCCCTGTTGGTCTCGTGGTGATCACCGTGGCAGCCCTGGCGCTGCTGGTGGCGCTCGGCTCTGCCGCCGTCTCCTGGCGGGCGTTGGACCAGGCGCAGACGGCGCGGGACATCGCGTCCGCCCGGGCGCCGGTCGGCTCGACCGGCCCCGGGCCGGTTTCGGTTCCCAGCAGCCCGGCCGGACCGGGCGATCCGCAGCAGCCGACCGCCACACCGGAGGAGCCGCCGCGATCGCCGGGAACGCCGCCGGCCCTCAACGAGCAGACCGTCTACGAGCCGGAGTACGAGAACCAGAGCCTCACGCTGAAATCGGCGGACTGCTTTGCGAAGATGCGTGTCGACCTCGACGAACCGCGGGCCAACGTGGGGGCGAACGGGTCGGAGTTCAGTCTCGATCCCGGCTGTCAGGGTGGCGCGCCGTGGATCAGGTTGGACGACGGGGTGGAAGGCAGCGAGACGACGGCGGCAATGAAGCCGGGCGAGTGTTACAACGCCATTCGCGCATCTCCGATCGCCGAGGGAGCGGAGGTGCCACTGCGCAAGGGTGCCTGGCTCTGTCTCAGCACCAACTACGCCGCTGCCCGTGAACGGCGCGACGAGTGGCGGATGGTGCTCGTGGAGGTCGTCTCGATCAACAATGACCGTACGGTCGTCATTCGTGCCACGGCCTGGAACATTCCCGAGAACTGACGCTCGCCCCCTGACCGCGCCACCCGTCGAACCGCCCGGACTGATCGGCCGGGTCGACGGGTGGCGCGGATCGTTACCGGCACTCCTGACAGAATGCGGAGGCAGACCGCACCGCAGATGAGGAGACGCACGTCGTGATCCGTACCCATGATGCCGGCAGCTTGCGCGCGACGGACGCCGGCACGACGGTGACGCTCGCCGGGTGGGTGGCCCGCCGGCGCGACCACGGCGGCGTCATCTTCGTCGACCTGCGCGACGGCTCCGGCGTGGTCCAGGTGGTGTTCCGCGAGGAGGACGCGCACGCGCTGCGCAACGAGTTCTGCGTGAAGGTCACCGGCGAGGTGACCCGCCGGCCGGCCGGCAACGAGAACCCGGAGCTGCCCACCGGCGAGGTCGAGGTGACCGCCGTCGAGCTGGAGGTGCTCTCCGAGGCGGCGCCGCTGCCGCTGCCGGTGGACGACCAGATCGAGGCCGGTGACGACATCCGGCTCAAGTACCGCTACCTGGACCTGCGCCGCAGTGGTCCGGCGAGCGCGCTGCGGCTGCGCTCGCGCGCCAGCCACCTCGCCCGGGGCGTGCTGCACGAGCGGGACTTCCTGGAGATCGAGACGCCGACGCTGACCCGGTCGACGCCCGAGGGCGCCCGCGACTTCCTGGTCCCGGTCCGGCTCCAGCCGGGCAGCTGGTACGCGCTGCCGCAGTCGCCGCAGCTGTTCAAGCAGCTGCTGATGGTCGGCGGCATGGAGCGGTACTACCAGATCGCCCGCTGCTACCGGGACGAGGACTTCCGCGCCGACCGGCAGCCGGAGTTCACCCAGCTCGACATCGAGATGTCCTTCGTCACCGAGGACGACGTGATCGACCTCGGCGAGGCGATCGTCTCGACGCTCTGGAAGGACCTGGCGGGGCACGAGATCAGCCAGCCGATCCCGCGGATCACCTGGCACGACGCGATGGCCCGCTACGGCTCGGACAAGCCGGACCTGCGCTACGGCGTCGAGCTGACCGAGCTGACGGAGTACCTGCGTGGCACCGAGTTCCGGGTCTTCGCCGGGGCGATCGACGCGGGCGGCTACGTCGGCGCGGTGGTGATGCCGGGTGGCGCGGCGCAGAGCCGCAAGGAGCTGGACGGCTGGCAGGACTGGGCGAAGGCGCGTGGCGCGCGTGGCCTGGCGTACGTGGTGCTGGACGCCGAGACCGGCGAGGCGCGCGGCCCGGTGGCCAAGAACCTCTCCGCCGAGCACCTGGGCGGGCTCGCCGACGCGGTCGGCGCCAAGCCGGGCGACGCGGTCTTCTTCGCGGCCAGCGCCACCACCCGTGAGGCGCAGGAGCTGCTCGGCGCCGCCCGGGTCGAGATCGCCAAGCGGGCCGGGCTGATCGACGAGAGCGCGTGGGCGTTCTGCTGGGTGGTCGACGCGCCGATGTTCGAGCGCACGGACGAGGGCGGTTGGACGGCGGTGCACCACCCGTTCACCTCGCCCAACGCCGAGTGGGTGGATCGGTTCGAGGAGGCACCGGACCGGGCCCTCGCCTATGCGTACGACATCGTCTGCAACGGCAACGAGATCGGCGGTGGGTCGATCCGTATCCACCGGGGCGACGTGCAGAAGCGGGTCTTCGACCTGCTCGGCATCACCCCCGAGGAGGCGCAGGACAAGTTCGGTTTCCTGTTGGAGGCGTTCAAGTACGGCGCCCCGCCGCACGGCGGCATCGCCTTCGGCTGGGACCGGGTCTGCATGCTGCTCGCCGGCGCGGACTCCATCCGCGAGGTGATCGCGTTCCCGAAGACCCGTGGCGGCTTCGACCCGCTGACCGGCGCGCCGACGCCGATCACCGCCCAGCAGCGCACCGAGGCGGGCATCGACGCGAAGCCGAAGCCCCCGGCCACCGCGCACACCGGCACCGCCGGTCCCGCCGCCCCGGTCGCCGACCCGGTCTGATCAGCTCGCTGCTTTCCCCACCCCCGGCTCGTTGATCATGAGGTTGGCGGGGCCGTGCTCCGGCGCGTCGCCCCGTTAGCCTCATCATCAACTGTGCGGTGAAGGGGGTCGGGATGCGGGAGCGGGTGCTGGTCGTCGGGGCCAGCGGTTTTCTCGGGCGCGAGGTCTGCCGGCGGGCGGCGGTCGGGAGGCAGGTGGTCGGGACGTACCACTCCGGTGACGTCGCGGTGCCGGGTGTCGCGGCCCGCCGGCTGGATGTCACCGACCGCGCCGCCGTGCGCGCGCTGGTCGCCGAGGTGCGCCCGGACGCGGTGGTCTCCACCCCCTACCGGTACGACGACTGGACGGTCACCGCCGACGGGGCTGCGCACGTGGCGGTCGCCGCCGCGGAGGTGGGCGCCCGGTTGGTGCACGTGTCCAGCGACGCGTTGCACGGCGGCCGGGCCGAGCCGTACGGCGACGACGAGCCGCCCAGCCCGGTGAACGCGTACGGGGCCGCGAAGGCGGCGGCCGAAACCGCCGTACGGGCGATCGACCCCGGTGCGGCGTTGGTGCGTACCTCGCTGATCCTGGGGGAGGGCAGTAAGCAGATCGAGCTCTGCCGGGAGGCGCTCGCCGGGCGGGTCACCCTGTTCACCGACATGATCCGTTGCCCGGTCGACGTGACCGACCTGGCCGACGCCGTGCTGGAGCTGGTCGACGGCACGTACGCCGGGCCGCTCAACGTGGCCGGCGCGGACGCGGTCAGCCGGGCCGACCTGGGTCTGCTGGTCGCCGAGCGGTTCGGTCTCGACGCGGCCGGGCTGAAGACCACCACCTGCGCCGCCGCCGGGCTGGCCGGCCCCGGCGACGTCCGCCTGGACTGCACCCGTGCTGCCGGCCTGCTGCGTACCCGGCTGCGCGGGGTGTCTGAGTTCCTGGCCCGCTGAGTCGCCCACCCACGAATGCACACTTCCTATGCATAACTCTTGTGCATAGGAAGTGTGCAGAGATATTGTGCAGTCATGGCGGATGACGAAGAGGCGCCGCGGCCGGCGCCACGTGAGGTACGGATCGACAAGCGGCAGGTCCGGGTGCTGGCACACCCGCTCCGGATGCGGCTCCTCGGCGCCCTGCGGGTGAACGGGCCCGCCACCGCCACCACCCTGGCGGAGCTGCTCGGCACCAACACCGGCGCGACCAGCTACCACCTGCGCCAGCTCGCCGATGTCGGCCTGGTCGTCGAGGATCCCGACCGGGGCAGCGGACGCCAGCGCTGGTGGCAGGCTGCACACGACGTCACCAACTGGGAACCGACCGACTTCGACGACGACCCCGACGCCCGGGCCGCGATCGAGTGGATCCAGGGCGACCAGGTGCGCCTTCTCGCCGAGAGCGCCGAGAGCTGGTTCGCCCGCCAACACGAGTGGTCCCCCGCCTGGCGGGACGCCTTCGGCATGGGCGACATCTTCATGACCGTCCCGCCGGAGCGGCTCAAAGAGCTCCAGGCGGAGGTGTGGCAGGTGCTGGAGCGGTACCACCGCGAGGCCGACCCCGCCGATCCCCAGGCCCGCCCGGTGCAGGTCTTCCTGGCCGCCTACCCGTTGCGCGAGGGCCTCCGATGAGCGCGCTGACCGTACGTCAGGTCCGCCGTCGCTACCTCACGCTGTACGGCCTGCGCTGGCTGCCCACCGGCCTGATGATCCCGGTGATGATCCTGCTGATGCAGGAGCGCGGCCTGTCGCTGCCGCAGATCGGCCTGGTCAGCACCGCGCAGGGGCTGCTGGTGCTGGCGCTGGAGCTGCCCACCGGCGGGCTCGCCGACGCCCTTGGCCGCCGTCCGGTGCTGCTCGCCGCCGGAGCGCTCAACCTCGCCTCGCTGTCCGTGTTCGCGGTGGCCGACTCGTTCGCGCTGTTCTTTCTGGTCTGGGCCCTGCAGGGGGTCTACCGGGCGCTGGACAGTGGCCCGCTGGAGTCCTGGTACGTCGACGCCACCGTGGCCGCCGACCCCGAGGCGGAGTACGAGCACGGGCTCGGGTACGCCGGCACCGTCGCCGGGTTGACCATCGGGGCCGGCGCGCTGCTCAGCGGTGGCCTGGTCGCGCTCGGCCCGATCGGGCCGGTCAGCGCGCTCACCGTGCCCGTGCTGGTCGCCATCCTCGCCCAGGCGGCGGCGCTCGTCGCCCTGCTCGTCCTGCTGGTGGAGCAGCGGCCGGCCACCGGAGCGGCCGCACTGCGGGCCTCGGTCGTCCAGGCGCCCCGGATGATCGGCGAGGCCGTCGGGCTGCTGCGCCGCTCCCGGGTGCTGCTGGCCCTGGTGGCGGTGGAGCTGTTCTGGGGCTTCGGCATGGTCACCTTCGAGTCGCTGCTGCCGGTCCGCCTCTCCGAGGTGGTCGGTGACCCGGAACGCGCCGCCGCGCTACTGGGGCCGGCCAACTCGGCCGCCTGGCTCGCCTCGGCGGCCGGCGCGGCGCTGACACCGCTGCTGTTGCGCTGGCTCGGCGCCGCGCCGGGCGCGGCTCTGCTGCGCATCCTGCAGGGCGTCACGGTGGTCGGGATGGGCCTGTTCGCCGGTCCGGTCGGGGTGCTCGTGGCCTACCTGGCCTGCTACACCGTGCACGGCGCGTCCAACCCGCTGCACAGCGGCCTGCTGCACCGGCAGGTCGAGGGCCCGTACCGGACCAGCGTGCTCTCGCTGAACTCGATGATGGGGCAGCCGGCCGGCGCGCTCGGCGGGGTGGTCCTGACCGCGCTCGCCGCCGCCACCAGCGTCGGCATCGCCATGGTGGTCGGCGCGGTGGTGCTGGCCGTCGCCGCCCCGCTCTACCTGCCCGCCTGGCGAGCCGGCCGCCGGTCCGTCGACCCGTCGGCCGACCTGCCCGCGGTCCCCGTACCGGCGGAGCCACCTGCCGCTACGCGTTAGGAAGGGTCCCTTCCTCTACACGAGGCGATAAGAAGGGGCCCTTCCTTACCGCTCAGGCGAGGCGGAGCGTGCTGGGAGCACCTGGTGCGCCGGGCCGCCGCAGCGCGGCCGAATCCATCGTGGAGATTGGCGAGCCGACCGATTGGGTACATCACGCGCCGACCTACTGGGAACCCCCACCGGAGGACCGACATGCTCGCCATTCTCGCGGCCATCGTCTTTGGCTTCGCCCTGCTGATCGACCTGCTCGACACGAACTTCGGGGCGCCTGACCTGTTCAACTGGAACACTCTCGTGCTCCTCGGGCTGTTCCTGCTCGCGCTCTACCTGGGTGGCGTGGGCAGCGGCCCGCGCGGTGGTGGCGGCGGCCGCTGGTACCGGGGCCGGCGCCCTGGTCGTGGCTGACCGGAACCGATCACGGGTTGCCCGGCTCGCGGCGCGATTCCGGCGTCGCGGGCCCGGCCCGGTACTGTCTTCGTGATGGAGTCCGACGCCCTCTTCTCCCTCGGTGCACCCGCCGGGCCGCGCAGCGCGCCCGCCGGTTCCGCCGGTGTCGACGGCTTCACTCCGGTAGCGGACGATTCGCCCCTGCCCGTCCGGATGCGTCCGGCGAACCTCGACGAACTGGTCGGGCAGGACCACCTGCTCGCCCCCGGTGCGCCGCTGCGGCAACTGGTCTCCGGCGGCGCCCCGATGTCGGTGATCCTCTGGGGACCCCCGGGCAGCGGCAAGACGACAATCGCGCACCTGGTGGCCGCGGCCACCGACCGCCGGTTCGTCGCCATGTCGGCGCTCTCCGCCGGGGTAAAGGACGTCCGGGCGGTGATCGAGACGGCCCGCCGCCAACGCCGCTCGGGCGGCCCGCAGACTGTGCTGTTCATCGACGAGGTGCACCGGTTCAGCAAGACCCAGCAGGATTCCCTGCTCGCCGCCGTCGAGGACCGTACGGTCACGCTGCTGGCCGCGACCACCGAGAACCCGTACTTCTCCGTCATCTCCCCACTGCTGTCGCGGTGTGTGCTGCTCACCCTGCAACCACTGGACGACGAGGCCGTGCGCGGGCTGCTCCGCCGTGCCGTCGCCGACGAGCGCGGCCTGGGCGGCACGCTCACCCTCGCCGCCGAGGCCGAGGACCACCTGGTCCGGCTCGCCGCCGGAGACGTCCGCAAGGCGCTGACCGCGCTGGAGGCGGCGGCGGCCTCCGCCACGGCGCTCGGCGTCGGGCGGATCGACCTCGCCACCGCCGAGCAGGCGGTCGACGTGGCGGCGGTGCGCTACGACCGCGACGGCGACGCCCACTACGACGTGGTCAGCGCGTTCATCAAGAGCATGCGCGGCTCGGACGTGGACGCCGCCGTGCACTGGCTGGCCCGGATGCTGGTCGCCGGGGAGGACGCCCGGTTCATCGCCCGCCGGCTGGTCATCTTCGCCAGCGAGGACGTGGGCATGGCCGACCCGGCCGCGTTGAGCGTGGCCACCGCCGCCGCGCACGCCGTCGAGTACGTCGGGCTGCCGGAGGCGCAGCTCAACCTGGCCCAGGCGGTGATCCACCTGGCCACCGCGCCCAAGTCGAACTCGGCGACCACCGCCATCGGCGCCGCCATCGCAGACGTCCGGGCCGGCAAGGGCGGCCCGGTGCCGCGCGGGCTGCGCGACGCGCACTACGCCGGCGCCCGGGGACTGGGCCACGGCACGGGCTACCGCTACCCGCACGACGACCAGCGCGGCGTGGTCACCCAGCAGTACGTCCCGGACGACCTGGTGGGCACCGACTACTACCGGCCCAGCCCACACGGCGCGGAGCGGTCGGTGGCCACCCGGCTGCCGCTGCTGCGCCGGATCGTGCGCGGGCTGCCGGCTCCGGCGGCCCCGCCGGCCGGATCGCCCGTAACGGCGCAGACCGCGCCGGCGCTTGCCGACGAGAAGGTTCGTCCGGCGGGCACGGCTGGTCCCGGCACGATGCAGGACAGCGGCACGAACGCCGCAGGAGAGGGTCAACAGTGAAGTCGCGTGGTGCGGACCGCCCGGACGAGGGCCCGGACGAGCGGCGCGACTCCCGCGCCAAGGGGCGCCGCTGGGGTCGAGGCCGGGCCGAGGCCGAGCCGGAGGCACCGGTAGCCGGCGAGGAGTTCGGCTGGATCGACGACCTGCGCTCGGCCAAGCAGCAGCGCGGCGAACTGGGCCCCGACGGTGCCCCGGCCGAGCCCGCCGGGTCGCGCGGGGGCGCGCCGGTGCCGCCGGACGTCCCGCCCGCAGTACGCCGTGGTGACACGGACGCTGCGCCGGGGCGCCGGCCGGTGGACGGACCGTGGCCGGGCGAGGCGCCGCCGCAGTCGGGCCGCCGCCCGGACGAGCGGCCCCCCACCGACCGACCCCGGCCCGCCGCCGGTGCCGCCGTCCCCGGTCAGCCGCCGCGCCGCGGTGCGGTGCCGGTGCCCGGCACCGGGCCCCGTGCCGCCGTGCCACCGCCCGCCGCACCCGCCGTCGCCCGACCGGTCGGCGGCGACCCGGTGGGCCCACCCGGGCCCCGCCCGACGTCCGGCGCGCCAGCCGGCCCGACCCGGCCCCGTCCGACGGCGGTCCCCCCCGGCGCACCCGCCGGCCCACCGACCTCGGGCAACCCCCAGATCGGCCGTGGTCCGGCCGCCGCCGCGCCGCCGGGGCGGGCGGACGCGATGCCGCCACTGCGCCGCCCGGACGCCGCGCCGCAGGGCCGCCGACCGGTCCCGGAGCCCACCGAGCCGGGCCGTCCGCGGCCCACCGACGGCGGGCCTGCCGGCCGGCGCGCGGCCGGCGCTGCCCCGGATCCGGCCCGGGCGGCCGCGTCCGGCCCGGCCCAGTTCGGCACCGCGCCGGCCGGCGCAACGCCGCCGGGCCCCGATGGCCTGCGACCCGACCCCGCCGTCGACCGTGACCCGCGCACCGCCCGGCGTCGCCCGGGCCCGGTGGACCCTGGTGCACCGGAGCCGTCCGGCCGCGGGCCCGCCGCGCCCGCCCGCCCGCCCGCCGGCGGTCGCCGTCGCGCCGCCGAGCCCGCCGCGCCGGTGGTGCCCCGTTCGGGCAACGCGCCGGCACTGCCCGACGCGTCCACCGGTCACACCGGTGGCACGCCCACCGTCGGTCCGGACGGCACCGGGCGCCGCCGGGCCGTCTCTGACGAGCAGGGCCGACGCGCGCCGGCCGACGGCGAGCCCCGGGCGGAGCGCCCGGAGCGGCCAGCCGACTGGCTGCGTCAGGCCGGTCGCCTGCCGCACACCGACCCCGCCCTGCCGGTGGTCAACCGGCGAGGCGGCACCCCGCCCGCCGCGGAACGCCGTCCGGCGCCGCCCGCGGGTGCGGATGTCATCGGCGGTTCGTCCGGTCCGCTCGCCGTGCCGGACCCGGCCGCGCAGCGCGCCGGACGCCGGTCCGCCGGGCCGCCCCCCGACCCGGGGGCGAATGCCCCCACCGGTCGCCGTGGCGCCCGGCCCGGCACGCCGGAGTCGACAGGTGAGCAGCCGAGCGGGGGCCCGACCTATCCGTCAGCCGCTGGCGAGCGGCCCGCCGGCCGTCGGGGCGCTCCGGCAAACACCCCGGACCCCAGCGTTCGACGCCGCCGCCCGTCGGCGGAGCCCGGCAACGACGGACCCGCCGGCCCGGGCCGACCCGGCGCGGCGGGCAACCGCGGCGACGACCCGTACGCGGGTCCCGCCAGCGGCGGGCGGCCCGTACCCGGTGGCGCTGCCGCCGGTCCGGGCGCACCGGCCCGGGGCGCCACCCGCTCCACCCCGCCCGGCCGGGCCCGATCCGCCCCCGGCGACGCGCCGGTCTCGGGCGCCGGTCGGCGTGGCCCCGACGGCCCGCCCCGGCCCGCGCCCGGCGTCGAGGCTGCCGCCCGGGGCGCCGCCCGCCCGGACGGCCCGGTCCGTGCCGCCGTCGCACCGGGCGCCGGCCCGGACGGTCCGTCCCGGCCGCGCCCCGACGGTCCGGCTCGCGCCGCTGTCCGCCCGCCCGGCGCCGCGCAGCCGTCCATTGGCGACGAGCGAGCTGGTGGTGAGCCCGCCGCACCCGGGGTGGCCCGCGCCGGTACGCCAGTTCGACCCGCACCGGCGGACCGCGCCGCCGGTCGTGCGCTGCCGCCGCACCGGGAGCCCGGCCGTCCCGAACCGACCGGCGTCGCTCCGGTGCCGCCACCCGGTCGCGCGGGCGAGCCCGTCGCCGTGGCCCGGGCCGCCGCCGTGGTGCCCCCGCCGGCCGGACCGGTGGACCGGCCGGCGCCCGAGCCGGCCGCGGGGCCCGCGCTGCGCGCTCCCGGCCGGGACGTGTCCGACGACGACGCCGCCCCGGGCGGCCGGTCCGAGGCGCGCCGGCAGTCGCGTGAGCGTCGCCGCCTGCGGGCGGCGGTGCTGGCGCTGGTCAGCATCGTGCTGCTCGGCGCGGTGCCGCTCTTCTTCGGCATCCGTACGCTGAGCCGCGACCCGGTCTTCGACAACCTGGACCAGCTGAACGTGCCCGGCTGGGCCGCCACGAAGACCGTCGACGACGTCAGTGGCAGCCGTTGGTGCCTGCTCGACTGCCGGCTGCGCGAGCGCACCGTCACCTCGGAGAAGTCGCCGGAGGAGACGGCGCGGGTCTACGAGAGCGCGCTGCGCCAGGACGGCTGGCAACCGTGGAAGGTGGCCCGCTGCCCGGAGGCTGAGACGAAGGAGACCCAGGAGACGAAGGGCAACTACACCTGCTGGCGCCGTGACGAGCTGACCCTCGACCTGTGGGTACGCGAGCCGACCTGCGTGCCGCCGCCGGTCGACAACAAACCGGCGATCGTGCCGTCTCCCGAGCCGTCGGCCGCTGCTGCCGAGTGCGCCGGCTCGTTGGTGTCGGTGAAGGTACGCAACGCGATCGACGACGAGCGGACCAGGCCACAGCCGAGCACCGATCCGTCACTGACCGGAGAGGACCCGTTCCCGACGGTCAGCGCGGACCCACTGGGTGAGTTGACGCCCTCACCGTCGTGAGCGGGTCTCCATCACGGACGGTAGGGTCTGGGGCTGGCGGGCCGAGCCCCGCTTCCGCTGGCCGGTCACGGCGCGGCGGGCCCGGTACGGGCACCACGGTTGTGTGTTCCGGGGGCGTCGGGCCCTGCGGAACTCTGCTTGAGGAGGACAGGCGTGGGCGACATTGGAGAGGTTGCGGCGCTGGTCGCGGCGTGCGCGTTCGCGGTGCTGGTGCTCATCCTGACGCTGCCCATCCTGCGGCTGCGGCACACGGTGGACGCCACCACCCGGATGATCAACGACCTCAACGATCGGACCGCGCCGCTGATCGGTGACGTGAACACCACGGTGAAGAACGTCAACACGGCCCTGGAGCAGGTGCAGACCTCGCTCGACGGCGTGAACCTCCAGCTGGCGAAGGTCGACACGATGACCAGCCACGCGCAGAACGTCACCGCCAACGTCGCCAACCTGGCCACCGTGGTCTCCGCCGCCGCCGCGAACCCGCTGGTCAAGGTGGCCGCGTTCGGCTACGGCGTGCGCCGGGCCGCCGCCAGCCGCCGGCACGCCGAGACCGAGCGCGAGGTCCGCGACACCATCAAGCAGCAGCGGCGGGCCGCCCGGCGCGGCAACCACTGACCGGCCGGCCCACCAGGAGGTAGCGAGACATGAGGCGGTTGTTCTGGCTCGGCATCGGTCTGGCCGTCGGCGTGGTGGTGGTTCGCAAGGCGACCCGGACCGCGCAGGCGTACACCCCGGCCGGCATCGCCAGCACGTTGTCGGAATCCGCTGGCGGGCTGGTCGAGTCGCTGCGTAGCTTCGTGGAGGACGTCCGGATCGGGATGGCCGAACGCGAGCAGGAGATCCACCAGGCGTTCGCCCAGGGTGAGGCGTTCGACGACCAGTTCGCCGAGTTGCGGGAGGACCCGCGGATCGGCGATCGAGAAATCTTTCCGGAGGAACACCAGCGATGAAGACGGCGGAGATCAAGCGGCGGTACCTCGCCCACTTCGAGGCGAACGGCCACGCCGTGGTGCCGTCCGCTCCGCTGCCCGCCATCAGCGACCCGAACCTGCTGTTCGTCAACGCCGGTATGGTGCAGTTCGTCCCCTACTTCCTGGGCCAGCAGACGCCGCCGTACCGGCGCGCGGTCAGCGTGCAGAAGTGCATCCGCACCCCGGACATCGACGAGGTCGGCAAGACCAGCCGGCACGGCACGTTCTTCCAGATGAACGGCAACTTCTCCTTCGGTGACTACTTCAAGGACGGCGCGATCCCGCTCGCCTGGGAGCTGATCACCAAGCCGCTGGACCAGGGCGGGTACGGCCTCGACCCGGAGCGGATCTGGCCGTCCATCTATCTCGACGACGACGAGGCGTTCGAGATCTGGCGCTCGATCGGCGTGCCGGCCGAGCGGATCGTCCGCCGGGGCAAGGCGGACAACTTCTGGTCGATGGGCATTCCCGGGCCGTGCGGCCCGTCCTCGGAGCTGTTCTACGACCGGGGTCCGGAGTACGGCCGCGAGGGCGGCCCGGCGGTCGACGAGGACCGCTACATGGAGTTCTGGAACCTCGTCTTCATGCAGTTCGAGCGGGGTCCGGGCACCACCAAGGACGACTACCCGATCCTGGGTGACCTGCCGGCGAAGAACATCGACACCGGCATGGGCCTGGAGCGGATGGCGTCCATCCTGCAGGGCGTCGACAACCTCTACGAGATCGACGAGGTCCGGCCGATCCTGGACCGGGCGGCCGAGCTGACCGGCAAGCGCTACGGTGCGCACTCCGGTCACGTGGCCAGCGAGTCGCACCCGGACGACGTCCGGCTGCGGGTGGTCGCCGATCACGTGCGGACCGCGCTGATGTTGATCGGCGACGGCGTGACTCCGAGCAACGAGGGGCGCGGCTACGTGCTGCGCCGGATCATGCGCCGGGCGATCCGGTCGATCCGGCTGCTCGGCTGGCAGGATCGGGCGCTGCCCGAGCTGCTGCCGGTGGCGCGGGACTGCATGGCGCCGTCGTACCCGGAGCTGGCGACCGACTTCGACCGCATCGCGCAGTACGCGTACGCGGAGGAGGAGGCCTTCCTGTCCACGCTGCGCGCCGGCACCACGATCCTGGACACGGCGATCGCCGAGACCCGCACCGCGGGCGGCACGGCGCTGTCCGGGGCGAAGGCGTTCCAGCTGCACGACACGTACGGCTTCCCGATCGACCTGACCCTGGAGATCGCCGCCGAGCAGGGCCTCAAGGTCGACGACGAGGGCTTCCGCCGGCTGATGGCCGACCAGCGGACCCGGGCGAAGGCGGACGCGCAGGCCCGCAAGACCGGGCACACCGACGTGTCGGCGTACCGGTCGGTGCTCGACGCGGACGGCCCGGTGACGTTCACCGGGTACAGCGAGGTGGCGCGCGAGTCGCGGGTGCGGGCGCTGCTCGGCGAGGACGGCCCGCGCCAGGCGGCGACCGAGGGCGACACGATCGAGCTGGTGCTCGACACGACCCCGTTCTACGCCGAGGGCGGTGGTCAGCAGCCCGACCAGGGCATGATCACCGTGGGCGGTGGTCAGATCGAGGTGTTCGATGTGCAGCAGCCGGTGCCCGGCCTGATCGTGCACCGGGCCCGGGTGATCCGGGGTGAGGTGCGTGCCGGCGAGACTGGCTTCGCGGAGATCGACACCACCCGGCGGCGGGCGATCTCCCGGTCGCACACCGCGACCCACCTGGTGCACCAGACGATGCGCAACTTCCTCGGCGACTCGGCGACGCAGGCGGGTTCGCTGAACGCGCCGGGGCGCCTGCGGTTCGACTTCAACACCCCGACCGGTGTGTCGCCGACCGTGCTGCACGACGTGGAGCAGCAGGTCAACGAGGTGCTCCTGGCCGACCTGGAGGTGCACGCCTTCATCACCTCGCTGGACGAGGCGCGGCGGATCGGGGCGATGGCGCTCTTCGGCGAGAAGTACGGCGAGGAGGTGCGGGTCGTCGAGGTGGGCGACTACGCCCGGGAGCTGTGCGGCGGCACGCACGTGGCCCGCTCGGCCCAGCTCGGCCTGGTGAAGATCCTCTCCGAGTCGTCGATCGGCTCCGGGGTCCGTCGGGTCGAGGCGCTGGTCGGCATGGACGCCTTCGGCTTCCTGGCCCGCGAGCACCTGCTGGTCTCCCGCCTGGCCGAGCTGTACCGGGTGCCGAACGACCAGGTCGCCGACCGGGTGGAGCAGACCGTGACCCAGCTCCGGGACGCGGAGAAGGAGCTGGAGAAGCTCCGTGCCCAGCTGGTGCTGGGTGGGGCGGCGGCGCTCGCCGCCCAGGCCAGGGACGTGCGCGGGGTGGCGTACGTGGGCACCGAGGCGCCGGAGGGCGCGGCCGGCAACGACGTGCGGACGCTGGCCCAGGAGATCCGCGGCAAGATCGACCCGGCGCGGCCGGCGGTGGTCGCGGTGGCGGCTCGCGCGAACGGCAAGGCGTCCCTGGTCGTGGCGGTCAACCAGGCCGCCCGCGGTCGGGGCCTGGCCGCCTCGGATCTGGTGAAGGCGGCGTTCTCCGGGCGCGGCGGGGGCAGCCCCGATCTGGCCCAGGGTGGCGGCCTGCCGGCGGCCGAGGCGCCGAACCTGTTGCTCACCGTCGAGAAGGCGGTCACCGAGGCGTGATGGACCACCATTGTTCGACCAGGGCGGGCCGGCCGGTCCGCCCTGGTTCGTTCGTGCCAGAGGTGACGGTCGGTGACTGAGCTGACGCGCGGGGTGCGGATCGGGGTGGATGTCGGCCAGGTCCGGGTGGGGGTGTCCCGCTCGGACCCGGACGGCGTGCTGGCCGTTCCGCTGGTCACCCTGGCCCGCGACCTGACCGCGGCGCCGGACGCTGTGCCGAGCGACCTCGCCGAGCTGGCGGCGCTGGTGGCCGAGCACGAGGCCGTCCAGGTTGTCGTCGGTCTTCCGGTCAATCTCGCCGGGAAGCACGGCCCGGCGGCTGTCCACGTGAAGGCGTACGCTGGCCGACTGGTCGATGTGATAGCGCCCGTCCCGGTAACGCTCACTGACGAGAGGATGTCGACCGTGGTCGCTTCTCGTAGGCTTGCCGAGCGTGGCGTTCGGGGCAAGCGTCAACGTGCGGTTGTCGACCAGGCGGCCGCAGTGGAGATTCTGCAGAGCTGGCTGGACGCGCAGCGGAGGCGGACGTAATGATCGACGATCTGGATCTTGGGTTCGACGAGCCGGAGCGGGGGCAGAAGGGCCGGCACCGGCACGGCTTCGTCCGCAAGCGCAAGGGCGGGTCCGGGGGCCGGGGCAAGACATTCCTGGCACTGCTACTGGCCCTGTTCCTGCTGGGCGGCATCGGCGGCGGGGCGTTCTACGGCTTCGACCGGATCCAGAACTACTTCGTCACCCCGGACTACGACGGCGCCGGCACCGGCGAGGTCACCGTCGAGATCAAGCAGGGCGCGCTGCTCGCCGACATGGCCGACGCGTTGGTCGCCGCCGACGTGGTGAAGAGCCAGAAGGCGTTCGTCGAGGCCGCCGAGGCCAACTCGCGCAGCAAGAACATCCAGCCGGGCACGTACAAGCTGCGCAAGCAGATGAGCGGCGCGAGCGCCGTCACCGCGATGCTCGACCTGAAAAACAAGATCGTCAACGGCCTGACCATCCCCGAGGGCCGCACCAGCTTCAACATCTACAAGCTGCTCTCCGAGAAGACCAAGATCCCGGTCAAGGACTTCCAGGCCGCCGCGAAGGACCCGGAGGCGCTCGGCGTCCCGGACTGGTGGTTCAAGCGCGACGACGGCAAGAAGGTCGTCAAGTCCGTCGAGGGCTTCCTCTACCCGGACACGTACGAGATCCCACCCAAGGCCACCGCGGAGAGCATCCTCAAGCTGATGGTGGACAACTTCCTGTCCGTGACCGGAGAGATGAAGTTCGCCGACCGGGTGCAGAAGGAACGCAAGGTCAGCCCGTATGAGGCGCTGATCGTGTCCTCGCTGGCCCAGGCCGAGGCCGGCAACAAGGACGACCTGGGCAAGGTCGCCCGGGTGGCCTACAACCGGGTGTACGGCGAGTTCAACTGCAACTGCCTCGAGATGGACGTCACGGTCAACTACTACCTGGAGTCGATCGGCAAGCCGACCAAGAGGTCCGCGGACATGACGGAGGCCGAGTTGGACGACTCGAAGAACCCGTACAACCGTAAGCTGCGGGGCCTGATCCCCACCCCGATCAACAACCCGGGTAAGCAGGCGCTGGAGGGGGCGATGGCGCCGCCGCCGGGCAAGTGGCTCTACTTCGTGGCGATCGACAAGCAGGGCCACTCCGCCTTCGCCGAGACGTACGAGGAGCAGAAGCGCAACGAGGCCAAGGCTCGGGAGGCCGGCGTCATCTGATGGCGCTGCGACGACGTGCGGCGGTGGTGGGCAAGCCGATCGCGCACTCCCTCTCCCCGGTGATCCACACCGCCGGCTACACGGCGTCCGGGCTGGCCGGGTGGTCGTACACCCGGATCGAGTGCGCGGCGGCGGAGCTGCCGGACCTGGTCGCCGGCCTCGGCCCGGAGTGGGCCGGGCTGTCGGTGACCATGCCGGGCAAGGAGGCGGCGCTCGCGGTGGCCGCGGATGCCTCGCCGGTCGCGGTCGCCGTCGGCGCCGCCAACACGCTGGTACGCCGGCCCGACGGCTCCTGGTACGCGGACAACACCGACGTCGGCGGCATGGTCCGGGTGCTCACCGACGCCGGGGTGAGCGCTGGCGCGTCCATGACTGTGCTCGGCGCCGGCGGTACGGCTCGCGCCGCGCTGGCCGCCGCCGCTCGGCTGGCGTCTTCCTCGGTGACGGTGGTGGCCCGACGGGCCGAGGCGGTCGACGACCTGCGGCCGGTGGCGGAGGCGCTGGATGTTCCGCTGAGCGCCGGTGCCTGGGCCGACGCGCCCCGGCACCTGGCCGCCGAGGTGGTCCTCTCCACCGTGCCCAAGGGGGTCGCCGATCCGCTGGCCGACGCGGTGACCTGGTCGCCGGGCGCGGTGTTCTTCGACGCGCTCTACGACCCGTGGCCGACACCGCTTGCCGCGTCCGCCCGTGCGGCGGGCCTGCGCGTGGTGTCCGGTCTGGACCTGTTGCTGGCCCAGGCCGTCGGCCAGTTCGAGCAGTTCACCGGGGTGGCAGCCCCGGTCGAGGCGATGCGGACGGCGCTGCGGCGGGTGACCGGGGGCGCATTCCTTAGCTGACGGTTAAGACGCGCTTAGGGAAAACTGTCTTCCGTACGGCATGGTGCGGTCGTCGATACGCTGCTCAGCGTCACGGCAGCAGACACAGGGAGTTCTCCTTGAGCAGGCACGGACTGCACCGCATCACCCGGCACCGCCCCGGCCCCCGGCGCAAGGCGATCGCCCTCGGCGTTGTCGGCGGCTCGGTGGTCGCCGGCATCGTGGTGACCATGATGCCGTTGCTGGCCAGCGACGACCTCTCGATCCGGGCGGCGGCGGACACCACCGCGACAGTGGTCACGCAGGACGGTGACAACGCCGCCAAGTCGACCCTCGCGACCTGCGCGACGCGCTGCGACGGCAACCCACGCGGTGGCCGCGAGGCGGTCATCGAGTTCGCGGTGACCACCGTGCCGGCCGCCGCGGTCAACGTCCGGGCGACGCTGCGGGTGCACGCCTGGCAGCAGTTCGCCGCCACGGTGACGGCGCACGCCTCGCCGCTGAGCGCCCGCGAGGCACGCCCGGCCCCGAAGCCGGCCGGCGCCGCGCTGGACACGGTGACCGGGGTGTCCAAGGGCTTCAACGAGTGGGACATCTCCCGCCTGGTCACCGGCAACGGCACCTGGACGGTGTCGCTGGCCCAGACCGGACTGGACACCCGGATCTACTGGGCGTCGGCGGAGAACCGCGACCCGGAGCTGCGCCCGCGTCTGGTGATCAGCTACGACATCGGGGCCCGGCCGTCGCCGGTGACGACCACCCGCCCGGCGCCGCCCCCGGCGCCGACGCCGAGCGCGTCGCCGACCACCGCCGCGCCGAAGCCGTCGCCGACCGTCGCCCCGACCCGGACGCCCACTCCGTCGGCGAAGCCCACGGTCGCGCCCGGCAAGTGCGGCGTGGTGTCGGACAAGCTCGTCCCGTCCTGTGGCGCCTGGTGGGGCATGTACTCGCCGTCCGGGGCGGCGAGCGGCTGGAACCACGGCAAGGCGGTCGCCGACGTGGAGGCGCAGGTCGGTCGCAAGTTCGACATCGTGCACCGCTACCACGACTTCTCCAACGCCGGCAGCAACGGTGCCTTCCCGGACGAGTACGAGCAGCAGCAGATGCGCGAGGGCAGGTTGATGTTCTTCGCCTGGGAGTCGCGCAACTACTCCACGGGCACCAGCCTGACCTGGGCCGACGTCTACAGTGGCCGGCAGGACGCGACCATCGACGCGGTCGCTGGCCGGATCCGGGACGCCAAGGTGCCGGTCTTCATGGGCTTCGACCACGAGCCGGAGGACGAACCGGCCAAGGGCAGTGACGCCGACTTCGTCCGGGCCTGGCGCTACGTGTACGAGCGGTTCGCCAAGGCCGGCGCGGACAACGCGGTCTGGGTCTGGACGATGATGGGCTGGTCCGGCCACTACTCCCGGTACGCCGGGCTGTACCCGGGCGACAGCTACGTCGACTGGGTGGCCTACGACCCGTACAACTTCCACGTCTGCAACGGCAGCACGGTGTGGAAGACCCCGAGCACCACAGTGGGCGGCTTCTACCGGTGGCTGGACGACAACGGCATTGGCGCAGGCAAGCCGCGGATGCTCGCCGAGTTCGGCACCAACTTCAACTCCGCCGACCGCAGTGCCAAGCAGCGCTGGTTCCAGGAGTTCCCGGCGGCGCTGAAGGCGCACCCGAAGATCAAGGCCGCCATCTACTTCAACTCGTCGGGCATGACCACCCGCACGACGACCTGCGACATGACGATGAACCACGACGCGTCGGCGCTTGCCGGCTTCGCCGAGGCCGGCCGTGATCCGTACCTGCGGCAGCCCACCGGAGGGAGCCGCTGACCGCGACGACGAGGGCAGTGCCGGCAGTTCACTGACCGGGTCGGGGATCCGATCCGTCAGTGTTCTGTCGGCTTGCTGATCCATGCACCGCCCAATCGGCGGATATCGCCTACCAGGCTGGACGAGGCACGCTACCTCGGGTTCTCATCCAATCTGGAGGCGCAGCGTGCCCAAACTCTCGCATTTGTGGCGTTTTGCAGGACGACGTCGTGTTCAGGCGGGGGCGGTCGCGCTGGTGACCGCCGCCGCGGTGCTCACTGTTCCCACCGCGACCTCGGCGGCGGTCGTGCCGGCACCTCAGTCGGCGACCCTGGTTTCAGCCAACCCCGCAAACGCCACCCCGCACGCCCGCGACGGCGAGACCCGCGCGTTCGCGCAGGTCGGCAACACGGTCTTCGTCGGCGGCAGCTTCACCCAGATCCGGCAGACCGCCAGCACCGCGTGGGTCACCCGGCGCTACCTGTTCGCGTACGACCGCAGCACCGGCACCATCTCCACCACCTTCCTTCCGGTGCTCGACGGCGCGGTCAACACGCTGCTCGCAGGCCCCGGCGGCACGCTGATCGTCGGTGGCACCTTCAAGAACGTCAACGGGGTCTCTCGCAAGAACCTGGTCGCGCTCAACCCGTCCACCGGCGCGACCATCGCCAGCTGGGTCGGGCGGTCCGACGGCGGCACCGTCCGTGATCTGGTGCTGGACGGCAACTGGCTCTACGTGGCCGGCGCGTTCAACTGGCTCAACGGCACGGCGCACGCCGGTCTCGGCCGGCTCAACGCGACCACCGGCGCGATCGACCCGACCTTCAACATCAACGCCACCGTCGGGCGGCACAGCACCACCTCGTACGTGTGGACGATCGACGTGGCGCCGGACGGCGACACCCTCGTCCTCGGCGGCAACTTCATGTACGTCAACGACGTGCCGCGCAACCAGATGGCGCTTGTCGACGTCTCCGGCACGCCCGCGCTGATCGACTGGAGCACCGAGAAGTTCGTCCCGCCGTGCGCGGCGCCGGCGACGTTCGTGCACTACGTGCAGGACGTGAAGTTCGGCGGCGACGGCAGCTGGTTCGTGGTCGGCAGCAACGGCGGCGCCGGCTGGCCGACCGCGTACTGCGACGCGTTGGTCCGCTTTGAGACCTCCGCCCGGGGCGCCGGCCAGCTCGCCACGTGGGTTGACTTCACCGGCAACGACACCATCACCGCCGTCGAGGTCGCCGACAACGTCATCTACCTCGGTGGGCACTTCCGCTGGATGAACAACCCCAACGCCAGTGACGCGGCCGGCGCAGGCGCGGTCGACCGCCTCGGCATCGCGGCGGTCACCCCGGCCACCGGTATGCCGGTGAACTGGAACCCGCGCCGCACCGGCGGCGCCTCGATGCCCGCGGGCACCAGCGACTGGGGTTCGGCGGTGCCGGTGCTGTGGCGCGGCTCGGACGGTCTCTACTTCGGGCAGAACTCCGACGGGATGGGTTCGGAGTACCACGGCCGGCTCGGCATGTTCCCGCTCGCCGGCGGACGCACCTTCAACCCGAAGAACCCGCCGTCGGCGACCACCGGCAACCTCTACCTGGGCACCGGATCGGGCACCCTGGCCAAGGTGCCGTTCGACGGCGTGGCGCTGGGCACGCCGACCACCGTCAGCCAGCCCGCCTACACGGCGGCCGGCGCGACCTGGCGGGTCGATGACCGGATCTACTGGTCGCACACGGTGGCCGGCACGCCCACCGGCAGCCGGATCGACATCTCAATGTTCAACGGCGGGGCGATCGGGGCGCCCTGGGAGGCGTCCGGCTACAACGACTGGTTCAACCCGGCCGCGCTGACCGGCGCCTTCTTCCTCAACGGCCGGCTCTACTACACGCGTACCGGTGCCAACAACCTCTACTACCGCTACTTCGAGATCGACGGCAACTACCTCGGCGCCACCGAGTTCACCCTGCCGACGACCGGCGTGTCGTGGTCCGGGGTGCGCGGCATGGCCTGGGTGGGCGGCAAGATCGTCTACGGCGCCACCAACGGCACGCTGCGCAGCGTGGCGTTCGACCCCACGGTCGCGCCGAGCGCGGTGGTCGACGGCACCACGGCGACCGTGATCACGGCCGCGACTCCCGGGCTGTCCTGGTCCACTCCATCGACGTTCTTCTCGGTGCAGTAGCGGCTGACTGTTCGTTACGGAACATCGGTAGATTGTTCACATTGGGCCGGCGGCGGTACCACCGCCGCCGGTCCCGCACATGGGGGAGGGTCGTTGGTCGGCGCCGCTGGCATCCGCGCGAGACGCGCGGTACGCCTGGTCTTCGCGGTCAAACGCGGCTGGTACCGGCTCCGCTACCGGCGACTCACGCTCGGCCGGGACGTGGAGATCCGGGGCCGGATCCGGCTGCGCCGCGGGGTACGGGTCAGCATCGGCGACCGCACCCGGTTGAACAAGCTGGTCCGCTTCGCCGGCCCCGGTGAGGTGCGCATCGGCGCGGACTGCCTGCTGAACGCCACCTGGATCGGCACCTGGACGTCGGTGACCGTGGGGGACCGGTGCCTGCTGTCGGACTGCGAGCTGCTCGACAACGACTTCCACAACCTGGCACCCGAGCAGCGGCACGCGCCGCCCAGCCCGGCCACCCGCGCCCCGATCGTCATCGAGGAGAACGTGTGGATCGGCGCGCACGCCCTGGTGATGAAGGGCGTACGGGTCGGCCGGGACAGCGTCGTGGGCGCCGCGGCGGTGGTGCGCACGGACGTGCCACCTCGCGTCGTCGTCGTCGGCAATCCTCAACAGACAGTGAAGAAGTTCCATGACTGACGCAGGCTCCGCCTCCTGGCCCACGGACGGCTCGTCCACCGGCGCCGCCCGGTCCCTCACGCTGAGCGACCTGCTCCGGGTGCCGATGCACCGCCTGCGGCTGGTCGCGGCGGTGGCTACGGTGGGTCTGCTCGCCGCGCTCGGCTACCTGGTGCTGGTGCCGCCCGCGCTGACCGCGAGCGCTGTGGTGGCGGTCCGGCCGGTGGTGACCGACGCGTTCACCCCCAGCGGTGCGGGCGCCGACCGCGCGGTCAACATGAACGTGGAGAGCGGCATCGCCACCGGCACCGAGGTGGTCCAGCGGCTCGCCGCCTCGGCCGGCGGCGACCCGCGCGACATCCGCGACGCGCTCGATGTCGAGGTGCCCACCGGCGGGCAGATCCTGCGGTTCAGCTACCAGGCCCGGGACGCCGAGCGGGCGGTGCAGAGCGCCAACCTCGCCGCACAGGCCTACCTCGAGGTGCGGCGCGGCATGTACGAGCAGCAGCGCGGCGAGATGCTGCGCTCGTACGACTCCAGCATCACAAAGGTCGTCGCCCAGCAGACGGCGGTGCAGAAGCGGGCGAACAGCGCCAAGGACACCGCCGCCGGGGACGCCGCGCTCGCCGAACTGGCCGGCATCAACAATCAGCTCACCCAGCTCAACGCCGCCCGCACCGAGATCGCCGCGGTCGACATCAACCCGGGCTGGGTCACCCAGACCGCCGAGCGGGCGCTGGTCTCGTCCGCCGGGCACCGGCCGCTCTTCCTGATCGCCGGCGTGCTCGGCGGCGCGCTGGTCGGCGTCGTGCTGGCGTACGCGTGGGAGTCGACCGACCGCCGGGTGCGCTCGGTCGCCGACGGCCGGGACGCCACCGGCCTGCCGCTGCTCGGCACGGTGCGCCGCCCTTCGTTCCGGGGCAGTCCCCGGGCGGTCGACGCGGACATCCGCTACGTGGCGATGGCGGTCGCCGAGCGGGTTCGCCAGCCGGCCCGGGTGGCGCTGGTCACCGCCCGGGAGGACGCGACGCCGCTCACCGCCGGGCTCGCCGTGGCGCTCGCCGCCGACGGCCGGGAGGTCTTCGTCGCCGACGACAGCGGGCGCGCCGAGCGGCTGCGCGCCGCGGTGCTCGCCGACCGGGGCCGGCTGCCCATCGATCCGTCCCGGCCGCTGGTGCCCAAGCCGCGCCCGTCCGGCACGCCGACCGCGGCCGGCACCACCATCGACAGCACGACCCGCCGGCCGTCCCCGCACCCACCGGGCGCCCGCCCGTCCACCGACCCGGACGCGACGCTGACCCTGCCCCGGGTCGCCTCCGCGCGGGCGGAGAACAGCCGGCCGGCAACACCGGACGAGGTGAGCGTCGGGGTGGGCAGCGTCCGGTTCGGCACCTGGCGGCAGGGCGCGGACCACGGGCTGGTGCTGTTCAACGCGCCGCCCGCGGAGTCCGACGAGCGGGGCGTCGCGGTGGCCCGGCAGGGCTGCGCGGTGGTCGTCGTCGAGCGGGACCGCACCCGCCAGAGCGACCTGCGGCGCCTCGTGGAGCGGCTGCGCGCGGCGGGGGTCACGCCGCTGGGCTTCGTGCTCACCCGCAACGGCCGGGCCTGATCGGTGCCAGCCACACGCGCCCCGGCGACCGACCCGCCGGCCGGCGATACCCCGGCCGGCGGCGTGCCGATGTCATCGGCTCCGCCGCCGCCCCGGCTGCCGCTCTGGCCGCTGTCGATGATGTTCGGCCTGGTGCCGCTCTGGTGGCTGCTCGGGGCGTTCTATCTCGGTTGGCCGCTGCTGGGTGCGCTGCTGCTCGCGCTGCTGCTCACCCGGGGCCGGGTGCCGCTGCCGCCGGCGGCCGGCATCTGGCTGCTGTTCCTGGCCATCGTGCTGGTCAGCGCCACCCAGCTGTCGTCCCCGACCTCCCTGCTCACGTTCGCGCTGCGACTGGCCTTCTACGTGACCGCGCTGGTGGTCGGGGTCTACGTCTACGCCGCCGCCCGGGAGCGCGCCGACCTGGTGGTGGTGCTCGCCCCGCTCTGCGCGTTCTGGTTCGCGCTGGTGGTGCTGGGCTGGCTCGGGGTGCTGGTGCCCCGGCTGGCGATGACCACCCCGGTGGAGGTGCTGCTGCCCGCCGGGGTGGCCCGCACCCCATTCATCCAGGACATGGTGCACCTGAGCACGGCGGAGTACAGCGCCCGTTCGCTCAATCCGATCTACCGGCCGGCCGCGCCGTTCGCGTACACGAACAACTTCGGCAGCTCGTATGCCATCACACTGCCCTGTGTGGTGGCCTTCGCCATGCTGCGCCGGCGGGGCCTGCTGCGCTGGGCGCTGCTGGCCTCGCTGCCGCTGTCGCTGGCGCCGGCGTTCCTCACCCTCAACCGGGCGATGTTCCTCAGCCTCGGCGCCGGGCTGGCGGTGCTCGGGGTGCGGGCCGGCCTGCGGGGCAACGTCCGGGTCGCCGCGTCCATCGTCGGGGTGGTCGTGATCGGCGCGCTGGCCACCCTGTTCATCCCGATCACCGAGCTGATCAGCAAACGGGTCGATGCCAGCGACACCAACACCGACCGGCTCTCGCTCTACACCGAGGTGATCCGCCGGATGCAGGAGTCGCCGTGGCTGGGTTACGGCGCCCCGGTGAACGTGGACACCGTTTCCGCGGCCGCGCCGATCGGTAGCCAGGGACAGCTGTGGATGGTGCTGTTCAGTCACGGCGTACCGGCGCTGATCTGCTTCCTGGCCTGGTTCGTCGCCGCCGCGGTGATCTGCGCCCGGGCGACCTCGGCGGCCGGGCAGTGGCTGGCGGTGGTTCCGGTGGTCTGTCTGGTGCAGATCCCGTTCTACGGCATGGCCAACCAGAACCTGGCGGTCGCGTTCTTCGCCGTCGCCTTCGCGATGGCGCTCAGCGAGCGGGAGCGGCTGAGCCGCCTGGCCACCTGGCGTCCACCGAGCGCGCGGACTCCGGCGGTGGCCGCATGACCGCCACCACTCGCCCCCCGGACAGCCCGGTGCCGGCGCACGACACGACGGTGCCGGTCGCTGCCCCGGCGGCGGGCGCGGGCGCGGCGGAGACCCGGCGTAGTGCGCGCAGTGGTGTGGCCGGTCTGCTCGGCGCGGCCACCAGCGGCCTGTTCGGCTTCGTGCTCGCCGTGGTGATCACCCGGGGGTACGGCACGACCGGCGCGGGCGCGTTCTTCGCCGCGATCGGGGTCGTCACCGTGGCCACCGCGGTCTGCACGCTCGGCGCGGAAACCGGTCTGATGTGGGCACTGCCGCGGCGCCGCCTCGGCGCCCGGGGGGACGCCGCCCGGGTGCTCCCGGTGGCGCTGATCCCGCCGCTGCTGGCCGCGTTCCTGGTCGCCGGCGCCGGCGCGCTGGCCGCCGACGCGCTCGCCCCCCGGCTGCTACGCGGCTCGGGCGAGGGCGGTGACACGCTGCTCACGGTCACCTTCGCCGCGGTGCCTGTGGTGGTCGCGATGACCCTGCTGCTGGCCGCGTTGCGTTGCGTGCGGCCCATCAGGGCGTACGTCGGGGTGCAGTTCCTTCTGCTGCCGGTGGCCCGGCCGGTGCTGGTCGGCGCCGCCGCGCTGGCCGGCGGCGGCCTGCTCGCCGGCATGACGGGCTGGCTGGTGCCGGCGGCGCTGGCGCTGCTGGCCTGCCTGACCCTGGTGGCCGGCCCGCTGGGGCTGGGCCGGGGAGCCGCGCTGCGACCGAGCCGCACCGACTGGTCGACGTTCTGGCGCTTCGCGCTGCCCCGGGCCGCCTCGGCGGCCATCGACGCGGGCAGCATGTGGGTAGGTGTGCTGCTCACCTCGGTGCTGGCCGGGCCGGCGGACGCCGGGGTGTTCGGCGCGGTCGGCCGGTACGTGCTCGCCGGGCAGTTGGCCATGCAGGGGTTGCGGGTGGCGGTGTCACCGCAGCTGTCCCGGCTGCTCGGGCAGGGCGAGCGGGCCGCCGCGGCGGCCGTGCACCGGCAGCTGACCACCTGGGGGCTGGTGCTGTCCTGGCCGGTGTACCTGCTCCTGGCGGTCTTCGCCCTGGCCTTCCTGCAGCTGTTCGGGCCGGAGTTCACCGCCGGCGTGCCGGCGATGACGGTGCTCGCGCTGGCGATGCTGGTGAACACCGGGGTGGGCAACGTGCAGAGCCTGCTGCTGATGGGCGGGCGCAGCGGGCTGCATCTGGTGGCCACCCTGGCCGGGCTGACCGTGACCGTCTCGCTGGGGCTGTGGCTGATCCCCGGGCACGGCGCCACCGGTGCTGCGCTGGCCTGGGCCGCCGGCATCGCCACGGAGAACCTCACGGCCGCCGCGTTCGCGCGGTCGGTGGTGCGCGAGCCGCTGTTCGACGCCGCGACGCTGCGCGCGGCGGCGGCCACGGTCGCCGGTGTGGGCCTGGCGGCCGGCGCCGGCGTGCTGGCCGGCGGTCGCGGCCTGCCGGGGCTGGTGGTGGCGCTGGTGGTGCTGCTGGCCGGTTGCGTCGGCTTGTTGACGTTGCCCCGGGTGCGCGCCGGCATCCGGGTGACCATGAGGCAGATCCGTGGGCGGGACGGTGCGGCCGCAGCCGCCAACCCCGCGCCGGCATCGACGAGAGGCAGGTGAGGTCCGTCGTGGCGTCCATCCGTGATCGGGTGAAGCAGTTGGTCCCGACCCAGGTGACCACCCGGGTGAAGGACTCCCTGGTCGACTACGGGGTCCGCACCAGCGACAGGCGTCCCCTGCCGGACTTCCTGATCATCGGCACCAAGCGGGGCGGCACCACCTCGCTGTGGAACTACCTCATCCAGCACCCGCTGGTGCCCCGGCTCTTCCCCGCGTGGAACACCAAGTCGGCGCACTACTTCGAGGAGCACTGGGGTCGCGGCGAGGCCTGGTACCGCTCGCACTTCCCGACGGAGCGGCAGCGCGAGGCCCTCGCCAAGCGGCACGGCGGGCCGGTCCGCGTCGGCGAGGCCGCCCCGCTGTACATGTTCCACCCGCTCGCCGCGCAGCGGGTCGCCGCGCTGATGCCGACGGTGAAGCTGATCGTGCTGCTGCGTGATCCGGTGGAGCGGGCGTACTCGCACTGGAAGGAGCGCCGCACGCACGGCATCGAGCCGCTGGACTTCGCCGCCGCGCTGGCCGCCGAACCGGAGCGCACGGCGGGGGAGCGGGAGCGGCTGATCGCCGAGCCGGAGTCCTTCAGCGAGCCGTACGACTGGTACACGTACCGGGCCCGAGGGCGCTATCTGGAACACCTGGAGCCGTGGCTGGAGCGCTTCGACCGGGGGCAGATCCTCTTCCTGCCCAGTGAGGACCTCTACCGCGACTCCCGCGCGACCTACCGGCGCACCCTGGACTTCCTCGGGTTGCCGCCGTACGACCTGCCCAGCTTCAAGGTCTACAACGACCGGCGTTCGGCGCCGCTGGAGCCGGCTGTGCGCGCTGAGCTGACCGACTACTACCGGCCGTACAACGACGCGCTGCGCCAGCGGCTCGGGCTGGCCCTCGACTGGGCGGACCGGGCGGCGTGACCACCTGGGTCGACCCGGCCACCGACCCCAGGTCCCGGGTGGACGGGCTGGGCTGGGTGAGCCGAGCAGTCTTCCCGGACGACCGGGTCGGCCTGACCGTGAACGGCGCCCCGCCGCCCGGGCACCAGGCGGTCGCCCGGTACGCGGTGGTGCCGTCGGTGGCCAGGGCGCGGTTCCTGGTGCCGTTGGGCGCGCCCCGCGCCGGGGCGGCGTCGCTGCTGGCGTACAACGCGCTGCGGCCACCGAAGGTGCGAGCGCTGCGGGCGGTCCTCGGTGGGCTGGCCCGGTTCGGCTCGGCCGGGCTGGCACCGTTTCCGACGTTGACCGTCTCGGTGCCGTCCGGGGTGCCGGCGGCCGACCTGCTGCTGTCCGAGCGGCTCACCGCCGCGCTCGGCGGTACGCCGCTGGTGGCCGCCTTCGGGGTGCGGCCGCCGGATCCGAACGGCAAGCCCACCCTGCAACTGTTCAGCGCCGACGGTCGTCCGCGCGGCTACGCGAAGATCGGCTGGAACGACGCGACCCGTGCGCTGGTCACCGCCGAGGCGGCCGCGCTGCGGGCGTTGCGCGAGGTGGCCGGCGTCGCCGATCACCCGGTACCGCCGGGGCTGCTCACCGAGACGGCGTGGGCCGGCCAGGTGGTCGCGGTGATCGAGCCGCTGCCGCCGGCGGTACGCGGCGTGCCGGTGGATGATCCGCCGCGGATCGCGGCGCTGCTTGCGGTCGCCCGTCGCGGCGGCCCGGCCGGCGTGCCCCGACCGTTGGCCGGGTCCACGTTCCTGACCCGGCTGGCCGCGCAGGCCGACCGGGCGGCCGCGGCCGAGCCGGCCGGCGCGCGGGCGGTCGCCGCGGTGGCCGCGCTGGCCCGCCGGCACGGCGGCACCACCGTCGAGTTCGGACACTGGCACGGCGACTGGGTGCCGTGGAACCTGGGCCGGCACGCCGGCCAGTTGGTCGCCTGGGACTGGGAGCACAGCGGCCCGGACGTTCCGCTCGGATTCGACCTGGCGCACGACGCCTTCCAGCGGGCCCTGGTGCTGCGCGGGGAGTCGGCCGCCGTCGCCGCGGCGGACGTTGACGGCCACCTCGGCCGACACGGTGACCGGCTGGGCCTGGGCCCGGCGCAGCGCCGGCTGGTGGCCGACGCGTACCTGGTGGAGATGTGGCTGCGCACCTTTCGGCTGGCCGACGCCGGCGCGGGGTGGAACGCCGCGCTGCATCCCGCACTGTTGGACGTCATCGAGAAACGACATAGTGAGTGATCCGGGCACTTCGCCGCGCCGATGGGCGTTGACCATCGCCGTAGCGTGACGGAAGAATTGCTGCTTGTGATGAGCGTCGATGGCTGGCGGAGGGTCGACGGCAGTGACCGACCCCGATTGGTGATCGACTGATCAACCGGTCGCCCTATTCAACGGTCGGGCAACCTGTGATCTGCTGCTGCGTGGCGTTAACCGAAATTCCAAGCGAACTTGTGGGGAGTCGCGTGGACAGGAACAACAACGACGACGGGCAGCCCGTGCTGCTGCTCGTCGGCTCCAGCGGCGGCCACCTGGCCCAGCTGCTCGCCCTGCGGCCCTGGTACGAGAGTTGGCGGCGCTGCTGGGTCACCTTCGACACTCCCGAGGCGGTGTCGCTGCTGGCCGGCGAGGATCTGGTGCCGGCACACCACCCGACCACCCGCAATGTGCCGAACCTGCTGCGCAACGCGGTGCTGGCGTGGCGGGTGCTGCGGGGGCGGCGGGTCGCCGCGGTGGTCACCACCGGCGCCGGGGTGGCCGTGCCGTTCGTGGTGCTGGCCCGGCTGCGGCGCATCCCGACCGTCTACATCGAGGTGTACGACCGGATCGACACCGCGACGTTGACCGCCCGGCTCTGCCGGCCGTTCCTGTCCGCGATGCTCGTGCAGTGGGACGAGCAGCGGCGGCAGTACCCGGAGGCCACCGTCGTCGGGACGCTGCTGTGAGCGGGGAGACCGGCACCGCCCGGCGCCTGCACCCCGCACTGTCGGTTTCCCCGCCGGAGCCGGCCCGGCTGCCGCGTCAGCGCGACGCCACGGCGGCCATCCGGGTCGGGCTGCTGATCGCGGTCGGCACCGACAAGCACCCGTTCCACCGGCTCGTCGACTGGTTGGCGCAGTGGCACGCGCAGGCCGGCGACCAGGTCGGCCTGACCGTGCAGCACGGGCACACCCCCGCTCCGCAGGTGCCCGGCGCCGTGCCGTTCCTCGGTCACGACGCGTTGCAGCGGGCGATGGCCGACGCCGACCTGGTGGTCTGCCACGGTGGGCCGGCGACCATCCTGGAGGCCCGCCGGCACGGCCACCTGCCCATCGTGGTGCCCCGCGACCCGGCGCGCGGCGAGCACGTCGACGACCACCAGCAGCTCTTCGCCCGCCGGCTCGGCGCCGCCGGGTTGGTGGCGCTCTGCGAGACCCGGGAGGCGCTGCACGACGCGCTGGCCGCCGGGCTTGCCGACCCGTCCCGGTACGCGGTGACCGCCGACCCGGGCGCGCACGAGGCGCGGCGGGCGGCGGTGGCCCGCGTCGGGCAGATCGTGGAGGACCTGGTGGCTCAGTCGGCCCGGCGCCAACCCTGGTGGCGGGCCTGGACGCGGTCCGGCCGCGGTGTGGAGGAGACCCGATGAGCCGGCAGCCGAGCGTCAGCGTCGTGGTGCCCACCCGGGACCGCCCGGAGCTGCTGCGCGCCGCGGCGCGGGCGATCCTGGCCCAGGAGTACCCGGGCCCGATCGAGGTTGTCGTGGTGTTCGACCAGTCCACGCCGGACGAGTCGCTGACCGGGCTGTCCGCCCCGGACCGCGCGGTGCGGGTGATCCGCAACGAGCGCACGCCGGGGCTGGCCGGCGCGCGCAACAGCGGCACGCTGGCCGCCGAGGGCGAGCTGGTCGCGTTCTGCGACGACGACGACGAGTGGCTGCCCGGCAAGCTGGCCGCCCAGGTCGACGCGTTGGCCGCCGACCCGTCGGCCGAGTTCGTCTGTTGCGGCATCCGGGTCAGCTACGACGGGCACACCGTGGACCGGGTGCTCGAGAAGGACCGGGTCACCCTGGACGACCTGCTGCGGGACCGGATGACGGAGCTGCACCCGTCCACCTTCCTGATCCGCGCCACCGCGCTGCGGGACGGCTTCGGGCTGGTCGACGAGGAGATCCCGGGCAGCTACGCCGAGGACTACGAATTCCTGCTCCGGGCCGCGCGCAGCGCGCCGCTGATCAACCTGCGTACGCCGTCGGTGCTGGTCCGCTGGCACAAGCGCTCCTACTTCGCGCAGCGCTGGGACACCATCTCCGAGGCGTTGCAGTGGCTGCTGCGGCGCTACCCGGAGTTCGCCGGCCAGCCGGCCGGCGAGGCCCGGGTGACCGGGCAGATCGCGTTCGCCCGCGCCGCGTCCGGCGACCGCCGGGGCGCGCTGCGCTGGGCCCGACGTACCCTGCGGCGCAATCCCCGAGAGCCGCGCGCCTACCTGGCCCTCGCCGTGGCCGGGAGGGTGGTGCGGGCCGACGCGGTGCTGCGCACGCTGCACAAGCGCGGCCGGGGCATCTGACCGGGTCGGGAACGACGCAACTCACTCCTCGAACGACGCCAGCAGCAGATCGAAGGAGAACCACACATGGGACTTCACTCGCTCAGGTTTCGCCTCGTCGACTCGCCGACCTCCCTCGGCGCAAAACGACGGGCACGGCGCGCGGCCTGGCTGTCGGACACGTTCCCGAACCTGGCCGACATGACCGTCCTCGATCTGGGCGGCCGGGTGGAGAGTTGGGCGCGAGTCCCCGTCCGGCCGGCGCACGTCCACGTGGTCAACCTGGAGCCGCTGCCCACGGAGTTGCCCGACTGGGCTGAGGCCGACCACGCCGATGCCTGCGAGCTGCCGAAGAACATCCTGAGCCGTAAGTACGACCTCGTCTTCAGCAACAGCGTCCTGGAGCACGTGGGCGGCCACGAGCGTCGCCAGCGGATGGCCGAGGCGGTCCGTGAGTTGGGGCGCGCGTACTGGGTGCAGACGCCGTACCGCTACTTCCCGATCGAGCCGCACTGGGTGGCCCCGGGAATGCAGTTCCTGCCGGTTTCGGCACGGGTGGTGATGGCGCGCAGATGGCCGCTCGCCTACAACCCTGGCAAGTCGTACGAGGCGGCGATGAGGCAGGTGCTCACGACCGAACTCATTGGTCGTGCCGAACTTCGGTACCTGTTTCCTGACGCGACGATCCGCAACGAGCGCCTGGCGGGACTGACAAAGTCGATCATCGCAATCCGAAACCGCTGAGCGGGTCAACGTCGGGGAGGGTTGGCTGGTCGACGAGGAGATCCCGGGCAGCTACGCCGAGGACTACGAATTCCTGCTCCGCGCCGCGCGCCGCCGGAGGCGTTGCAGTGGCTGCTGCGGCGCTACCCGGCGTCCGCAGGGCGGGATGCGACGGGCAGCGCACCGAGGCGGAGGCGGGCCGTGACAGACTGACCGCTGTGTTGCGCTGGTTGACTGCAGGTGAATCGCACGGTCCCGCCCTCGTCGCGCTGCTGGAGGGGGTGCCGGCCGGCATCGAGGTGAGCACCACCGAGATCGCCGACGAACTGGCCCGCCGGCGGCTGGGCTACGGCCGTGGCGCCCGGATGTCGTTCGAGCGGGACGAGGTCGACGTGCTCGGCGGCCTGCGGCACGGCGTCACCCTGGGCAGCCCGGTGGCGATCCGGGTGGGCAACTCCGAGTGGCCGAAGTGGCGCACGGTGATGGCCGCCGACCCGGTGGACCCCGACGAGCTGGCCCGGCAGGCCCGCAACGCCCCGCTGACCCGCCCCCGGCCGGGCCACGCCGACCTGGCCGGCATGCAGAAGTACGGCCACACCGACGCCCGGCCCATCCTGGAGCGGGCCAGCGCCCGGGAGACCGCCGCCCGGGTCGCCGTCGGCGCGGTCGCCAAGGCGTTGATCCGGCAGGCGCTCGGCATCGAGATCGTCTCGCACGTCGTCGAGCTGGGTCCGGTGGCCGCGAAGCCCGGGCTGCGCCCGAGCCCGCAGGACGCCGCCCGGATCGACGCCGACCCGCTGCGCTGCCTCGACCCGGAGGCCAGCGCCCTGATGGTCGCCGAGGTGGATGCCGCGAAGAAGGCCGCCGACACCCTCGGCGGCGTGGTCGAGGTGCTGGCGTACGGGGTGCCGCCGGGGCTGGGCAGCCACGTGCAGTGGGACCGCAAGCTCGACGCCCGGCTGGCCACCGCGCTGATGTCGATCCAGGCGATCAAGGGTGTGGAGATCGGTGACGGTTGGCAGCAGGCCCGGTCCCGCGGCTCCGAGGCGCACGACGAAATCATCCCGTCGGCGACCGGCGTCCGCCGGGTCACCGACCGGGCCGGGGGGCTCGAGGGCGGCATCACCACCGGTGAGCCGCTGCGGGTCCGTGCCGCGATGAAGCCCATCTCGTCGCTGAACCGTGCCCTGGCCACCGTGGATGTCATCACCGGCGAGCCGGCCACCGCGATCAACCAGCGCTCGGACGTCTGCGCGGTGCCCGCCGCCGCGGTGGTCGCCGAGGCGATGGTCGCGCTGGTGCTGGCCGAGGCGGCCACCGAGAAGTTCGGCGGGGACTCGGTCGCCGAGATCCGCCGCAACGTGGCCGGCTACCTCGACGCGCTGGTCATCCGCTGATGGCGCCGGTCGTCGTCCTGGTCGGCGCGCCCGGCTGCGGCAAGAGCACAGTGGGGGAGGCCCTCGCCACGGCCCTCGGGGTGGAGTTCCGCGACACGGACACCGACATCGAGCGGATGGCCGGCAAGCCGATCCCGGAGATCTTCATCGACGAGGGCGAGGAGCACTTCCGTACCCTCGAAAGGGCCGCGGTGGCCGCGGCGCTGGCTGCCAGCCCGGGGGTGCTCGCCCTCGGCGGCGGCGCGGTGCTGGCCGAGGAGACCCGCGCCGCCCTGGTCGGGCACCGGGTGGTGCACCTCTCGGTCGAGCTGCCGGACGCGGTGAAGCGGGTCGGGCTCGGCGCCGGCCGCCCGCTGCTGGCGATCAACCCGCGGGCCACCCTCAAGCACCTGATGGACCAGCGCCGGCCGCTCTACGCGGAGGTGGCCACCGCGACGGTGGCCACCGACGGCCGGACCCCGGCGGAGATCGTCGCCGAGATCGCCGCGCTGCTGCCCCGCTGACCCCGGCCCGGCCGGTCAGCGACCGGCCGGGCCCTCTGCTCAGCCTTTAGCGGCGGCGTCGAGCACGTCGGCCAGGGCCTTGGGTTCACTGAGCATCGGCCAGTGCCCGGTCGGCAGCTCGAACAGCTGGCCACCGGCCAACCCGGTGAAGAACGGGTGCCCCTCGCCGATCATCTGCCGCACCACGGCCAGCGGGAAGGTGCTGGCGACCAGCGCGGTCGGGACCGGACGGCCGCCGGTGCGCCGCACCGGGTCGGTGGCGGCCCGCAGCGGCTGCGGGGTGGCCCGGGCGCGCAGCAGGGCCAGCGTCGGCTCGTCCAGCCCGGCCAGGTTGGTCGGGTCGGCGGCCGGATCCCACGCGGGCGGCGGCAGCAGGTGCCCGGTGCCGATGAGGCCGCGCAGCCGCTCCTGCTCCTCCGGTGGCACGGTGTCGAACTGCGCGACGCCGTCCGGCAGCGGCCCGCTCTCCACGTACACCACCCGGGCGATCCGGTCCGGGATGCGGTCCGCCGCCTGGGCGACCGGCATGCCGCCGCCGGAGTGCCCGACCAGCAGCACCTCGCGCAGATCCTCGACCTCGATCAGCCGGACGATGTCCTCGGTGTGCGTCTCCAGGCTCACCTCCGGTCCGGCCAGGTGGTTCCGCTCGGCCAACCCGGTCAGCGTCATCGGATACACCTCGTGCCCCTGCGCGCGCAGCGCCACGGTCACTTCCCGCCACGCCCAGGCACCCAACCAGAAACCCGGCACCAGCACGAACGTCGCCATCTGTCGCTCCTCTTCTTCGGTTACCGGATGACCGTACGATCGAAACCGGACAGTTTCCGCCCGGTTTCGAGGAGTGGTCCGTGTCGCATCCCGCCGGCCGCGTGCTGGCCCTGCTCGAACTGCTGCAGACCCGGCACCGGTCGACGGCCGCCGAGCTCGCGGGCCGGCTCGGCGTGGACGAGCGCACCGTGCGCCGGTACGCGGCCGCCCTGGTCGAGCTGGGCATCCCCGTCATCGCCGACCGGGGCCGCTACGGCGGCTACCGGCTCCATCCCGGGTACAAGCTGCCGCCACTGATGCTCACCGACGACGAGGCGGTGGCCGTGCTGCTCGGCCTGGTCGTCGCCGAACGGGTCGGGCTGGCCACCGAACTGCCGGCCACCGCCACCGCGCTGGCCAAGATCCGCCGGGTGCTGCCGGTGGCGCTCGCCGACCGGCTGACCGCCGTGCAGGAGCACCTCGGCTTCACCCTGCGGCGTACCGAGCCGGAGCGGGGACCGGCCTCCGGCACCCTGCTCACCCTGGCCGCGGCCGCCCGGCACCGGCAGCGGGTCGCTCTGGACTACCGCTCCTGGCGAGGTGAGCAGTCGCGCCGCGAGCTCGACCCGTACGGGCTGGTCTTCCACGCGGGCCGCTGGTACGTCACCGGCCACGACCACCGGCGCGGGGAGGTCCGCACCTTCCGGCTGGACCGGATCGGCGCCGTGACGCCCGGCGTGGCGGCGTTCACCGTGCCGGACGGCTTCGACCCGGTGACCTGGGTGACCCGGTCGCTGGCCGGCGTGCCCTACACGCACGAGGTCGAGGTGCTGCTGGAGGCCGACCTGGCCACCGTCCGACGCCGCGTCCCGCCCACCGTGGCCGAACTGACCGCCACCACCGACGGGGTGTTGCTGCGGGCCCGGGCGGAGAGCCTGCCCGGCATGGCCGCGCTGCTCGCTGGGCTGGGCTGCCCCTTCACCGTGCGGCAACCGGACGCGTTGCGCACCGCCGTGGCCGAGCACGCCCGTGCGCTGGCGGACTGGGCCACCAGGCCAGCAGGTGAGCGGCCGCCCGCACCGCGCCGTCCGCTGGACTAGGCTGCCGGCGATGGACGAGGTGACCCGGATCCCGGTCGGCGGCGAACGGCCGTACGACGTGCTGGTCGGACGCGACCTGTTGGACACGCTGCCCGGGCTGCTGCCCGGCGCGACCCGGGCGGCGGTGCTGCACGCGCCCCCGCTCAAGGGGCTCGCCGACGCGCTCGGCGAGCGGCTTCGCGCGGCCGGCGTCGAGCCACTGCCGATCGAGGTGCCCGACGCCGAGGCGGGCAAGCAGATCGACGTGGCCGCCGCGTGCTGGGATCGGCTCGGCGCGGCCGGTTTCACCCGTACCGACGCGGTCGTCGGTGTCGGTGGCGGCGCGGTGACCGACCTGGCCGGCTTCGTCGCGGCCTCCTGGCTGCGCGGGGTGCGCTGGGTGCCGGTGGCCACCTCACTGCTGGGCATGGTGGACGCCGCGGTCGGCGGCAAGACCGGGATCAACACCGCCGCCGGCAAGAACCTGGTGGGCGCGTTCCACCCGCCGGTCGGCGTGCTGGCCGACCTGGCCACCCTGGAAGGCCTGCCCGCGGTCGACCTGGCAGCCGGGCTGGCCGAGGTGGTCAAGTGCGGCTTCATCGCCGATCCGGCGATCCTGGATCTCATCGAGCGTGCGCCGGCGGCCGCCACCGACCCACGCGGGGCGGTGACCCGCGAGCTGATCGAGCGGGCGATCCGGGTCAAGGCCGACGTGGTCTCCGGTGACCTGCGGGAGTCGGGCGTGCGGGAGGTGCTCAACTACGGGCACACCCTCGCGCACGCGATCGAGCAGGTCGAGGGCTACCGCTGGCGGCACGGTCATGCCGTCGCCGTCGGCCTGGTGTACGCCGCCGCGCTGGCCCGGCTCGCCGGCCGGCTGGACGCGCCGACCGCCGACCGGCACCGGGCCGTCCTGGCCGCGCTCGGCCTGCCGGTGAGCTACCCGGCCGACGCCTGGTCGCAGCTGCTGGCCGTGATGCGGGTGGACAAGAAGGCCCGGGGCAGCCGGCTGCGGTTCGTGGTGCTGGACGGGCTGGCCCGCCCGGCGGTGCTCGAGGGCCCGGACGACGCGCTGCTCGAAGCCGCCTACCGGGAGGTGGGCACGCAGTGAGGGTGTACGTGTTGAACGGGCCGAACCTGGGCCGGCTGGGCACCCGCGAGCCCGCGGTGTACGGCGCGACCAGCTACGCCGATCTGGTGGCGCTCTGCGAGCGGACCGGCCGGGAGCTGGGGCTCGACGTGACGGTCCGGCAGACCGACGCCGAGCACGAGCTGCTCGGCTGGCTGCACGCCGCCGCCGACGAGGGCGCCGCGGTGGTGCTCAACCCGGCCGCCTGGTCGCACTACTCGTACGCCGTGCGGGACGCCTGCGCCATGCTGCGCGGGCCGTTGGTCGAGGTGCACATCTCCAACATCCACGCCCGCGAGGAGTTCCGGCACCACTCGGTCATCTCCGCGGTGGCGACCGGGGTGATCTGCGGGCTCGGCATCGACGGTTATCGTCTCGCCCTGCACCACCTCGCTGCTTCGACAAGCTGACCGGCGCACGCATCACCGACCGTAACCGTCACTGACGGCAACCCTGTCCTCGCCGGCCCGGCGGCGCGCCACCATCCAGGCGCGTCCTTTGCTCTGCACCCACGGGCGCGACACTGGCCTGAGCTGCCAATACGCGCCGAGCGTCGGGGCGGGGAAGCCTGGTCATCCGACACGCGGCGTGACTGGTGCGCCGGTGGCAGCAGAGCAAAGGGCGCAGGGGGTACGGGTGGCAGGGTGTGTGAAGGTCACGAAACGTGATCGTCGCCCGACTCGGCCGGTGGGCGCGGGATCGGCGGCGTGACATGGCGGGCAACCTGCCTCGACGCAGCTAGTAGACTCGTAAGGTCTGTCCGCCAATTGATGATCAAGGCAGGAAATGGCCTCCACCAACGACCTCAAAAACGGCCTGGTACTCAACCTCGACGGCGAGCTCTGGGCCGTCGTCGAGTTCCAGCACGTCAAGCCCGGTAAGGGTGGTGCGTTCGTGCGCACCACGCTGAAGAACGTGCTGTCCGGGAAGGTGGTCGACAAGACCTTCAACGCGGGCACCAAGGTCGAGACCGCGACCGTGGACAAGCGCACGATGCAGTACCTGTACGCCGACGGCGAAGACTACGTCTTCATGGATCTGGAGACCTTCGACCAGATCACCGTCCCCGGCGGCACCGTCGGTGAGGCGGCCAACTACCTCCTCCCCGAGGCCGAGGCGACCGTCGCCACCCACGAGGGCGTCCCGCTCTACATCGAGCTTCCCACCAGCGTGGTGCTGGAGGTCACCTACACCGAGCCGGGTCTGCAGGGCGACCGGTCGACCGGCGGCAACAAGCCGGCCACCGTCGAGACCGGCGCGACCGTGCAGGTGCCGCTGTTCATCACCACCGGCGAGAAGATCAAGGTCGACACGCGCGACGGCCGTTACCTCGGCCGCTCCTGATGGCGGAGGGTCCCAAGCAGCAGATGCCGGCGCGCCGCAAGGCGCGCAAGCGGGCGCTGGACGTCCTCTACGAGGCCGACCTTCGGGACCGGCCCCCGGTCGAGGTGCTCGCCGGCTATGTGCAGCGGATCGAGCAGCCCCGACCGGAGCACCTGGGCTACGCGGTGGGCCTGGTCGAGGGCGTCGCCGAGCACCTCAACCGGATCGACGAGCTGATCGCCAGCTACGCCGAGGGTTGGACGCTGGAGCGGATGCCGGTGGTGGACCGCAACCTGGCCCGGATCGCGGTCTACGAGCTGCTCTACGTCGACGAGATCGACGACGCGGTGGCGATCAGCGAGGCGGTGGAGCTGGCCCGGCAGATGTCCACCGACGACTCGCCGCGCTTCCTCAACGGCATCCTCGGGCGGATCGCCGAGTACGCCACCCGCTGAGCGCGCCCGCTCAGCACCCCGTACCACGAAAAGGGCCCGTGCCGGATGGCACGGGCCCTTTCGGTGGATCGGTGGTTCAGGACGCGAAGAACGCCCGGGGGTCGGCGACCAGCACACCGTGCTCGGTGAGCCGCTCGATCAGACCCGACGGCGAGGCGTCGTAGACGATCGCGAGCGCCCGCAGGTCGTCGGCGCGGATGGAGAGCACCCGGCCGTTGTAGTCGCCGCGCTGCTGCTGGATGGCGCGGGCGTAGCGGGCCACGTAGGCCAGGTCCTCGGAGGCCTCGTCGTAGAGCCGCTCCAGGTCCAGGACGATCTTGCTGGTGGGCTCGTGACGGACCCCGCTGCCGTCGGGCAGCAGCTCCGAGACGGGAACGCGGTAGAACTCGGCAAGCTCGGCCAGGCGGGACACCGTCACGGCACGGTCGCCGCGCTCGTACGACCCGACCACCACGGCCTTCCACCGCCCGTTCGACTTCTCCTCCACGCCCTGCAGGGAGAGGCCCTGCTGTTGGCGGATGGAGCGCAGGCGGGCGCCCAGAGATTTGGCGTATTCAGAGGGCATTCGGACACTCCCAGTGCTGCTCGGGGTTCTCCCGTCGATCGCTACGGAGCGTGACGGTACGGGGAATGCGACACCTGGTCAAGTGGTCGTGACCCTACCGTTGGGGAGCAGCGGGGGAGTTATCCCCATTTCGCCAGCCTGATCCGGTGGTCAGCAGCCGCCGTCCATCGGCCCGGTGACCACTGGTAACGTGGCGTGAAGCCCCGGCCCAGGTCCGCCAGCGGTCCGGCCGGAGGTGCCCGACATCCTTTAACGACCCGTCCCGTGAGGCGGGGAAGGAGGTCCGCCGTGGCATACCCACCGGCTGCCCGCTCGTCACCACCGCGACAACCCTCGGTGAAGGTGATCCTCGCCAGCGCCGACGTGCAACGCGTGGTCGACCGCATCGCCCACCAGATCCTGGAGAAGACCCAGGGCGCCGCCGAGACGGTGCTGCTCGGGATTCCCACCCGGGGCGCCCCGCTCGCCCGGCGGCTCGCCGCCCGGATCAGCACCTTCGAGGACGTCGCCGTCCCGGTCGGTGTGCTGGACATCACCCTGTACCGCGACGACCTGCGCCGGCACGCCACCCGCGCGGTCGGCCCGACCGAGCTGCCGCCCGGCGGCATCGACGGCAAGCGGGTCATCCTCGTCGACGACGTGCTCTTCTCCGGCCGCACCGTCCGGGCCGCGCTCGACGCGCTCAACGACGTGGGCCGTCCAGCCTCCGTGCAGCTCGCCGTCCTGGTCGACCGCGGCCACCGGGAGCTGCCGATCCGCGCCGACTACGTCGGCAAGAACATCCCGACCTCGCTCGCCGAGAGCGTCAAGGTGACGCTCGCCGAGACCGACGGCACGGACGAGGTCAAGCTGTACGGGGGGACCAACTCATGATCAGGCACCTGCTCTCCGGCGCGGACCTGGACGCCGACACCGCCACCGAGATCCTGGACACCGCCACCGAGATGGCCACGGTCGCCGGCCGCGAGATCAAGAAGCTGCCCGCGCTGCGCGGCCGCACGGTGGTGAACCTCTTCTACGAGGACTCGACCCGCACCCGGATCTCCTTCGAGGCGGCCGCCAAGCGGCTCAGCGCCGACGTGATCAACTTTTCCGCCAAGGGGTCCAGCGTCACCAAGGGCGAGAGCCTGAAGGACACCGCGCTGACCCTGCAGGCCATGGGCGCCGACGCGGTGGTCGTCCGGCACCCCGCCTCCGGAGCGCCGCACCGGCTGGCGAACTGGGTGGACGGGTCGGTGGTCAACGCCGGTGACGGCACCCACGAGCACCCCACCCAGGCGCTGCTGGACGCGTACACCATGCGGGCGCGGCTGGGCCGGCTGGCCGGCCTGTCGGTCGCGGTCGTCGGGGACGTGCTGCACTCCCGGGTGGCCCGCTCCAACGTGCTGCTGCTCTCCACCCTCGGCGCCAAGGTCACCCTGGTCGGCCCGCCCACGCTCATCCCGGTGGACATCGCCGCGGCGCTCGCCCCGGGCACCGACGTCTCCTACGACCTCGACTCCGTGCTGCCCAACGTGGACGTGGTGATGATGCTGCGGGTGCAGCGGGAGCGGATGAACGACTCCTACTTCCCGTCCGCCCGCGAGTACGCCCGCCGCTACGGCCTGGACGGGCCGCGGATGCGCCGGCTGCCCGAGCACGCGATCGTCATGCACCCCGGCCCGATGAACCGGGGGATGGAGATCACCCCCGAGGTGGCCGACTCGCCCCGCTCCACCATCGTCGAACAGGTCACCAACGGGGTCTCCGTGCGGATGGCCGTCCTCTACCTGCTGCTCGGAGGGAACAACCGGTGACCGCGTACCTGATCACCAGCGTGAGCGTCGTCGGCGCCGCGCCGACCGACCTGCTGATCCGCGACGGTGTGGTCGCCGAGGTCGGCCCGGGGCTGTCCGCTCCGGACGCCACAGTCATCGACGGGACCGGGCTGGTCGCCCTGCCCGGCCTGGTCGACCTGCACACCCACCTGCGCGAACCCGGCCGGGAGGACGCCGAGACAGTCGAGTCCGGCTCCCGCGCGGCGGCCCTGGGCGGCTACACAGCGGTCTGCGCGATGGCCAACACCTCACCGGTCGCGGACACCGCCGGCGTCGTCGAGCAGGTCTGGCGGCTCGGCCGGGAGGCCGGGCTGGTCGACGTTCAGCCGATCGGCGCCGTCACCGTCGGGCTGGCCGGCGAGCGCCTCGCCGAACTGGGCGCGATGGCCGACTCCGCGGCCCGGGTGCGGATCTTCTCCGACGACGGTCACTGCGTCGCCGACCCGAAGCTGATGCGCCGGGCCCTGGAGTACGTCAAGGCGTTCGACGGGATCGTCGCCCAGCACGCCGAGGAGCCCCGGCTCACCGAGGGCGCCCAGATGCACGAGGGTGAGGTCTCCACCCGGCTCGGCCTGATCGGGTGGCCGGCCGTCGCCGAGGAAGCGATCATCGCGCGGGACGTGCTGCTCGCCGAGCACGTGGGCAGCCGCCTGCACGTCTGCCACGTCTCCACCGCCGGCAGCGTCGAGGTGCTGCGCCACGCCAAGGCGCGCGGTGTGCGGGTCACCGCCGAGGTCACCCCGCACCACCTGCTGCTCACCGACGAGCGGGCGGAGACCTACGACCCGGTCTTCAAGGTCAACCCGCCGCTGCGTACCGCCGCGGACGTCGCCGCCCTGCGCACCGCGCTCGCCGACGGGGTGCTCGACGTGATCGCCACCGACCACGCCCCGCACGCCGTGGAGGACAAGGAGTGCGAGTGGGCGTACGCCAGGCCGGGGATGCTCGGTCTGGAGACGGCCCTGTCCATCGCGCTGGACGTGCTCGGCCCGCAGTGGGACCTCATCGCCGAGCGGATGTCGCGCGCACCGGCCCGGATCGCCGGGCTGACCGGGCACGGCGTCGACCCCGCGCCGGGTGTGCCGGCCAACCTGACCCTGATCGACCCGGCCGCCCGCCGCACCATCGAGCCGGCGGAGCTGGCCAGTCGCAGTCGCAACACCCCGTACGCCCGCATGACGCTGCCGGGTCGCATCGTGGCGACCTTCCTGCGTGGCGAGCCGACGGTCCTGGACGGAAAGGCCATCAAGTGACCAAGCGCAGACCAGCGGTCCTCGTGCTCGAGGACGGGCGCACGTTCCCCGGCGAGGCGTACGGCAGTGTGGGGGAGACCTTCGGCGAGGCGGTCTTCACCACCGGCATGACCGGCTACCAGGAGACCCTCACCGACCCGTCCTACCACCGTCAGGTGGTGGTGCAGACCGCGCCGCACATCGGCAACACGGGCGTCAACGGCGAGGACGACGAGTCCGGCCGCATCTGGGTGGCCGGGTACGTGGTGCGCGACCCGGCGCGGATCGGCTCCAACTGGCGGGCCACCGGCAGCCTCGAGGACCGGCTCGCCACCGAGGGCGTGGTCGGCATCAGTGGGGTGGACACCCGCGCGCTGACCCGGCACCTGCGCGAGCGGGGCGCCATGCGGGTGGGCATCTCCAGCGTGGACAACGACCCGCAGAGCCTGCTGGCCCGGGTCCGGCAGGCGCCGCAGATGGTCGGCGCGGACCTCTCCACCGAGGTGACCACCCCCCAGCCGTACGTGGTCGAGGCGGTCGGCGAGCACCGGTTCACCGTGGCCGCGCTGGACCTGGGCATCAAGCGCAACGTTCCGCGCCGGCTCGCCGCCCGCGGGGTGACCACCCACGTGCTGCCGGCCGGCTCCAACATCGACGACCTGCTCGCCACCGGCGCCGACGCGATCTTCCTGTCGCCCGGCCCCGGCGACCCGGCCACCGCCGACGGCCCGGTGGCGCTGGCCCGGGAGGCGCTGCAGCGGCGGGTCCCGCTGTTCGGCATCTGCTTCGGCAGCCAGATCCTCGGCCGGGCGCTCGGCTTCGGCACCTACAAGCTGGGCTACGGCCACCGGGGGATCAACCAGCCGGTGCTCGACCGGGCCACCGGCAAGGTCGAGGTGACCAGCCACAACCATGGCTTCGCCGTCCAGGTGCCCGGTGCGGGGCACGGCGCGGTGGTCCCCGATCAGGTGATCGACACCGCTTTCGGCGGCGTCCAGGTGTCGCACGTCTGCCTCAATGACAACGTCGTCGAGGGGCTGCGGGCCGTGGACGTGCCCGCCTTCACCGTTCAGTACCACCCGGAGGCGGCGGCCGGCCCGCACGACGCGGACTACCTCTTCGACCGCTTCGCCGAGCTCATCGAGGGCCGGACCCACAGCGAGGGGCGCAGCAATGCCTAAGCGGACCGATCTCAAGCACATCCTGGTGATCGGCTCCGGGCCGATCGTCATCGGGCAGGCCTGCGAGTTCGACTACTCCGGCACCCAGGCCTGCCGGGTGCTGCGCAGCGAGGGGATCCGGGTCAGCCTGGTCAACTCCAACCCGGCGACCATCATGACCGACCCGGAGTTCGCCGACGCCACGTACGTCGAGCCGATCACCCCGGAGTTCGTGGAACTCGTCATCGCCAAGGAGCGCCCGGACGCCATCCTGGCCACCCTCGGCGGGCAGACCGCGCTGAACACCGCGGTCGCCCTGCACGAGGCCGGCGTGCTGGACAAGTACGGCGTGGAGCTGATCGGCGCGAACATCGACGCGATCAACCGCGGCGAGGACCGGCAGCTGTTCAAGGACATCGTCGCGAAGGCCGGCGTTCGCCTCGGCATCGACGACCCGGCCGCACTGGTGCCCCGCTCCCGGGTCTGCCACACCATGGACGAGGTCGAGGAGACCGTCGCCGAGCTGGGCCTGCCGGTGGTGATCCGGCCGTCGTTCACGATGGGCGGCCTGGGCTCCGGCATGGCGCACACCCCGGAGGACCTGGCCCGCATCGCCGGCGACGGCCTGTCCGCCAGCCCGGTGCACGAGGTGCTCATCGAGGAGAGCGTGCTCGGCTGGAAGGAGTACGAGCTCGAACTGATGCGCGACCGGCACGACAACGTGGTGGTGGTCTGCTCGATCGAGAACGTCGACCCGATGGGCGTGCACACCGGCGACAGCGTCACAGTGGCCCCGGCCATGACGCTCACCGACCGGGAGTACCAGCGCCTGCGTGACCTGGGCATCGCGGTGCTGCGCGAGGTCGGGGTGGACACCGGCGGCTGCAACATCCAGTTCGCGGTCAACCCGGCCGACGGCCGGATCGTCGTGATCGAGATGAACCCCCGGGTGTCGCGCTCGTCGGCGCTGGCGTCCAAGGCGACCGGCTTTCCGATCGCCAAGATCGCGGCCAAGCTGGCGATCGGCTACACCCTCGACGAGATTCCCAACGACATCACGTTGAAGACCCCGGCGGCGTTCGAGCCGAGCCTGGACTACGTGGTGGTGAAGATCCCCCGGTTCGCTTTCGAGAAGTTCCCCGGCGCGGACCCGGAGCTGACCACCACGATGAAGTCGGTGGGCGAGGCGATGAGCCTCGGGCGCAACTTCAGCGAGGCGCTGAACAAGGCCATGCGCTCGATGGAAACGAAGGAAGCCGGCTTCTGGACGGTGCCTGATCCGGCCGGCGCCACCCGGGAGAACACCCTCGCCGCGCTGCGCATCCCGCACGACGGCCGGCTGTACACCGTCGAGCGGGCGCTGCGCCTCGGCGCGTCGATCGCCGAGGTCACCGCGGCGTCGGGTGGGATCGACCCGTGGTTCCTGGACCAGATCGCCGCGCTGGTCGAGCTGCGCGCGGAGATCGTGGACGCTCCGGTGCTCGACGCCGAGCTGCTGCGCCGGGCCAAGCGGGCCGGCCTGTCCGACCGCCAGCTCGCCGCGCTGCGGCCGGAGCTGGCCGCCGAGGACGGCGTGCGGACCTTGCGGCACCGTCTCGACGTGCGCCCGGTCTACAAGACCGTGGACACCTGCGCGGCCGAGTTCGAGGCGACCACGCCGTACCACTACTCGACGTACGACTTCGAGACCGAGGTCGTGCCGTCGGACCGGCCGAAGGTGCTGATCCTGGGCTCCGGCCCGAACCGGATCGGGCAGGGCATCGAGTTCGACTACTCGTGTGTGCACGCGGTGCAGGCGCTGCGGGGCACCGGCTACGAGACGGTCATGGTCAACTGCAACCCGGAGACGGTCTCCACCGACTACGACACCGCGGACCGGCTCTACTTCGAGCCCCTGACCTTCGAGGACGTGCTGGAGGTCTGGCACGCCGAGGACTCCTCCGGCCGGGCGGCCGGCGGGCCGGGCGTGGTCGGTGTGATCGTGCAGCTGGGCGGGCAGACCCCGCTGGGGCTGGCGCAGCGGCTCAAGAACGCCGGGGTGCCGGTGGTCGGCACCTCCCCGGAGTCGATCCACCTGGCCGAGGAGCGGGGCGCGTTCGGCGCGGTGCTGGCGCGGGCCGGGCTGCGCGCGCCGGCGCACGGCATGGCCACCTCGTACGACGAGGCCAAGACGATCGCCGACGAGATCGGCTACCCGGTGCTGGTCCGGCCGTCGTACGTGCTGGGCGGGCGGGGCATGGAGATCGTCTACGACGACCCGACCCTGCGCGACTACATCGGCCGGGCCACCGACATCTCCCCGGACCACCCGGTGCTGGTGGACCGCTTCCTCGACGACGCCATCGAGATCGACGTGGACGCGCTCTGCGACGCCGACGGTGAGGTCTACATCGGCGGGGTGATGGAGCACATCGAGGAGGCCGGCATCCACTCCGGCGACTCGTCCTGCGCGCTGCCGCCGATCACCCTCGCGGGTTCGCACCTGGTCGAGGTCCGCCGCTACACCGAGGCGATCGCCCGCGGTGTCGGCGTCCGCGGCCTGCTCAACGTGCAGTACGCGCTCAAGGACGACGTGCTCTACGTGCTGGAGGCCAACCCACGGGCGTCGCGGACGGTCCCGTTCGTCTCCAAGGCGACAGCGGTGCCGCTGGCGAAGGCGGCGGCCCGGATCGCGCTCGGTGCGACCATCGCCGAGCTGCGCGCCGAGGGCCTGCTCCCGGCCACCGGGGACGGCGGCACCATGCCCGCCGACGCGCCGATCGCGGTGAAGGAGGCGGTGCTGCCGTTCAAGCGCTTCCGCACCCGCTCCGGCAAGGGGATCGACTCGCTGCTCGGGCCGGAGATGAAATCGACCGGCGAGGTGATGGGCATCGACACCAACTTCGGGCACGCCTTCGCCAAGAGCCAGTCGGCCGCGTACGGCTCACTGCCGACCGCCGGGAAGATCTTCGTCTCGGTGGCCAACCGGGACAAGCGCGGCATGATCTTCCCGATCAAGCGCCTGGCTGATCTCGGCTTCGAGATCGTCGCGACCACCGGCACGGCCGAGGTGCTGCGTCGGCACGGCATCGCCTGCGAGCAGATCCGCAAGCACTACCAGGCTGGCGAGGGCGACGACGCGGTGTCGCTGATCATGGGCGGCGCCGTCGCGCTGGTGATCAACACGCCGCAGGGTTCGGGTGCCAGCGCCCGCTCGGACGGCTACGAGATCCGCAGCGCCGCGGTCACCGCGGACATCCCCTGCATCACCACGGTCCCCGGTGCCGCCGCCGCGGTGATGGGCATCGAGGCCAGGATCCGCGGCGACATGCAGGTCCGTCCCCTCCAGGACCTGCACGCCACCCTGCGGGCCGCCCAGTGACAGTGTTCGAGCGGGCGGTGCGGCCGTGGCTGTTCCGGATCGGGAGTGGGGACGCGGAGGCGGCGCACGAGTGGACGCTGCGGCGGTTGACCGCGCTGTCCCGGCGGCCGGTCGCACTGGCGGCGCTACGTGCCCGGTACGCGGTCCGGGCGCCGCGCACGGTGTTCGGTGTGGAGTTCCCCAACCCGGTCGGGCTGGCCGCCGGGATGGACAAGGACGGGGCGGCGCTGCCGGCCTGGCCGGCGCTCGGCTTCGGTTTCGTCGAGGTCGGCACTGTCACCGCGCACGCCCAGCCGGGCAACCCCCGGCCGCGGCTGTTCCGGTTGCCGGCCAGCGAGGCGGTGGTCAACCGGATGGGCTTCAACAACGCCGGCGCCGCCGCGCTGGCCGCCCGGCTGGCCGCGCTGCCGCGTCCGATCGGCGTACCGCTGGGCATCTCGCTGGGCAAGTCCAAGGTGACCCCGCTCGACGAGGCGGTCGAGGACTACCTCGCCTCGTACCGGGCGCTACGCGGGCACGGCGACTACTTCGCGGTGAACGTCTCCTCACCGAACACCCCGGGGTTGCGCTCGTTGCAGGACCGCGCCCACCTGGACGCGCTCCTCGCCGCGCTGGTCGGGGAGAAGCCGGTGCTGGTCAAGATCGCCCCTGATCTGACCGAGGCGGCGATCGCCGAGCTGCTGGAGGTCTGCCTGGCTCGGGGCGCGGCCGGGGTGATCGCCACCAACACCACCCTGGCCCGGGATGGGCTCGCCCCGGTGGACGCCGAGCGCGGCGGCCAGGCCGGTGGCCTCTCCGGCCGGCCGCTCACCGGCCGGGCGCGGGAGGTGGTCGCCTTCGTGCACCGGGAGACCGGCGGCCGACTGCCGATCATCGGGGTCGGCGGTGTGCTGGACCCGGACGACGCGGCTCGGATGTTCGACGCCGGTGCCGCCCTGGTGCAGCTCTACACCGGCTTCATCTACCGGGGCCCGGCCCTGGTCCGCGCCGCCGCCCGCACCACCCCCACCGTTCCCCCCGCCCCCGCCCCCGCCCCCGCCCCCGCCCCCGCCCCCGCCACCGCCCCCGACACCCGCCCCCGCCACCGACACCCGCCCCGCGTCGATCTAGGGCAGATCGTCGTGATCGGAGATCGAGTAGCGACAAGCTGCCCTAGATCGACGCGGAGAGGGCGGGCGGGCGACGCGGAGAGGGCGGGCGGGCGACGCGGAGAGGGCGGGCGGGCGGCGGGGAGAGGGCGGGGAGAGGGCGGGGAGAGAGAGGGGAGCGGGCGCGTGACGCCTGAGGAGATTCTGAGCGTTGACCGGGCGCACGTCTGGCATCCGTACGCCGCGTTGCCGCCAGCGAACCCGCCGTACGTGGTGCAGAGCGCCGAGGGCGTACGGCTGCGGCTGGCGGACGGTCGGGAGCTGGTGGACGGGATGTCGTCCTGGTGGGCGGCGATCCACGGTTACCGGCACCCGACGTTGGACGCGGCGGTGACCGACCAGCTCGGCCGGATGAGCCACGTGATGTTCGGCGGGCTCACCCACGAGCCCGCGGTCCAGCTCGCCCGGACCCTGGTGGAGCTGACCCCGGACGGCCTGGAGCACGTCTTCCTGGCCGACTCCGGCTCGGTCAGCGTCGAGGTGGCGGTGAAGATGTGCCTGCAGTACCAGCGGGCCGTCGGCCGGCCGCAGCGGCGCCGGCTGGCAACCTGGCGGGGCGGTTACCACGGGGACACGTTCCACCCGATGAGCGTCTGCGACCCGGAGGGCGGGATGCACCACCTCTGGGGCGACGTGCTGCCCCGGCAGGTCTTCGCGCCGGTCCCGCCGGGAGGGTTCGCCGATCCGCCCGACGAGGCGTACGTGGCGGCGCTGGTGGACACGGTCGAGCGGCACGCCCACGAACTGGCCGCGGTGATCGTCGAACCGGTGGTGCAGGGCGCCGGCGGGATGCGTTTCCACCATCCGGGGTACCTGCGGGTGCTGCGCGAGGTGACCCAGGCGCACGGGATCCTGCTGATCTTCGACGAGATCGCCACCGGCTTCGGCCGTACCGGCACGATGTTCGCCGCCGAGCACGCCGGGGTGAGCCCGGACGTGATGTGCGTGGGCAAGGCGCTCACCGGCGGTTACCTGACCCTGGCGGCGACCCTCTGCACCCCGCAGGTGGCCCGGGCGATCTCTGCCAGCGGCGTGCTGGCGCACGGGCCCACCTTCATGGGCAACCCGTTGGCCTGCGCGGTGGCCAACGCCTCCATCGGGCTGCTGCGGGCCGGGGACTGGGCGGCGCAGGTGTCCAGGATCGGTGCCGGCCTGCGCGCCGGACTGGAGCCGCTGCGCGGCTCGCCGGGCGTTGCCGACGTGCGGGTGCTCGGCGCCATCGGGGTGGTCCAGCTCGATCACGAGGTCGACCTCGGCGCGGCCACCACGGCGGCCGTCGACCGGGGGGTGTGGCTGCGGCCGTTCCGCGACCTGATCTACACGATGCCGCCGTTTGTGACCGGCGACGCCGACCTGGCCCGGATCGCGTCCGGGGTGGCGGCGGCGGTGGCGGCCGGCTGAGCCGGTCCGGTCACCGGTTCAGAGCTACCCGTGGCGGGCCGCCGCCCGGACGACGAGAGGGGAAGTACCGGATGGAAAGCTTCGGCACCCGGCTGCACCGGGCCGTCAGCGAGCGGGGACCGCTCTGCGTGGGCATCGACCCGCATCCCGGTCTGCTGGCCCGCTGGGGCCTCACCGACGACGTCCAGGGGCTCGACCGGTTCACCCGGACCGTGGTCGACGCCCTCGGTGACCGGGTTGCGGTGGTCAAGCCTCAGTCGGCCTTTTTCGAGCGTTTCGGGTCCCGCGGCGTGGCGATTCTTGAGTCAACTATCCGACAGTTACGCGATGCCGGTTCGCTCGTTCTGCTGGACGTCAAGCGCGGGGACATCGGCTCGACGGTCAGCGCGTACGCCTCCGCCTACCTTGATCCATCCAGTCCGCTGTATGTCGACGCGGTCACCGCCAGCCCCTACCTGGGGGTGGGTTCCCTGGCGCCGATGTTCGAGCTGGCCGCCGAGCACGGTGGCGGCGTGTTCGTGCTGGCCCTCACCTCGAACCCCGAGGGAGCCGCCGTGCAGCGGGCCCGCACGGCCGACGGGCGCACAGTGGCGCAGACCGTGATCGACGAGATTTCCCAGCTCAACAGGGGTGCGACCCCTCTCGGCAGCTTCGGGCTGGTGGTCGGCGCGACCATCGGCGACACCGGTCACGACCTCTCCGGGGTGGGTGGTCCGCTGCTCGCGCCGGGGCTCGGGGCGCAGGGTGCCGGTGCCGCCGATCTGCGGACCGTCTTCGGTTCGAGCCTCGCCGCGGTGCTCCCGTCGTACTCCCGGGAGGTGCTCTCCGCGGGCCCCGACGCCGCCGCCCTGCGGGCCGCCGCGGACCGGGTGCTGGCCGACTGCCGGAGCGTTCTGGCTGCCCGGTGACTGACTGACGGCTCGGTCACTTTGCGATGATCATCGCGCGCCCACGTTGCCGAAAGCTCCGTTGACCGCTAGTTTTCCCCGCGCTGGGAACCACGGACCCCTTGGTTCACAGCGACACCACGTTTCACAGATGCGGCGGTGCGCCCCGCCCGCCGCGATAGGGACCTGAGGAGAACTGGTGCCGCTCCCGTCACTGACCCCCGAACAGCGCGCTGCCGCGCTCGAGAAGGCCGCGGAGATCCGCAAGGCCCGTGCCGAGCTGAAGGAGCAGCTCAAGCAGGGCAAGACCACGCTTGGTGCCGTCCTTGAACGGGCCGAGAGCGACGACGTCGTCGGCAAGCTCAAGGTTTCGGCCGTCCTGCAGGCGATGCCGGGCATCGGCAAGATCCGGGCTACCCAGATCATGGAGAAGCTCAAGATCGCCGACAGCCGTCGCCTGCGCGGCCTCGGTGAGCAGCAGCGCAAGGCACTGCTTGGAGAGTTCGCCGCCAACTGAACCTGGCAGCGTGTAGAAACAAGCAGTGAGCACGGATGACGAGGCGCGCCCGGCGGCTCGGCTCACTGTCCTGGCTGGACCTTCGGGTTCCGGCAGGGAGAGTGTCGTCGAGCTCGTCCGGGCGCGTTCTCCGTCCGTGTGGATCCCGGTGCCGGCAACCACCCGCCCGCGCCGGGAGCGGGAGATCGACGGGGAGGACCGGGTCTTCCTCGCTCCCGCCGAGTTCGACCGCCGGGTGGCCGCCGGCGAGCTGCTGGAGTGGTCCCGGATCGGCCCGCACTGTCGGGGCACCCCGTACCCGCCGCTGCGCGCCCGGCTCGACGCTGGGCAGCCGGTGCTGCTTCCGCTCGACGTGACCGGCGCCCAACTGGTCCGGGCGCGACTGCCCGACGCGCGGCTGGTGCTGCTGAGTCCGCCCGGTCACCGACCCGACGCCGCCGTGGCGGCGACCTTCGAGCACGCCCTGACCCACGACCTCACCGATCGGGTGGTCGTCGAGCTGGTAGGCTTACTCGGTTCTTCTTATCCGGATCCGGCCTGGTCGCGCGTGCGCGGCTGACAGCCGGCCGCCGTTGAGACTCAGCACCGCGTCCGCGCGGCTCGAAAGACGCAGAGGTTAATTCGTGGGATCCATCGCCAACCCCGAAGGCATCACCAACCCGCCGATCGACGAGCTCCTCGAGAAGACGACGTCGAAGTACGCGCTGGTCATCTTCGCCGCCAAGCGCGCGCGCCAGGTCAACGCCTACTACAGCCAGCTCGGCGAGGGCCTGCTGGAGTACGTCGGCCCGCTCGTCGAGACCACCCCCCAGGAGAAGCCCCTCTCCATCGCCATGCGCGAGATCAACGCGGGCCTGCTCACCGCTGAGCCGACCGACCAGCCGTAAGCCCCCACGCGTCGATGTCCGCCGGGATCGTCCTCGGGGTCGGCGGCGGCATCGCCGCCTACAAGGCCTGCGAGCTGCTGCGGCTCTTCACCGAATCGGGTCACCGGGTTCGCGTCGTGCCGACCGCGTCGGCGCTCCGCTTCGTCGGGGCGCCGACCTGGGCAGCGCTGTCCGGCCAGCCGGTCGCCGACGACGTCTGGTCCGACGTGCACGAGGTGCCGCACGTGCGGCTCGGCCAGCAGGCCGACCTGGTGGTGGTCGCGCCGGCCACCGCCGACCTGCTCGCCAAGGCCGCCCACGGGCTCGCCGACGACCTGCTGACCAACACGCTGCTGACCGCGCGCTGCCCGGTGGTGCTGGCTCCGGCCATGCACACCGAGATGTGGGAGCACCCCGCCACCGTGGCCAACGTCGCCACGCTGCGCGCCCGTGGTGTCCGGGTCATCGAGCCGGCCGTCGGCCGGCTCACCGGCGTCGACACCGGCAAGGGCCGGCTGCCCGACCCGGCGGAGATCTTCGCCATCGCCCATCGGGTCCTGACCCGGGGCGCGCCCGCCCCCGCCGACCTGGCCGGCCGCCGGGTGGTGGTCACCGCTGGTGGCACCCGCGAGCCGCTGGACCCGGTCCGGTTCCTCGGCAACCGCTCCTCCGGCAAGCAGGGCTACGCGTTCGCCCGGGCGGCCGTCGCCCGGGGCGCCCGGGTCACCCTGATCGCGGCCAACGTCTCCCTCGCCGACCCGGCCGGGATCGACCTGGTCCGGGTGGGCACCACCGGCGAGCTGCGGGAGGCGACGCTGAAGGCCGCCGTCGACGCCGACGCGGTGGTGATGGCGGCGGCTCCGGCTGATTTCCGGCCGGCGGCGTACGCGCCTGGCAAAATCAAGAAGTCGGACGACGGTGTCGCGCCCACCATCGAGCTCGTCACGAACCCGGACATCGCGGCAGAGCTCGGCCAGCGCAAACGACCGGAGCAGGTGCTGGTGGTGTTCGCCGCCGAGACCGGCGACGCGGAGGCCAACGGCCGGGCGAAACTCGCCCGGAAGCGGGCCGACCTGATCGTGGTCAACGAGGTCGGCGTGGACAAGGTCTTCGGCGCCGACACCAACACGGTGACGGTCATCGGCGCGGACGGCTCGGTCAGCCGGCTGCCGGAGCAGGCCAAGGAGGATGTGGCCGACTCCGTCTGGGATCTCGTCGTGGCGCGGTGGCCCGGCCGCTCCTGACGGGTGGAACAGGGCGCGACCGATCCCGACACCCTCCGCAGCGGTGACTAGACTGCCGCGGAACGACCTCACACGCTTAGGAGTGCCGTGACACGCCGCCTCTTCACGTCCGAATCGGTCACGGAAGGCCACCCGGACAAGATCGCCGACCAGATCAGCGATGGCATCCTCGACGCCTTGCTCGCCGAGGATCCGCACAGCCGGGTCGCGGTGGAAACCATGATCACCACCGGGCAGGTGCACATCGCCGGTGAGGTGACCACCAAGGCGTACGCCGACATCCCGACGATCGTCCGCCGGACCATCCTCGACATCGGGTACGACTCGTCGAAGAAGGGCTTCGACGGGGCCTCCTGCGGGGTCAGCGTCTCCATCGGCGCACAGTCCGAGGACATCGCGCAGGGCGTGGACAACGCCTTCGAGTTGCGTACCGGAGCCTCGGAGAGCGCGCTGGACGCGCAGGGCGCCGGCGACCAGGGCATGATGTTCGGCTTCGCCTGCTCGGAGACGCCCGAGCTGATGCCGCTGCCGATCGCCCTCGCCCACCGGCTGGCCCGCCGCCTCTCGGCGGTGCGCAAGGACGGCACGATCCCGTACCTGCGGCCGGACGGCAAGACCCAGGTCACCATCGAGTACGAGGGGCTGCGCCCGGTCCGGCTGAACACCGTTGTCGTGTCCAGCCAGCACGCCGCCGACATCTCGCTGGACTCGCTGCTCACCCCGGACGTGCGCGATCACGTGATCGCTCCGGAGTTGGAGAGCCTCGGCCTCGACACCGACGGCTACCGGCTGCTGGTCAACCCGACCGGCCGGTTCGAGATCGGTGGCCCGATGGGTGACGCCGGCCTGACCGGACGCAAGATCATCGTCGACACCTACGGCGGGTACGCCCGCCACGGTGGCGGCGCGTTCTCCGGCAAGGACCCGTCCAAGGTGGACCGCTCGGCCGCGTACGCGATGCGCTGGGTGGCCAAGAACGTCGTCGCCGCCGGCCTGGCCGAGCGGTGCGAGGCGCAGGTCGCGTACGCCATCGGCAAGGCGCACCCGGTGAGCCTGTTCATCGAGACGTTCGGCACCGAGACCGTGCCGGTCGCCTCGATCGAGAAGGCCGTCACCGAGGTGTTCGACCTGCGACCGGCCGCGATCATCCGGGACCTCAACCTGCTCCGCCCCATCTACCAGCAGACCGCCGCGTACGGCCACTTCGGCCGCGAGCTGCCGGACCTGACCTGGGAGAGCACCGACCGGGCCGCCGACCTCAAGTCGGCCGCGGGAGCCTGACCGCCACCAGGCGCAGCGACCGGCGACCCGCGGATGGGTCGCCGGTCGCGCGCGTCTGCGTGGATGTCCCGCTGGCGCACCTGGACCGGCCGTTCGACTACCTGGTGCCGGCCGACCTGGACGCCGTCGCGGTGCCCGGCACCCGGGTGAAGGTGCGCTTCGCGGGGCAACTCGTCGACGGCTGGCTGCTGTCGCGCGCCGACGACTCCGGGCACACCGGCCGGCTCGCCTACCTGGAGAAGGTGGTCTCGCCGGAGCCGGTGCTGGCGCCCGAGGTCGCCCGCTTGGCCCGTGCGGTCGCCGACCGGTACGCGGGCAGCCTCGCCGACGTGCTCCGGCTCGCCGTGCCACCCCGGCACGCCCGGGTCGAGAAGGAGCCCCGCGACGACCAGCCCGCCCCGGCGCCCCCCACCGAGGCGGTCGACCCGCGCGGGTGGCACGACTACCCGACCGGTCCGGCCCTCCTGCGCGCGCTCACCGACGGCCGGGCGCCCCGGGCCGTCTGGTCGGCGCTGCCCGGCGAGGACTGGGCCGCCCGGTACGCCGACGCGGTCGCCGCCACCGTCGCCGGGGGCCGCGGAGCGGTGGTCGTGGTGGCCGACGCCCGCGACCTCGACCGACTGGACGCCGCGCTCACCGGCGTGCTCGGCGCGGGACGGCACGTCACCCTCTCCGCCGCGCTCGGTCCGGCCCGGCGCTACCGCGCGTTCCTCGCCGCCCGGCGCGGGGAGGTGCCGGTGGTGATCGGCACCCGGGCGGCGATGTTCGCCCCGGTGGACCGGCTCGGCCTGGTCGCCGTCTGGGACGACGGCGACGACCTGCACGCCGAACCCCGGGCCCCCTATCCGCACGCCCGGGACGTGCTGCTCACCCGCGCCCAGCTCGCCGACGCCGGCGCGCTGGTCGGCGGGTACGCCCGCACCGCCGAGGCGCAGCTGCTGGTGGAGACCGGCTGGGCCCGGGAGGTGGTCGCCGACCGGGCGACCGTGCGGGCCCGTATCCCGGCCATCGCGCCGACCGGCGACGACCCGCAGCTGGCCCGCGACCCCGGGGCGGCCACCGCCCGGCTGCCCAGCCTGGCCTGGACGGCCGCCCGCGATGCCCTCCGCGCGGACCTGCCGGTGCTGGTGCAGGTGCCCCGGCGCGGCTACCTGCCCTCGATCGCCTGCGCGGACTGCCGCACCCCGGCCCGCTGCGCGCACTGCGCCGGCCCGCTCGCTCTGCCGTCGGCCGGCGGCACCCCGGCCTGCCGTTGGTGCGCCCGGGTGGCCGCCGCGTACGCCTGCCCGGAGTGCGGTGGCCGGCGGCTGCGGGCCGCGGTGACCGGCGCCCGGCGTACCGCCGAGGAGCTGGGCCGGGCGTTCCCGGGCGTGCCGGTGCGCACCTCCGGGCGGGAGGAGGTGCTGCGCGACGTGCCCGGCGGCGCGGCCCTGGTGGTTGCCACGCCCGGCGCCGAGCCGGTCGCCGAGGGCGGCTACGGCGCCGTGCTGCTGCTCGACTCGTGGGCCCTGCTGACCCGGGCCGACCTGCGCGCCGGCGAGGAGGCGCTGCGCCGCTGGTTGGCGGCGGCGGCGCTGGCCCGCCCGGCCCCGGCGGGCCGGGTGGTGGTGGTCGCCGACGGCGCGCTCGCCCCGGTGCAGGCGCTGCTGCGCTGGGACGCCGGCTGGTTCGCCGCCCGGGAACTGGCCGAGCGCCGTGAGCTGGGCTTTCCGCCCGCGGTGCGGATGGCCAGCGTCACCGGCCCGGCCGAGGCGGTGGCCGATCTGCTCGCCGCGGCCCGGCTGCCCGACGACGCCGAGGTGCTCGGGCCGGTGCCGGCCGAGGAGGGCCGCGAGCGGATGCTGGTGCGGGTGCCCCGGGCCCGGGCCGGCGCGCTGGCCGAGGCGCTGCACTCGGCGGCGGGGGCGCGCGCGGCCCGCAAGGCCGCCGACCCGGTCCGCCTCCAGGTCGATCCGCTGAGCCTGTTCTGACCCCCGACGGCGGCTGCGGACCTGGTCGGGGGCGGTGCACCCGCACACCGCGTCCGGTAAAGCGCTGGTGCCCGGGTGGTAGCATCGCCCGTCATGCTCGGGCGGACGACGGCTCCAGGTCGCGGCGCGGCGCCAGACGCGCCGAGCTGTAGCCTTCGCAGGGTGGCAGCGACGATGGCGGGAACGCGTCGGTCGGACGCGATGTCGATGATCTCAAACAGCCGGTGATCAGGGGTGGACCAGTCGTGACCGTTCGACACTCGATCGTCTTCAACGGCGACCTCGGCAGCGGCAAGAGCACCGTGTCGGTGGAGATCGCCAAGCGGCTCGGCATGCGCCGGGTGAGCGTGGGTGACCTCTACCGGGAGATGGCGCAGCAGCGACAGATGACCGCGCTGCAGCTCAACCTGCACGCCGAGCTCGACCAGGCCGTCGACGGCTACGTCGACCAGCTCCAGCGGGACATCGCCGCCTCCGGCGAGCGCCTCATCATGGACTCCCGGCTGGCGTGGCACTTCTTCACCGACGCGCTCAAGGTGCACATGATCACCGAGCCCGGTGAGGCAGCCCGCCGGGTGTTGGCGCGGCCCTCCGGGCCGGCGGAGAGCTACGCCACGCTGGAGGAGGCCAAGGCCAAGCTGCGCGAGCGCAGCGAGAGCGAGCGCAACCGGTTCATCATCCGGTACGGGGTGGACAAGGCCCGGCTGCGTAACTATGACCTGATCTGCGACACCACCCGTGCGCCCGCGTCCGAGGTGGTCGAGCACATCATCGCCGTGTACGAGGGGACGCTCGGCGGTGAGGTGCTGCGCGACGACCCGCCGCTGCTGCTGCTGGACCCGGCCCGGGTCTACCCGACCGAGGACATCGCCACCCTGCGCGGGCTGTGGGACTCCGAGTTCGTCGGCGACGTGGCCGAGGCCGGCGACGAGGCGCTGGAGCCGTTGAAGATCGGGTTCACCGGTGAGTACTTCTTCGTCGTCGACGGCCACCGCCGCCTGAGCGCCGCCCTGCAGAACGGCTTCTCCCTGGTCCCCGCCCAGCTCGTAGCGGAGGTCGACGAGCCGGTGGTCGGCGGAATGAGCGCTATCGACTACTTCCGCGCGCAGGTGCGTCCCGGCCTGGTCTACGACTGGGAGGCCGCCCACAAGATCCAGCTGCCGCTGCCGGAGCCCGCGCTGCTCGGCGGCGACGCGGTCCTCGCGGGGGACCCGGGCGCCAGCGCCTGACCCCGCGGTCACCCTCGCCCGGCGTGGGCGGTTTCCCGTTGCGAGGGGGTGCCAGGCGACGGCGGCGTGGGCATGATGGAGCCTCCGACGCATCGACGGGGAGGCCGGCCATGGAGGCTGCCGAGGCGCTCACACTGCTCATGTCGCCGCAGGGGCGGGTCGACCCGTATCCGACGTACGAGCGGCTGCGGGCGCACGGGCCGGTGGTGCAGGCCCTGCCCGGCCTGTACGTGGTGACCGGCTATCCGGAGGTCGACGAGCTGCTGCGCGATCCCCGGCTCGGGGTGCTGGACGACGCGCTGCGGGACCAGGTCTGGCCGAACTGGCGCGAGAGCCCGGCGATCTCGTCGATCGCCCGGTCCATGCTGCGGACCAACCCGCCGGACCACAGCCGGATGCGCCGGCTCGCCGCGGGCGCGTTCAGCCCGCGCCGGATCGCCGGGATGCGCGACGTGGTGCGTGCCCAGGCCGAGGCCCTGCTCGACGACATGCTGGACCGTGCCGCGGACGGCGCGCCCGTCGACGTGCTGGCCGACTTCGCGTACCCGCTGCCGGTGGGCGTGATCTGCGCGCTGCTCGGCGTGCCGGCCACCGACCGGCCGCTGTTCCGCCGCTGGGCCGGCGACCTGACCGGGGTGCTGGAGCCGGAGATCACCGCCGAGGAGCTGGCCGTCGCCGACGCCGGCGCCGCCGAGCTGCGCGCGTACTTCGCTGAGCTGGTCGCCGCCCGCCGCCGCACGCCGGCCGACGACCTGACCACCGCGCTGGTCCAGGTGCACGACACCGACGGCGACCGGCTCACCGGCGACGAGCTGCTGGCCAACCTGGTGGTGCTGCTGGTCGCCGGCTTCGAGACCACCACCAACCTGCTCGGCAACGGGCTGGTGGTGCTGCTGCGGCACCCGGAGGCCGCCGCCGAGCTGCGCGCCGACCCCGGGCTCGCCCCGGCGTACGTCGAGGAGCTGCTTCGCTACGACTCGCCTGTGCAGTTGACCACCCGGACCAGCACCGCGCCGGTGCGCTGCGGCGGGTTGGACCTGCCGGCCGGCAGCACGGCGCTGCTGCTGCTCGGGGCTGCCAACCGCGACCCGCGCCGGTTCCCCGACCCGCAGCGCTTCGACCCGACCCGCGACCAGGCGCACCCGCTCTCCTTCGGCGCCGGCCCGCACTACTGTCTCGGCGCCGGGCTGGCCCGGTTGGAGGCGCAGTTGGCCTTCCCGATGCTGCTGCGCCGGCTGCCCGATCTGGCCCTGGCGGGGGCGCCCCGACACCGCACCCGGCTGACCCTGCGCGGGTACCAGAGCCTGCCGGTGACGCTGGGCACACCCGCGGTGGCCGATCGAGGTACGCCGGCCGGCGCCCACCCGGGCACTCCGTAGACTGGTACGGCACCGCTCGTCCCACCCCATGAAGGAGCCGTCCCGCGTGACCGTCCAGCCCATCCGTCTGTTTGGGGATCCGGTGCTGCGCACGCCGGCCGATCCGGTCGTCGACTTCGACGTCGAACTGCGTAGGCTCATCGCCGATCTGACCGACACGATGCGGGAGCAGAGTGGCGCCGGCCTGGCCGCGCCGCAGCTCGGTGTGGGCCTGCGGGTGTTCGCCTTCGACGTCGACGACGTGTTGGGGCACCTGGTCAATCCGGTGCTCGAGTTCCCCGACGAGGAGGAGCAGGACGGCCCGGAGGGCTGCCTGTCCATTCCCGGGCTGTACTTCGACACCAAGCGCCGGCAGAACGTCATCGCCAAGGGCTTCAACGGCTACGGCGACCCGCTGCAGATCGTCGGCACCGGGCTGATGGCGCGCTGCGTGCAGCACGAGACCGACCACCTCGACGGCGTGCTCTTCCTGGACCGGCTCGACGCCGCCGGTCGCAAGGAGGCGATGAAGGCGATCCGCCAGGCCGAGTGGTACGACCCGTCGGCCCCGCCGGTGGTCAAGGTCAACCCGCACGCCGCGGGCAGCCCCTTCGGTCTGGGTCGGTGACCCGGATGCGTGTGATCTTCGCCGGTACGCCGGCCGTCGCGGTCCCCGCCCTGGCAGCCGTCGCCGCCTCCCGGCACGAGCTGGTCGCGGTGGTCACCCGGCCGGACGCGCCCGCCGGACGCGGGCGCGGCCTGTCCCGCTCCCCGGTCGGCGAGTGGGCCGACGAGCACGGCGTCGAGGTGCTCACCCCCGCCCGCCCCCGTGACCCGGAGTTCCTGGACCGGCTGCGCGAGCTCGCCCCGGACTGCGTGCCGGTGGTCGCCTACGGCGCGCTGGTGCCGCCGGCCGCGCTGGAGATCCCCAGGTACGGCTGGATCAACCTGCACTTCTCGCTGCTTCCCGCCTGGCGCGGCGCCGCTCCCGTGCAGCACGCGGTGCTGCACGGCGACGAGTTGACCGGGGCCAGCGTCTTCCAGCTGGAGCAGGGCCTGGACACCGGTCCGGTCTTCGGCACCCTGACCGACGAGATCCACCCCGGCGACACCTCCGGTGACCTGCTGGAGCGCCTCGCCGTGTCGGGCGCCGGGCTGCTGGTGGCGGTGCTCGACGCGATCGCCGACGGCGCCGCCCGTGCCGAGCCGCAGCCGGCCGGCGGCGTGTCGCTGGCACCGAAACTGACAGTGGAGGACGCCCGGGTGCGCTGGACCGACCCGGCCTTCGCTGTGGACCGGCGGATCCGGGCCTGCACCCCGGCCCCGGGCGCCTGGACGACCTTCCGGGGCGAGCGGGTGAAGCTCGGCCCGGTGGTGGCGGCGGCCGACGGCCCCGACCTGAAGCCGGGGGAGCTGCTGGTGGAGAAGGCCCGGGTGCTGGCCGGCACGGCCACCGTGCCGGTGCGACTGGGCGAGGTCCGGGCCGCCGGCAAGCGGGCCATGCCGGCGACCGACTGGGCGCGTGGCGTCCGGGTCAGCACCGGCGAGGAGTTCGCGTGACCGCCCCGGAGGGAACGCGCCCGACGCGTGGCGGCCCGTCGGCCGGGCGCGGCGGGGACCGCCGGCCGGTCCGGCCGCCGCTGGACCGCCCGCGGCGCGCGGCGTACGAGGCGGTCGCCGCGGTGCACCGCGACGACGCGTTCGCCAACCTGGTGCTGCCCACCATCCTGCGCGAGGAGGGGCTGTACGGCCGGGACGCGGCCTTCGCCACCGAGCTGACCTACGGCACCCTGCGCCACCTGGGCACCCTGGACGCGATCCTGACCGACGCGGCCGGCCGGGACGTGGCCCGGATCGACCCGCCGGTACGCGACGCGCTGCGCCTCGGGGCGTACCAGCTGCTGCACACCCGGGTGCCCCCGCACGCCGCGGTCTCGTCGACCGTGGACCTGGTCCGCGCGGTCGCGCCGGGCGCCACCGGGTTCGCCAACGCGGTGCTGCGCGAGGTGTCCACCCTCGATGTGGACGGCTGGGTGGCGAAGCTCGCCCCGCCGATGGAGACCGACCCGGTCGGGCACCTGGCGCTGGCGTACAGCCATCCGCAGTGGATCGTGCGGGCGTTCTCCGAGGCGCTCGGCGGCGATCTGGGCGAGACGGCCCGACTGCTGATCGAGGACAATGAGCGCCCGCCGGTGCACCTGTGCGCCCGGCCCGGCCTCATCGACCCGGTGGAGCTGGCCGACCAGGTCGGCGGGGCGCCCGGCGCGTTCTCGCCGTACGCCGTCTACCTGCCCGGTGGCGCGCCCGGCGACGTGCCGGCGGTGGTCGACGGCCGGGCCCATGTCCAGGACGAGGGCTCCCAGCTGGTGGCCGGCGCGCTCGCCGACGCGCCGCTGGACGGCCCGGACGGACGCTGGCTGGACCTGTGTGCCGGTCCGGGCGGCAAGGCCGGGCTGCTCGGCGCGCTGGCCGCGCAGCGTGGCGCCCGGGTGACCGCGGTGGAGGTGGCCGAGCACCGGGCGCGGCTGGTCTCCCAGGCGACCCGGGGTCTGCCGGTGACGGTCCTGGCGATGGACGGCCGTGAGGTCGGTGCGGACCCGAAGCTGCCGGAGGGGCACTTCGACCGGGTGCTGGTGGACGCCCCGTGCACCGGGCTGGGGTCGCTGCGCCGCCGGCCGGAGTCGCGCTGGCGTCGGCAGCCCTCGGACCTGCCGCCGCTGACCCGGCTGCAACGGGAGCTGCTCGGTGCGGCGCTGCGCGCGGTCCGTCCGGGTGGGCTGGTCGCCTACGTCACCTGCTCGCCGCACACCGTGGAGACCCACGTGACGGTGACCGAGGCGGCTCGCCGCAGCGGGGTGCCGGTCGACTTCGTGGACGCCCGGCCGCTGCTGCCGGCCGGGATGCCGGGTCTGGGGGACGGCCCCACCGTGCAGCTCTGGCCGCACCGGCACGGCACCGACGCGATGTTCCTGGCCGTCCTGCGCCGAGGCTGAGCTTTAGTGAAAGGAAGGGTCCCTTGTTAACGCCAGGCGTTAATAAGGGACCCTTCCTTTCACAGAAATGCGTTGGTCAGGTGACCGGGAGGCCCTTGGTGCCGGCGCCCTTCATCGAGCGGGTCAGGTTCCGGTCGCTGATCCACAGGAAGCACTGCACGCCGCGGTTGCCGTTCTTCCACTCCTGCTCGTACGGCTGGTAGTAGATCGTTCCGGTACGGAAGTCGAGCTGGGAGTTGTCCGGCACCTTGGCGTACCTGGCGGTCACCGTCTGGCAGGCCCGGTGGGTCCGCTTTGTGGTGCGGTTGAACTCGGCGTAGCTGATGTCCGGGGCCTGCCAGATCCCGACGAACTCGGCGTGGTGCCGGCTGGTGCAGGAGACCGGCACCATCTCGTCGATGTCGTCCTTGACCAGCTTGGGGTTGAAGCAGCGGTACGCCAGCGGCGCCGCGCCGGTCAGCGCGCCCCGCAGGCTGCCGGTGCGCAGGCCGACGGAGGTGTCGTCGATGCTGGCGATCTCGGTGACGTCACAGCGGTACCAACGGGCGCCACCGGCCCAGGCCTGCGCGGACGGCAGCACGACGGTCAGGCCGAGGCGCCCGGAGCGCCAGTCGGCACCCACCGCCTTGCTGATCTCCTTGTCACAGCTGGCCTGCGCGGTCCGCATGCCGACCGAGCCGGGCGGCGGGGGTGTTCCGCGGTCCGTGCCCGGGCCGGTGAGCGTGCCGACGTGCATGGTCTCCACCCGGTGCGACTCGGTGCACGCCACCGGGTTGTATCCGGTCAGATAGCCGACCTGCTGGGCGTCGTGGTGGCAGACCTCGGCGGCGGGAACGAACTGCTGCGCCGCGACGGGCGCCGGCCAGTCGTCGATGAGGTTCCGGTCGACTCCGGCGGGCGCGCCGCATCCGGTCAGCGCCAGGGCCGCCGTCGTGCCCACGGCGAGCGCCGCCAACCACCGTCGCATCCCCCGACCTCCCGCCGCTGGTGGTCTCCGCCCGGCCCCCAGCCGGTCGGTAGCGCCACGGCGCAGCAGCATACGGCACCGGTGCTCAGATCGCGGGTAGTCCCTGTGGGCCCGCATTGCGCATCGAGCGGGTGAGTTTGCGGTCGTCACTCCACAGGAAACAGCGCACCCCACGGTCACCCTCCTCCCACTCCCGCTGTGACGGCGGGTAGTAGATGGACCCGGCCCGGTACGGCAGGTCGCTGTTGTTCGGCACCGCGGCGTACGTGGCGATCAGGGCCATGCAGCGCTGGTGCGCCTGGTCGGCGGAGCGGGTGAAGTCGGCCCAGCTCATGTCCCGTTCCAGGTAGACGCCGACGAACTCGGCGCGGTGCGGTTCCGTGCAGAGCACCGGCGCCATGTAGTTGAGGTTGTCGCCGATCAGCTTGGGGTCGAAGCACCTGTGCGTCAGTGGTGTGTCACCGATCAACGCGCCGCGCAGGCTGCCGGTGCGGTTCACCGGCCGGGTGTTGTCGATGCTGTCGGTCTCGCTGAGGTCGCAGCGGAACCAGCGCGCGCCGCCGCTCCAGGCGGGTGCGGAGGGCAGCGAGAGGGACAGGGTGAGCCGCGCCGTGTGCCAGTCGCCGCCGAGCACCTCCCGGGCCCGCTGGTCGCATTCGGCGCGGGCGGTCCGCAGTGCCTTCGATCCCGGCTGCGGCCGGGTGGCGGCGAGTGCGGCGGGGCCGGCGAAGGCGCCGACGTGGATCGCCTCGGCCAGGTGGCTGCGGGCGCAGTCCACCGTCTCGTACGTGCTGGCCTGCACGATCGAGGTGATCCGGGGCAGGCAGGTGTCGGTGGCGGGGGTGAACGGTTTCGGGGCCCGCAGCGCCGGCCAGTCGTCGGTGAGGTCACCGTCGGCGCCTCGCGCCGGCCCGCAGCCGGCCAGCAGCATCGTCGTGGCGCCGGCCAGCGCCAGCGCTCCGAGCCACCGTCGCATCGTCCGCCCTCCCGGGAGCTGGCGACCGGTCACCGCGCCCCGCGGCGAGACCCCGGCGGGCGTGCAGCCTACGGCACTGTCCCGGTTGGAGTGTCGTCGCGTTTCCGTCGATCGGCCAGCCGCTGAGGTCTGTTCGTCCGGATTCGGCGGTCCGGACCGGCCAATTCTGCACCACTGGTCACTGCTGGATCACAGCGCGTCCCCGATGGTGCCGCGCTGGGGCGGCGGGTTGCCGCGTTCGTACACTGGCCCGGTGACCGTACCGCCGCCAATCGTCGCGCCGAGCATCCTGGCCGCCGATTTCGCCCACCTCGCCGAAGAGGTCCGTGCCGTCGAGGACGCCGCGGACTGGTTGCACGTGGACGTGATGGACAACCACTTCGTGCCGAACCTGACCATCGGTCTGCCCGTGGTGCAGAGCCTGCGGGCCGTCACCGCGCTGCCGTTCGACGTGCACCTGATGATCGAGGACCCGCGTCGGTGGGCCCCCGGCTACGCCGACGCCGGGGCGTACAACGTGACCTTCCACGCCGAGGCGTGCGACGACCCGGTGGCGCTCGCCAAGGACCTGCGTTCCGCCGGCGCGAAGGCCGGGCTGGCCATCGACCGGGACACCCCGATCGAGCCGTATCTGGAGCTGCTGCCCAGCTTCGACACCCTGCTGATCATGACGATCAAGGCCGGTTTCGGTGGGCAGCGGTTCATCCCGCAACTGCTGGACAAGGTCCGCGCCGCCCGCGGGCACGTCGACGCCGGGCACCTGGAGTTGCGTATCGAGGTGGACGGTGGGATCGCCGCCGACACCATCGAGCAGGCGGCCGCCGCGGGCGCCGACGCGTTCGTGGCCGGCACCGCCGTCTACGGTGCCGCCGACCCGGCGGAGGCGGTACGTCACCTGCGGGCGCTGGCGGAACGCGCGGCTCCCGGGGCCTGAGGTGGACCCCGAGGGTGACCGCAAGGACATCATCCTCGTCGTGGACGACGACGAGGACATCGCCCGTTTCGTCGAGTTCAACCTGCGGCTGCACGGCTTCGAGGTGATCCACGCCAGCGACGGCCAGGAGGCCCTCGAGATAATCGAGCGGCAGCGGCCCGACCTGGCCGTGGTCGACCTGATGATGCCCCGGATCGACGGGCTGGAGCTGACCCGGCGGCTGCGCGCCGACCCGATGACCTCCGCGATACCGGTGATCATGTTGACGGCCAAGGGGATGACCGTCGACAAGGTGCACGGGCTCAGCGCCGGCGCCGACGACTACCTGGTCAAGCCGTTCGACACCGCCGAGCTGGTGGCCCGGGTCTCGTCGACCCTGCGGCGCAACAAGGAGTTCCGGGAGGTCTCCCCGCTGACCGGGCTGCCCGGCAACAGCCGGATCCGCCGGGAGATCAGCGACCGGGTCCGGCACGGGGTGGACTACGCGGTCGGCTACATCGACATCGACCGGTTCAAGAGCGTCAACGACCGGTACGGCTTCGTCCGCGGCGACGACTTCATCTCCGCGCTGGCCCGCAGCCTGCACCGGGCGGTGGTGGCGGTGGGCCTGCCACCGGCCTTCCTCGGCCACGTCGGTGGCGACGACTTCGTCATCGTCTGCGCCCCGGACCAGGTCCGCTCGCTGACCTCCCGGGCGGTGGTCGACTTCGAGAAGGCGGCCGACACGCTCTACGACCCGACCGACCGCGAGCGCGGCTTCGTCGAGCTGAAGGACCGGCGCGGCACCATCCGTCGCGCGGCCCTGGTCACCCTCTCCATCGGCGTCTCCCTCTCCGACGCCGGCAAGCGGTTCACCGACCCGCTCGAGGCGATCGCGGTGGCCTCCGAGATGAAGACGGTGGCCAAGAGCCAGCCCGGGTCGTACGTGGCGGTGGACCGGCGGCGCGGCGTCACGTGAGCGTGATCCGGCTGTGAAGTAGCTCGCCTCGGTAGCGACGGACCCCCGTTTGCGTGTAAGACTGCCGGAGTACCCACCACGCGCTGGCGGGACTCGGTGAAATTCCGAACCGGCGGTGATCCACGGTCCAACCGTGGTAAGCCCGCGACCCGGACGGCTGTGCCGCCCGGTGGACCTGGTGAGAATCCGGGGCCGACGGTTGGGGGCGGTTCGTCCGCGCCCAGACAGTCCGGATGGGAGACAGCGCGCGGGACGGACGGGTCCGAGCCGGCCGCTGGCCTCAGCGTGCCGTGCCGACCCCCCGGGGCGGCTGAGCCGTACCCGGAATCCGCCGCCGCATGCCCTGCGGCCCATGCCGCCTCCCTGACCGCCCGCGCGCGGACCGGCGAGTGAGAGGGCAGGGACAGGGCGATGGCCAGCGTCTCCGTCGATGAGGCGATGCGACGCGCGATCGAGCTGGCGGCGCGCGGGCTGGGAACCACCAGCCCCAACCCAGTGGTCGGCTGCGTGCTGCTCGACGCGGACGGCGCGGTCGTCGGTGAGGGCTTCCACGCCTACGCCGGCGGGCCGCACGCCGAGATCGTCGCGCTCGCCCAGGCCGGGGAGCGCGCTCGCGGCGGCACGGCGGTGGTCACTCTGGAACCCTGCGACCACACCGGCCGCACAGGCCCCTGCAGCACCGCGCTGGTTCAGGCCGGAGTGGGCCGGGTGGTGATCGCCGTACCCGACCCGAACCCGGTGGCCACCGGCGGCGCCGCCACGCTGCGCTCCGCCGGGGTCCGGGTGGACCTGGGGATACGCGGCGACGAGGCCGAGGCCGGCAACGTCGCCTGGCTGACCTCGATGCGCCGGGGGTGGCCGTACGTGATCTGGAAGTACGCCGCCACGGTGGACGGCCGGTCCGCGGCGGCGGACGGAACCAGCATGTGGATCACCTCGGAGGCGGCCCGGATCGACGTGCACGCGCTGCGCGGCACGGTCGACGCGGTCATCGCCGGGGTCGGCACCGTGCTCGCCGACGATCCCCGACTGACCGCCCGCAACCTGCGCGACGGCAGCCTGGCCATCCGGCAGCCGCTGCGGGTGGTCGTGGACAGCTCGGGGCGTACCCCGGCCGACGCCCGGGTCCGCGACGGCGCCGCACGGACGTGGATCGCGACCGCAGCCGAGGTGGGTGCGGGCCCGGACGGCCGGGTCGACCTGCCGGCGCTGCTCGCGGCGCTGCACCAGCGCGGGGTCCGCGCGGTGCTGCTGGAGGGCGGCCCCCGGCTGGCCGGGGCGTTCCTCGCCGCCGGCCTGGTCGACAAGATCGTCGGGTACGTCGCGCCGCGGCTGCTCGGCGCCGGTCCGACCGCTCTGGTCGACGCCGGGGTGAGCACCATCGCTGAGGCAATTGATCTGGAGTTCGTCGACGTTACGCAGATCGGTCCGGATCTCCGGATCACCGCGTTGCCCCGTAAGAGGGAGGGCTGACATGTTCACCGGCATTGTCGAGGAGCTGGGCGAGGTCGTCCGGGTGTCGTCGACGGCGGGCGATTCGGCGCTGGTCGCCGTACGCGGCCCGCTGGTCACCTCCGACGCCCGCCATGGCGACTCCATCGCGGTCAACGGCGTCTGCCTGACCGTGGTGGAGGCGGCGGACGGTGTCTTCACCGCGGACGTGATGGGGGAGACGCTGCGCCGCTCCGCGCTGGGCGCGCTGCGCCCCGGCGACCCGGTCAACCTGGAGCGGGCCGCCGCGCTGGGCAGCCGGCTCGGTGGGCACCTGGTGCAGGGGCACGTGGACGGGGTCGGTGAGTTGATCTCCCGGCAGCCGGCCGAGCAGTGGGAGACGGTCCGGTTCCGGCTGCCCGCCGCTCTGGCCCGGTACGTGGTGGAGAAGGGCTCGATCACCATCGACGGCGTCTCGCTGACCGTTGCCGAGGTGGGCGCGGACCAGTTCTCCGTCGGTCTGATCCCGACCACGCTCAAGCTGACCACGCTCGGCGCTAAGGGTGTCGGCGACCCGGTCAACCTGGAGGTCGACGTGCTGGCCAAGTACGTCGAGCGGCTGCTCGGCGCCCGGCTCACCGACGCTGACGGTCACGGGGTGGCCTCGAGCACGGGCGGGGTGGCCTGATGGGCCCGCTCGGCTGGCTGCTGGACGCCCAGGTGCAGGTGGCCGGCTCGCCGGTGCTGGTCCGCGAGATCGTCGGCAACGTGTTCGGGCTGGTCTCCGCGCTCCTGGGCCTGCGCCGGGTGGTCTGGGCCTGGCCGGTTGGCATGATCGGCAACGCGCTGCTGTTGACCGTCTTCCTCGGCGGGGTGTTCGCCACCCCGCAGGAGCACGACCTCTACGGGCAGGCCGGCCGGCAGGTGTTCTTCTTCGCGGTCAGCGTCTACGGCTGGTGGCGCTGGCGGCGCAACCGCCGCGCCGACGCCGGGCGAGCCGCGGTGCAGCCACGCTGGGCCACCGGTCGGGAGCGGCTGGGGATGCTGCTGGCCGCCGCGGTCGGCACCGCCGCGGCGTACCCGGTGCTCGACGCACTGGGCTCCTGGGGCCCGCTGCCGGACGCCTGGATCCTCACCGGCAGCCTGCTGGCCACCTACGGCATGGCCCGCGGCTGGGTGGAGTTCTGGCTGGTCTGGATCGCGGTGGACGCGGTCGGCGTGCCGCTGCTGCTGCGCGGCGGGTTCTACCCGTCGGCGGCCATGTACCTGGTCTACGGCGCGTTCTGCGCCTGGGGCTTCGCGGCCTGGTGGCGCACCTCGCGCGCCGTCCGGCCGGCCGTCTCGATCCCGCCCACCTACACGGAGGCCGTCGCATGACCAGCTTCGGGAGCATTGAGCAGGCGGTCGCCGAGATCGCCGCCGGCCGGCCGGTCGTCGTGGTCGACGACGCCGACCGGGAGAACGAGGGCGACCTGATCTTCGCGGCCGAGCTGGCCACCCCGGAGCTGCTGGCGTTCACGATCCGGTACACGTCGGGCTACCTCTGCGTCGCGCTGACCGGCGCCGACTGCGATCGGCTCGCTCTGCCGCAGATGGTGCACCAGAACCAGGACTGGACCGGCACCGCGTACACCGTCACCGTGGACGCCCGTGAGGGCGTCACCACGGGCATCTCGGCCGCCGATCGCGCGCACACCACCCGGTTGCTGGGCGACCCCGCCGCGGGTCCGGCCGACCTGGTCCGCCCGGGTCACGTCCTGCCGCTGCGGGCCAAGGAGGGTGGGGTGTTGCGCCGTCCCGGGCACACCGAGGCGGCCGTCGACCTGACCCGACTGGCGGGGCTGCGGCCGGCCGGCGGTCTCTGCGAACTGGTCAACGACGACGGCACCATGATGCGGGTGCCGGACCTGGAGAAGTTCTGCGCGGAGCACGGCCTGACGCTGATCACCATCGCCGACCTGATCGCGTACCGGCGGCGGACCGAGAAGCAGGTCGAACTGGTCGCGGACGCCCGGATGCCGACCCGGCACGGGGTGTTCCGGGCCCTGGGCTACCGCGCGGAGCACGACCCGGCCGAGCACGTCGCGATGGTGCTGGGTGACCTCGGCGACGGCCAGGACGTGCTGGTCCGGGTGCACTCCGAGTGCCTCACCGGGGACGTGTTCGGCTCGCTGCGCTGCGACTGCGGGCCGCAGTTGGACGCCGCGCTGGCCCGCGTCGCCCGGGAGGGCCGGGGCGTGGTGCTCTACGTGCGCGGACACGAGGGGCGCGGCATCGGGCTGCTGCACAAGCTGCAGGCGTACCAGTTGCAGGACCTCGGCCGGGACACCGTGGACGCCAACCTCGACCTGGGTCTGCCGGCCGACGCCCGGGACTACGGGACCGGCGCGCAGATCCTCTACGACCTGGGCGTGCGCTCGATGCGGCTGCTGACCAACAACCCGGCCAAGCGGGCCGGGCTGGAGGGCTACGGGCTGACGATCACCGGCCGGGAGGGGCTGCCGGCCGGCGCGCACCCGGAGAACCTGCGCTACCTGCGCACCAAGCGGGACCGGATGGGTCACCTGCTGGACGAGTTGGACGAGGTGAGCGAGGCGCCGCTGGGGCGTCCGGTCGCCAACGATGAGATCGGAGCATGACGATGGCGGGTTTCGGTGAGCCGGGAGTCGGCACGGTGGACGCCGCGGGGCTGACCGTCGGGGTGGTGGCCGCCCGGTGGCACGGGGAGCTGACCGACCACATGCTGGAGCGGGCGGTGGCCGCGGCCGAGGCGTGCGGCGCCCGTTCCGTGGTGGCCCGGGTCGCCGGCTCGGTCGAGCTGCCGGTGGTCGCCCAGGCCCTCGCGCGCCGCTGCGACGTGGTGGTCGCGCTCGGCGTGGTGGTCCGCGGCGCCACCGCGCACTTCGACTACGTCTGCCGTTCGGTCACCGACGGGCTGACCCGGGTGGCGCTGGACGAGGGCAAGCCGGTGGCGCACGGGGTGCTCACCGTGGAGACCATCGAACAGGCCCGGGACCGGGCCGGGCTGCCCGGGTCGGCGGAGGACAAGGGTTGGTCGGCCACCGTCGCCGCGCTCGACGCCGCGCTGGCCGTCCAGACGCTCGTCCACAACGGTCAGCGGGTCGGCTTCAGCGGCTGACCGGTCGGCTGGAAGAATCGCGTTCCGTGAAGACGTTCGAGGAGTTGTTCGCCGAGCTGCAGGCCAAGGCCGCCGCCGGCACCCCGGGCTCGGGCACCGTCGCTGCCCTGGACAAGGGGGTGCACTTCATCGGCAAGAAGGTCGTCGAGGAGGCGGCCGAGTCGTGGATGGCCGCCGAGCACGAGGGGCCGCAGCGCACCGCCGAGGAGATCTCCCAACTGCTCTACCAGGTCCAGGTGCTGATGCTGGCCAGCGGTCTCGAACTCAAGGACGTCTACCGACATCTGTGAGTGCCCCACCCGTTGATCGCCATCCGGATCGAAGGAGCACTCCGTCATGCTGCGTGTCGCCATTCCCAACAAGGGCACCCTGGCCGAGCCGGCCGCCCAGATGCTGCGCGAGGCGGGCTACCGCCAGCGCACCGACCCCAAGGATCTCGTCTGCCGCGACGAGTCCAACGATGTCGAGTTCTTCTACCTGCGCCCCAAGGACATCGCCACCTACGTCGGCTCCGGTGACCTCGACCTCGGGATCACCGGCCGGGACCTGCTGATCGACTCGGCCGCGCCGGCCGAGGAGGTCGTCGACCTCGTGTTCGGCCAGGCCACCTTCCGTTTCGCCGCCCGCCCCGACGACATCGCCTCGGTACGGGACCTGGGCGGGCACCGGATCGCCACCGCGTACCCGGGGCTGGTCGAGCGGCACCTCGGCGAGCTGGGCGTCAAGGCCGACGTGATCCGCCTCGACGGCGCGGTGGAGAACGCCGTCCGGCTCGGCGTCGCCGACGTGGTCGCCGACGTGGTGGAAACCGGCGCCACCCTGCGCCAGGCGGGCCTGGTGGTCTTCGGCGAGCCGCTGCTGCGCTCCTCGGCGGTGCTGGTCCGCCGGGCGGGCGCGTCGGGGCACCCGCAGGCCGAGCAGCTGCTGCGCCGCCTGCACGGCGTGCTGGTGGCCCGCCGATACGTGATGCTCGCCTACGACGTGCCCGCCGGTCTGCTGGACCGGGCCAGCGGGCTGACCCCCGGCATCGAGTCGCCCACGGTGTCGCCGCTGCACCGCGAGGGATGGGTGGCGGTGCAGGCGATGGTGCTCCGCGACGACGTGCACCGGATCATGGACGAGCTGTACGAGCTGGGCGCCCGGGCCATCCTGGTCACCAACATCCACGCCTGCCGGCTCTGACGACCGTCCGGTCGCCACCGGCTGGGCGGCCAGGCTTGATCCACTCGTCATCGGCGATCTGGGGGTGTCCGCGCGCCGGGACACCCCCACATCGCCGATCTGGAGTCGATCCCCCACGGGTGTGGCGGTGGCACGGCGGGTGGTGCCGTCCCCGGGCGGGCGCGGATGGCAGACTGGTGGGGTGAGTGATACCAAGCTGGTCCGCCTGAAGCCGCGCCGCATCCGGGTGGTCTGCTGGTCCTCGGCGGTCGCGCTGGTGGTGGTGTTCGCCCTGGTGGCCACCTCGCTGAGCGGCCCGACCGGCAACGGCTACGGCAGCTTCCAGCGCGGCGACCAGATCGCCATGATCGGTCTGGGCATCTTCGGTGCGCTGGGCTTCCTGCTGTTCACCCGCCCGCGGGTGGAGGCCGACGCGCGCGGAGTCCGGGTGCGCAACATCATCAGCTCGTACACGCTGCCCTGGGAGGTCGTCCGCGGCGTCCGCTTCGACCGCGGCGCGCCCTGGGCGAGCCTGGAGCTGCACGACGACGACCTGCTGCCGATGGTCGCCCTGCAGGCTGCCGACAAGGAACTGGCCGTCGACGGGGTCCGCGCGCTGCGCCGGCTGCACGAGGCGCACCAGTCCCGCCTCGCCGAGCGCGCCTCCGGCCGCTGACCCGCCACGGGCCCCACCAGGCCGGCATGATCCGGGCAACAGCCCCGAAAGGGTGCGGATCCCCGGTCGGCTGCCGGGTGGGGTGGGTCCGGTTCCGGGTCGGCCGGAGCCGGGGTGTAGTGTTATCGAGTCGACCAGGCTGTCTCCGCGTGCGAGCAGACAGCCACGAAAGCGGAGCGCCTGCTCCCACCCGAGTCGCCGCTACGGTGGCCGGGTCCGGTCCCCGGTTCCGGGCACGTCCCGGTTCCGGATGCGCGATCCTGTGATCGTGCCGACCGGTCGAGCGGGCCCTGGCATACGCCGGGGCCTTCTGCTTTCCGGGTCGGTTCCCACCCGGGAGCCGCGGGGGTCGGTGACAGAGCAGAAACGACTCGAGGAGGCCCCATCAGCGTCGAACCACGCGTGAACGAGCAGATCCGGGCACGTGAGGTCCGACTGGTCGGCCCCGAGGGTGAGCAGGTGGGCATCGTCCCACTGGAGCGCGCCCTTCAGCTGGCCGCGGACGTCGATCTGGACCTGGTCGAGGTTGCGCCGATGGCGCGCCCGCCGGTGTGCAAGCTCATGGACTTCGGCAAGTTCAAGTACGAGAGCGCACTCAAGGCGCGCGAAGCGCGGCGTAACCAGCAGCAGACCGTCATCAAGGAAATGAAGCTCCGCCCGAAGATCGACCCGCACGACTACGAGACCAAGAAGGGTCACGTGGTGCGGTTCCTCAAGGCGGGCGACAAGGTCAAGGTGACGATCATGTTCCGCGGTCGCGAGCAGAGCCGCCCGGAGCTGGGTTACCGGCTCCTGCGCCGGCTCGAATCCGAGATCACGGAACTGGGATACGTCGAGGCCGCTCCCAAGCAGGACGGCCGAAACATGATCATGGTTCTCGCTCCGCATCGGGCCGTCAAGGCCTCCGCGGTCGCCGCCACGGCGTCCCGCGGTGCACCTCGGGACCGGGCAGCGGACGAATCCGGTGCTCCGGCAGCCGATGAGACCGCGGCGGTCGGCGAGACCGCAGCAGCCGGTGACACCGGCACCGCCGCCGACACCAGCGGCGAGTAACAGGGGAGAAGACGTTCCACATGCCGAAGATGAAGAGCCACACGGGTATGGGTAAGCGGGTCAAGGTCACCGGCAAGGGCAAGATCGTTGCCCAGCAGGCCGGCCTCCGCCACAACCTGGAGAAGAAGCCCTCCACCCAGACCCGCCGGCTGACCGGCACGGTCGTACTGGCCAAGGCCGACGTCAAGCGCATCAAGAAGCTGCTCGGCCGCTGACGCGCGCCACCTTTACGTAAGAAGGAGTTGAGATGGCACGCGTCAAGCGGGCTGTGAACGCCCAGAAGAAGCGTCGTACCCTGCTGGAGACCGCGAGCGGTTACCGCGGTCAGCGCTCCCGGCTGTACCGCAAGGCCAAGGAGCAGGTGCTGCACTCGATGCAGTACGCCTACCGGGACCGTCGTGACCGCAAGGGCGACTTCCGGCAGCTGTGGATCCAGCGGATCAACGCGGGCGCCCGGGCCAACGGGATGACCTACAACCGCCTGATCCAGGGCCTGCGTCTGGCCGGCATCGAGGTCGACCGCAAGATCCTGGCCGACCTGGCCGTCAACGACGCCGCCGCCTTCGCGGCGATCGTCGAGCTGGCCCGGGCCGCGGTCGCGGCCGAGGGTACCGGCGGCGCGGCGGCCCAGGCCGCCTGATCCCCGCGCACAAGAGCGAGGCGTCTCCCGTGTCGGCACCGCCGTCCGGGGGGCGCCTCGATCGTGCCGGAGGACCGCACACCATGGCCTTCACTCCGCGTACACCCAGGGTGGTCGCCGCCCGCCGGTTGCAGCGCCGTCGGGACCGCGACGCCACCGGCCGGTTCCTGGCCGAGGGCCCGCAGGCGGTCCGCGAGGCTCTCGCGCGGCCCGAGGTGGTCACCGAGCTGTTCGGTACGCCCAGCGCCCTCGACCGGTACGCGGAGCTGGCCGCCGCCGCGGCCCGCGCCGACGTGCCGGTCTCCGAGGTGACCGACGAGGCGCTCGCCGCGCTGGCCGAGACCGTGGCCCCGCAGGGGCTGGTCGCCGTCTGCCGACACCTGGACGTGCCGCTGGAGCAGGCCCTCGCCGGTACGCCCCGGCTGGTGGCGGTGCTCGCCGAGATCCGTGACCCGGGCAACGCCGGCACCGTGCTGCGCACCGCCGACGCCGCCGGGGCGGGCGCCGTGGTCTTCGCCGGCGACGCCGTCGACCCGTACAACGGCAAGTGCGTCCGGGCCTCCGCCGGCAGCCTCTTCCACGTCGACGTGGTCCGTGCCGCTGACCCGGTCGAGGTGGTCGAAGCGCTGCGTACCGCCGGTCTGACAGTGCTCGCCACCACCGGCTACGGCGACAGCGACCTGGACGACCTGGCCGATTCCGGACGGCTCGCCGAGCCCACCGCCTGGCTGTTCGGCTCCGAGGCGCACGGGCTGTCCGAGGAGCTGGCCGCCGCGGCCGACGCCCGGGTCCGGGTGCCGCTGCACGGGCGCGCGGAGAGCCTGAACCTGGCTGCGGCCGCCGCGGTCTGCCTGTACGCTTCAGCGAGAGCACAGCGCTGAGTGTCCACACCGGCGCACAGACCGCAGGGGAGAGCGTCCGTCGATGAACGCGCCACGGCGTTCGTTTAGCCAGCCCGCCGGTGTCGGCGGGCGGCGGGCCTGACCTGCTCCCTGCACGACTCCTACCGGCGGGCTGCGGCACAGCCGCGCGTCCGTAGACTCGCCTAGCCGCCCCGGTGAGGGCTGGCGCCGCCGTGAGGGAGTGCCCGTACGCCATGAGCTACCGCAACGATCCGTACGACCCGAAGCAGGTCGCCCTGCTCGACCCGGCCGCCCTGGCCGCGGCCGTCGCCGACGCCACGAAGGCGTTCACGGCGGCCACCGACCCGGACGCGCTGACCGCGCTGCGCCCCGCGCACCTCGGTGACCGGTCCCCGGTCTCGCTGGCCCGCCGGGAGATCGGCGCGTTGCCGCCGGCCGCGAAGTCCGATGCCGGCAAGCGGGTCAACGAGGCCCGCCGGGCGATCGAGACCGCCTACGCCGACCGCGCCGAGGTCCTCGAGCGCGAGCAGGCCGAGCGGGTGCTGGTCGAGGAGCGGGTGGACGTCACCCTGCCCTACGACCGGCGTCCGCGCGGCGCCCGGCACCCGCTGAGCACCCTGATGGAGTCGATAAGCGACCTGTTCGTCGGGATGGGCTACGAGGTGGCCGAGGGCCCCGAGGTCGACCTGGAGTGGGTCAACTTCGACGCGTTGAACATCCCCGCCGACCACCCGGCGCGCGGGCTGATGGACACCTTCCACATCGCACCGGAGGGCTCCGGCCTGGTGCTGCGCACGCACACCTCGACCGTGCAGACCCGCACGATGCTCAGCCGCAAGCCGCCGATCTACGTGATCGTGCCCGGTCGCGTCTACCGCACCGACGAGATCGACGCCACCCACAGCCCGGTGTTCCACCAGGCCGAGGGTCTGGTGGTCGACAAGGGCATCACGATGGCGCACCTGCGGGGCACGCTCGACCACTTCGCCCGCGCCATGTTCGGCCCGGAGGCGAAGACCCGGTGGCGGCCGCACTACTTCCCGTTCACCGAGCCGTCGGCGGAGTTCGACGTCTGGTTCCCGGAGCACCGCGACGGCCCCCAGTGGGTCGAGTGGGGCGGCTGCGGGATGGTCAACCCGCGGGTGCTGCGCGCCTGCGGCGTGGACCCGGAGGTCTACTCCGGATTCGCCTTCGGGATGGGCATCGACCGGACCCTGATGGTCCGGCACGGGGTCAGCGACATCCGCCATCTCTTCGAGGGCGACGTGCGGTTCAGCCGGGCGCTCGGGACCGGGGCGTAGGCGATGCGGGTACGAGACACGGGAACGGTGGTCTGAAGTCATGCGAGTTTCTGTCAGTTGGCTGCGGGAGTACGTCGACCTCCCCGCCGACCTGCCCACCGGTGACCTGGAGCAGGCCCTGATCGACCTCGGCATCGAGGTCGAGTCCGTGGTGGACCTGCGGGCGACAGTCACCGGCCAGTTGGTCGTCGGCGAGGTGCGCGAGATCGAGGAGCTCACCGGCTTCAAGAAGCCGATCCGGTTCTGCCGGGTCGACGTGGGTGACGCCAACGGCACCGGCGAGCCGCAGGAGATCGTCTGCGGGGCCCGCAACTTCGCCCCCGGCGACCGGGTGGTGGTGATCCTGCCCGGCGGCGTACTGCCCGGCGGCTTCGCCATCGGCGCCCGCAAGACCTACGGGCACAACTCCAACGGCATGATCTGCTCCGCGAAGGAGCTGGGCCTGGGCGACGACCACTCCGGCATCATCGTGCTGCCGCCGGACGTGGCGGCCAAGCCGGGCGACGACGCGCGGCCGGTGGTCGGCCTCGACGACGTGGTGCTCGAGCTGGAGATCACCCCCGACCGGGGGTACGCGCTGAGCCTGCGCGGCCTGGCCCGGGAGCTGTCGCACGCCTTCGACGTGCCGTTGCACGACCCGGCCCTGGTGCCCGCGCCGACCGGCACCGAGGCGCCGGCGTACCCGGTGGAGGTGCGCGACCCGGTCGGCTGCGACCGTTTCGCCGCCCGCCTGGTCCGCGGCGTCGACCCGACCGCGCCCACGCCGTCGTGGATGCAGCAGCGGCTCGTCACCGCTGGCATCCGCAGCATCTCGCTGCCGGTCGACATCACCAACTACGTGATGCTGGAGCTGGGCCAGCCGATGCACGCCTTCGACGCCGACCGGATCGCCGGGCCGCTGGTGGTCCGCCGCGCCGAGCCGGGGGAGAAGCTGACCACCCTGGACGGGGTGCAGCGGGTGCTCGCCGGCGACGACATGGTGATCTGCGATGACACCGGCCCGATCTCGCTCGCCGCGGTGATGGGCGGCGAAACCAGTGAGGTCGTCGCCGGCACCACCAACGTGCTCTTCGAGGCCGCACACTGGGACCCGGCGATGGTCGGGCGCACCGCCCGCCGGCACAAGCTGTTCAGCGAGGCCGCGAAGCGTTGGGAGCGGGGAGTCGATCCGGCCCTGCCGCTGGTCGCGCTGGAGCGGGCCGTGCGGCTGCTCACCGAGCACGGTGGCGGCACTCCGGGTGCGGAGATCCTGGACATCGACCACGTCCGTCCGCGTACCCCGATCACCCTGCCGGCCGACCTGCCCACCCGGCGGGTCGGGGTGGAGTACCCGCCGGCGCGGGTGGTCGCCCTGCTGGAGCGGGTCGGCTGCACGGTCGCGCAGGGCGCGGACCGGTTGGCCGAGGACCCGGGCGCGGTCGGCGTCGCCAGCGGCGCCGGTGTCGCGCTCAGCGTCACGCCACCCAGCTGGCGGCCCGACCTGACCGACCCGGCCGACCTCGTCGAGGAGGTGGTCCGCCTCGACGGGTACGACCGGGTGCCGTCGGTGCTGCCGACCGCGCCGCCGGGCCGCGGGTTGACCCCGCGGCAGCGCCGGCGCCGGGCGGTCGCCTCATCGCTGGCCGAGCGGGGGTACGTGGAGGTGCTCGCGCACCCGTTCGTGTCGCCGGAGCTGGCCGACGTGCTGGGCCTGCCGGCCGACGACCCGCGCCGGCCCGCGGTGCGGCTGGCCAACCCGCTGTCCGAGGAGGAGCCGCTGCTGCGCACCACGCTGCTCGGCCCGCTGCTCGGCATTCTCAAGCGCAACCTCGGCCGGGGGCACCGTGACGTGGCGCTCTACGAGATCGGGGCGGTGTTCCACCCGCGCGTCGGGGCCGGCAGCCCGCCGGCGATGGGCGTGGACCGGCGCCCCACCGACGAGGAGTTCGCGGCCGCCGACGCGGTGGTGCCGGCGCAGCCCGTGCACGTCGCGGTGGTGCTGACCGGTGACATCGACCCGGCCGGCTGGTGGGGTCCGGGTCGGGCGGCCGGCTGGGCGGACGCCATCGAGGCGGCCCGCGACGTGTTGGCCGCCGCCGGCATCCCCGACGAGTGGGTCGAGGTGCGTGCCGCCGAGTACGCCCCGTGGCACCCCGGCCGCTGCGCCGAGCTGCGGGTCGACGGCATGGTCGTCGGGCACGCCGGCGAGCTGCACCCGGCGGTGGTGGCGGCGCTGGAGCTGCCCCGCCGGACCTGCGCGATGGAGCTGTCGCTGGACGCGCTGCCGTCCGCCCCGGTGAGGCCCGCCCCGGCGGTGTCGAGCTTCCCGCCGGCGCTGATCGACGTGGCGCTGGTGGTGGACGAGTCGGTGCCGGCGGAGCAGGTGCGTCGGGCGCTGGAGGCGGGCGCCGGCGAGCTGCTGGAGGACGTGCGACTGTTCGACGTGTACTCCGGTGAGCAGCTGGGCGCGGGTCGCCGGTCGCTGGCGTACAAGCTCACCTTCCGGGCGCCGGACCGGACGCTCACCGTCGAGGAGGCGGTGGCCGCCCGGGACGCGGCCGTCGCCGTGGCCGCCGAGCGCTTCGGCGCCACCCTGCGCGGCGCCTGAGGGGTGCCGGTGCTGGGATGGCTCGTGGTGGCCGCCGTGCTCTCGGTGGCCACCGCCGGCCTGCTCTGGGCCCGCCGGCACCTGCTGCTGGTCGCGGTGGTGGGGCGCAGCATGGAGCCGACGCTGCGCTCCGGTGACCGGGTGCTGGCCCGGCGGTTGCCACTGGCCCGGGTCCGTCCCGGCGACGTGGTCGTGGTGGTGGCCCCGGCCAGGATGACCGCCGGCCACCCGACCCGCCCGGACGCGTCCGGCGGCCCCGGCCTGCTGATCAAACGGGCGTACGCGGTGCCGGGCGATCCGGTGCCGGTGGACCGGGTGCCGCTGCTGCGCCAGGGCGGCGAGCGGGTGGTGCCGACGGGGCGGCTGGTCGTGCTCGGCGACAACCCGTCGCAGAGCTACGACTCCCGCGAGTGCGGCTACATCCCCGAGCCGGACGTGCTGGGGGTGGTGGTCCGGCCGCGCCTGCGCGCGGACTGACCCGCCAGGGGCAACCGACACACAGGACGGCGTGCCCCCCGGCCCAGGGCCGGGCGGCACGCCGTCACCGCCTCAGCAGAGAGCGGTCATCGTGCTCGCGCCCGCGCTGCAGTAGTAGCCGCAGCTGCCGCAGAACGTCTGGCAGCCCAAGTTCTGGCTGCACCGCTTGAAGTAGCACGTTCCACAGAGCGCGCACCACGGGTCCGGCGGACAGCCGGCGGCCGCCGTCACCTTGGGCACGAACACGCCGAGCATCCGCTCGCCCAGGCTCTCCAGTCGACGGAACATCCGTTCACCTCCTCCCGATACGGATCGTTGCCGGGACGCTACGGCGGCCCGGTACACCGCTGGTACAGCCGACGGTGTCGACGGCGGCGGTCGATGTATCAGCGATGTATCCGGCGCTCCTAGCGTGGGCCTCCCGGCAAGGAGGTGGCGTACGGATGCGAGCGCTGGAACTGACCGCGAGGTTGCTGCTGGCCCTGGTGTTCCTCGTCGCGGTCGTCGGCAAGCTGCGGACCCGGGCGGGTTTCGCGGAGTTCGTCGGGTCGGTCGGCCAGTTCGGTGTGCCCGCCCGGTGGGCGCCCGCGGCGGCCCGTGCCGCGGTCGCCGCCGAGGCGGGCGTGGTCGTGCTGCTCGCCGTCCCCCGTGCCGTGCCCGCAGGGCTGCTGTTGGCCGCGGGGTTGCTCGGCGTGCTCACCGCCGCGATCGTTCGGGCGCTGCACCGGGGCGCCCGTCCGGCCTGCCGCTGCTTCGGCGCCGGTGACGCGCCCATCGGCGCCCGGCACGTCGGGCGCAACCTCGCTCTCACAGCGGTGGCGCTGCTGGGCCTGCTCGGCTGGGCCACCGCGACCGGGCCAGCTCCGTCGGCGCCGCAGGTGCTGTTCGCCGTCGGCGTGGCTGTCCCGCTCGCCGCAGTGGTGGTCCGCCTCGACGACCTGGTGACCCTGTTCGCCCCCACCCCGTCCCGGGCGTCCCGCCCGGCCGGCCGGCCATGACCCTGGCCCGTATCCCCGCCATCTTCGAAGGAGCCCCCCATGGCGCTGCTGACCGTCGCCGTCGTCCTCGTCGCCGCCCTCGGCCTGCTCAACCTGATCCTGCTGCTCGGCGTGATCCGTCGGCTGCGCGAGCACACCGACCTGCTCAGCGATCAGCAGGGCCAACCGCCGGCGGTGATGCTGGAGGTCGGCTCGATTCCCGGTGACTTCGTCTCGACCACAGTGGACGGCCGGGTGCTCGGCCGCGCCGACCTGCCGCCGATGACTCTGGTCGCGTTCCTCTCGCCGAGCTGCGAGCACTGCGAGGAGCAACTGCCGTTGCTGGTCGAGCGGGCGCGGACGATGCCGGGCGGCCCCGAGCACGTCTGGATCGTGGTGGTCGGCAAGGGCCCGGAGACCGAGCCGTACGCCGATCGGTTCACCGGCCTGGCGACCGTCTTCGTCGAGCCAGGTACGGGTGCGCTGCCGCTCGCGTTCGGTGTCAAGGGGTTCCCGGCGTTCGGGCTGCTCGACGAGCGCGGGATCGTCGCGTCGACCGCGTTCGGCATCGCCCGGTTGGACCTTCCGGTGGCGCGGTGAGCGAGCCCCGACTGGTACCGCGACGGGCTGTTCGCCACGCCCGGGCGGCCCTCGGCCTGACCTGGCGGGCCGCCCCGGCGGGCACCGCCGCCGACCTGGTGTTCGCGGTGCTGGCCGGGCTGACCCCGGTGCTCGTCGCCGGGCTGACCAAGCTGCTGCTGGACCGGCTCACCGGTGGCGGCCCGACCGGCGTCCCGCTGACCGTGCTCGGTGCCGGCCTGGCGCTTGCCGCCGCGCTCGGCACGGTCCTGCCGCACCTGCGTACCTACGTGGCGGCGGAACGGTCACGGGCGGTGTCCCGGCTGGTGCGCCGCCGCCTGTACGACGCGGTGCAGCGCCTGATCGGCCTCGTCCGGCTGGAGGATCCGGAGTTCCAGGACCGGTTGCAGGCCGCCCAGCAGACCGGTCACCTCGGCCCCACCCAGCTGACCGGCAACGCGTTCGGCGCGGTGCAGAGCGTGCTGGCGATGGCGGGCTTTCTCGGCGTCCTGCTGGTGCTCAACCCGCTGATCGGGGTGCTGGTGCTGGTCGCCGCGTTGCCCACGCTCTGGATGCAGCTGCGACTCAACCGGGCCCGCGCGGCGATGGTGCTGCGGTTGGAGCACTTCCAACGGCGGGACCTGTTCTTCGCCCAGCTGCTGGTGGGCGTGCCGGCGGCGAAGGAGGTGCGGCTGTTCGGGCTGGGGCGGTTCTTCGGCGACCGGATGCTCGACGAGCTGCACGCCATGCACCGGGTGGAGCAGCGGCTGGACCGCCGGGAGGTGCGGGCCCAGGCCGTGCTCGGGCTGCTCGGCGCGGCAGTGGCGGGTATCGGCGTGGTCTACACCGTCTCGGTCGCGCTCGCCGGCGGGCTGACCCCCGGCGACGTCGTGATCTACCTGGCCGCCGTGCCGGGGGTGCAGGGGGCGCTGGGCAGCCTGGTCGGCCAGCTCGGCGCGATCCACCAGGCGCTGCTGCTCTTCGAGCACTACGACCAGGTGGCGCACGTCGAGCCGGACCTGCCGATGCCGGCCACGCCCCGGCCGGTGCCGCCGTTGACCGAGGGCATCGAGCTGCGCGACGTGTGGTTCCGCTACTCGCCGCAGCATCCGTGGGTGCTGCGCGGGGTGGACCTGTACCTGCCGGCCGGCTCGACCACCGCGCTGGTCGGGCTCAACGGCGCCGGCAAGAGCACACTTGTCAAGCTGCTCTGCCGGTTCTACGACCCGGAACGCGGCAGCATCCGGTGGGACGGGATCGACCTGCGCGAGCTCGATCCGGCGGCGCTGCGGGAGCGCCTCGGTGCGGTGTTCCAGGACTTCATGCCGTACGACCTCAGCGCGGCCGAGAACATCGCGCTGGGCGACCTCAGCGCCCGCGACGACCCGGAGCGGCTACGCGCGGCCGCCCGGCACGCCGGCATCGACGACGCGCTGACCGCGCTGCCCCGCGGCTACGACACCCTGCTGACCCGGATCTTCTTCGACGGGCCGGACCGGGACGACCCGCAGGCCGGGGTGGTGCTCTCCGGTGGCCAGTGGCAGCGGGTGGCGCTGGCCCGGGGCTTCCTGCGGGCCGACCGGGACCTGCTGATCCTCGACGAGCCCAGCTCCGGCCTGGACGCCGAGGCGGAACACGACCTGCACCGCCGGCTCGGCGAGCTGCGCCGGGGCCGGACCAGTCTGCTCATCTCGCACCGGCTCAACGCGGTGCGCGACGCGGACGCCATAGTGGTGCTCGCCGACGGCCGGGTCGTCGAGCGCGGCGACCACGGGCAGCTGCTCGCCGCCGCCGGCGGATACGCCCGGTTGTTCACCCTGCAGGCCCGTGGCTACCGGGAGGACGCCCCGGCCCCGGTCTGACCGGCGGCGTGCCCGTTCGCCTCGGTGGCGGCGAGTTCGGCGGCGTAGAGCCGGACCAGCTCGCCGATGTGGAACCGGCCCGGGCCGGCCGGCTCGGCGAGCTGCGCGGCGACCAGCCGGTCCAGTGCCCGCGCCGCGTCCTCCCGCGGCGCCCCGGTCAGCGCGGCTGCCAACTCCGGGGTGACCGGCCCGGGGTGCGCTTGGCCGAGCCGGCGGAAGACCGGCGCCGCCGAGCCGAGCCGGCGGTAGCTGGCGCTGAGCCGGGGCCGCAGCCCGGTCTCGGCCAACCGGTACCGCTCGTCGCGCAGCCGCCGGGCCAGGCGGGTCAGCGACCAGTGCGGCCCCTCGATCAGCCGGCGGGACGCGGTGCGCAGCGCGAGCGGCAGCCGCTCGCAGAGGTTGACCACCGCCGAGGCGGCGGCCAGCTCCTCGTCCACCGGGCGGTCCCCGGCGGTGGCCCGCAGCAGCGCCAGCGCGTCGACGGGCGGGAGCGGGTCGAGCCGCAGCGCCAGGCCGTCGCCGGTGATTACCGGTGTGCGGCTGGTGACCAGCAGCGCGCACCCTCCGCGCACCGGCAGCAGGCCGTCGACCTGGGCGGCGTCGGCGGCGTTGTCGAGCACCAGCAGCACCCGGCGACCGAACAGCAGCGATCGGACCAGGGCCCGCGCTTCCGCCACTGTGGTCGGCTCCGGCTCGCCGGCGCCCACGCGCAGGGCCCGCAGCACGCGGGTGGCCACCTGGAGCGGCGGTGGTGGGACGTCGGCGACCGACCCGCCGAGGTCGAGGTGGAGCTGGCCGTCGGGGAAGGCGTCCAGCGCCTCCGCCGCGGCGCGCAGCGCCAGTGCCGACTTGCCGGTGCCGGCCATGCCGTAGACGGCGATGGTGACCGGTTCCGGCCGGGCGTTGGCGAGGGCGGTGCGCAGCCGGGTCAGCTCGGCCCGCCGGCCGACGAACGGCGCGGCGGGACAGGGCAGCTCATGCGGCACCCGCGGCCCGGGCGGCTCGACCGGGCGGGCCCGGGTGCGGGTGGTGCCACGCCGCCGGGGCGGGGCCGCCGGCCGGGACGCGCGCCGGCGGACCGACCGGTACAGCTCGGTCAGCTCGGGCCCGGGTGCCACACCCAACTCGCCGGCGAGAGCCCGGCACGCCGCCCGGTAGGTCTGCACCGCGCCCGCCTGGTCGCCGGCGCGGTGCTGGGCGGTCATCAGCAGCGCCCACGCGGGCTCGCGCAGCGGATGCTCGGCCAGGTGGGCGCGGAGCAGGCCCAGCAGCGCCGGCGTACCGCGGTCGCCCAGGTCCAGCCGGCACGCCGCGTACGTCTCCCGGGCGCCGGCCCGCCGCTCGCGCAGCCGGTCGAAGGCCGCGGCGGTCGCCGGCCCGTACGCCGGGGGCGGGTCGATCGGCGACCAGAGCGCCAGCGCACGGCCCAGCAGGGTGGCCGCCAGTTCCGGTTCCCCGCCGATGCGGGCCGCGTGCCCCTCGGTGGCGAGCCGCTCGAACTCGGCGGCATCCAGCTCGCCCGGCTCGACCCGGAGCAGGTACCCGCCGTGCTCGGCGGGCAGCCGGACCGGTTCGCCGGGAGAGTCCAGCAGGTGGCGCAGCTGGCTGGCGTGGCTGCGCAGATTCGCCACGGCCGAGGCGGGCGCCCGCTCACCCCACAACTCCTCGCGCAGTCGTTCGACGGGGACCGCCACGCCGGCGTGCAGCAGCAGTGTGACCAGCAGGGCGGTGGGTCGGCCGGCCGGCGCCCGTACGGGCTGACCGTCGCGGCGTACCCGAACCGGACCGAGGATCTCGAACGACAGGCCCACTGCGTCCTCCGTCGGGTGCCCCCGTGGGCCGGACGGGCCGGCCGCACCACCGCCAGGCAGTTATGTTAGTCGATTTAACGGAGGTTCAGGTGCGGTCGGGACGACGGATCCGCGTCCGGTTCCGTTCCGTTCGTTCCCGGCCGGGTCGCCCGCGACCCGGGACGGACGTGTGTCCGGCGTCACGCGCATCATTCCCATGCAATGCACTGCATGAACTTGCAGTGCCTCGATCATGACTGCTAGCCTTCGTTGCATAGTCATGCGGAGGTGAGTATGGGAATCCGAGTCGCGGTCGCCGGAGCGAGCGGTTACGCCGGGGGCGAGCTGCTGCGCCTGGTCGCCGGGCACCCGGAGTTCGACCTGGTCGCCGCCACCGCGCACCGCCAGGCCGGGCACCGCGTCGACGTGGTGCACCCGCAGCTCACCGGGCTCGACCTGGTGTTCGGCGAGACCGACCCGACGACGCTCACCGACGCGGACCTGGTCTTCCTGGCCGTGCCGCACGGCGAGTCGGCGGTGCTGGCCGCCCAGATCCCGCCGCACGTGCGGATCGTCGACCTGGGGGCGGACCACCGGCTCGCCGACCCCTACCACTGGGCTCAGTACTACGGCGGCCCGTACGCCGGGCAGTGGACCTACGGCCTGCCCGAGCTGCCCGGCCAGCGGGAGCTGATCGCCGCCTCCACCCGCGTGGCGAACACCGGCTGCTACGCCGCCGCGATCATCCTGGCGCTCGCGCCGCTGATCGCGGCCGGTGCGGCCAGCCCCGCCGACGTGGTGGTGGTCGCCGCCTCCGGCACCTCCGGCGCCGGACGGGCGGCCAAGCCGCACCTGCTGGCCAGCGAGGTGATGGGGGACCTGTCGCCGTACCGGGTGGGCACCCACCAGCACGTGCCGGAGATCAAGCAGGCGTCCGGGGCGACCGGCTTGTCGCTCACCCCGGTCCTGGCGCCGATGCCGCGCGGCATCCTGGCCACGGTCACCGCGGTGCCGACGCGCGGCGTCGACCCGCAGCACGTGCTGGCGCAGGCGTACGCGGACGCGCCGTTCGTGCATGTCCTGCCCGAGGGCAGGTGGCCGCACACCGCGGCCACGCTGGGCTCGAACTCCTGCCACCTGCAGGCCACCGTCGACGTGGACTCCGGCCGACTGATCGTGCTCAGCGCGTTGGACAACCTGGGCAAGGGCGCCGCCGGCCAGGCCGTCCAGAACGCCAACCTGATGCTCGGCCTGCCGGAGACCACCGGCCTGTCGATCTGGGGGGTAAACCCATGAGCGTCACCACCCCCCGAGGGTTCCGGGCCGCCGGTGTGGCCGCCGGCCTCAAGGCCAGTGGTGGCACCGACATCGCGCTGGTGGTGAACGACGGCCCGGACGCCGGCGTCGCCGGGGTCTTCACCACCAACCGGATCAAGGCCGCGCCGGTGCTCTGGACCCAGCAGGTCGTCAACGGCGGCGTGGTCCGCGCGGTCGTGCTCAACTCCGGTGGCGCCAACGCCTGCACCGGCCCGGCCGGCTTCCAGGACACCCACGCCACCGCCGAGCACACCGCCGCCGCGCTGACCTCGGTCAGCCCGCGGCTGATGCTCGGCGCGGGGGAGGTGGCGGTCTGCTCCACCGGGCTGATCGGCGAGCGGCTCCCCATGCCGAAGCTGCTGCCCGGCGTCCGCTCGGCGATCCGGGGGCTGTCGCGCGACGGCGGCACGGCCGCCGCCGAGGCCATCATGACCACGGACACCCGATCGAAGACCACTGTGGCCCGGGGCAGCGGCTGGACGGTCGGCGGGATGGCCAAGGGCGCCGGGATGCTCGCGCCGGGGATGGCCACCATGCTCTGCGTTCTGACCACCGACGCGGTGGCCGGACCGGAGCTGCTCGACGAGGTGCTGCGCGCGGCCACCCGGGTCAGCTTCGACCGGGTCGACTCCGACGGCTGCATGTCGACAAACGACACTGTGCTGCTGCTGTCCAGCGGCGCGAGCGGCATCGAGCCGACGCCTGCCGAACTGGCCGCGGCGGTCACCGCGGCCTGCCACGACCTGGCCCAGCAGTTGGTCGCCGACGCCGAGGGCGCCACCAAGCAGATCGCCATCGACGTGGTCGGCGCCGCCGACGAGGACGACGCGGTCGAGGTGGGCCGCACGGTGGCCCGCAACAACCTGGTCAAGACCGCGTTGTTCGGCAACGACCCGAACTGGGGGCGGATCCTCGCCGCGGTCGGCACGACCACCGCCGCGTTCGAGCCGGACGGGGTCGACGTGGCAGTCAACGGGGTGTGGGTGTGCCGGGGCGGCGGCGCCGCCGAGGACCGCTCGAAGGTCGACCTGACCGGGCGGGACGTGACCATCCGGATCGACCTGCACGCCGGCACGTCGGCCGCGACGATCTGGACCAACGACCTGTCCCACGCGTACGTGCACGAGAACTCGGCGTACTCCACATGAGCCTCAGCACCGACCTCACCCGCGCCCAGGTCAAGGCGGAGACGCTGATCGAGGCGCTGCCCTGGCTGGCGCGCTTCTCCGGCTCCACTGTGGTGGTCAAGTACGGCGGCAACGCCATGACCGACCCCGAGTTGCAGCGGGCGTTCGCCGCCGACATGGTCTTCCTGCGGTACGCCGGCCTCAAGCCGGTGGTGGTGCACGGCGGCGGCCCGCAGATCTCCGCCATGCTGGGCCGGCTCGGCATCACCAGCGAGTTCCGTGGCGGCCTGCGGGTGACCACCGCCGAAGCCATGGACGTGGTCCGGATGGTGCTGGTCGGGCAGGTGGGCCGGGAACTGGTCGGCCTGATCAACTCGCACGGGCCCTTCGCCGTCGGCCTCTCCGGCGAGGACGCCCGGCTGTTCACCGCGGTGCGCCGCCCGGCGTACGTGGACGGGCTGCCGGTCGACGTCGGCCAGGTCGGCGACGTCGAGTCGGTGGACGTGTCGGCGGTGACCGACCTGATCACGGCCGGCCGGATCCCGGTGATCTCCACGGTCGCGCCGGACGCCGACGGGGTGCTGCACAACCTCAACGCGGACACCGCCGCCGCCGCGCTGGCCGTCGCGTTGCAGGCCCGCAAGCTCGTCGTCCTCACCGACGTGGCCGGCCTGTACGCCGACTGGCCGGACACCACCAGCCTGGTCTCCGAGATCAACGACGACGACCTGGCGAAACTGCTGCCCAGCCTCGAGTCGGGGATGGTGCCGAAGATGGAGGCGTGCCTTCGGGCGGTGCGCGGAGGAGTCCCGGCCGCGCACGTCGTCGACGGTCGGGTCGCGCACTCCACGTTGCTCGAGGTGTTCACCTCGGAAGGGTTCGGAACGATGGTGATTCCGTCATGAGCACGCTTGTGCAGCGCTGGAGTCAGTCCATGATGGACAACTACGGCACCCCGCCGATGGCGCTGGTCTCCGGCGCCGGCGCCGTCGTGGTCGACGACGCCGGCCGGGAATACCTGGACCTGGTGGGCGGGATCGCGGTGAACGCCCTGGGCCACGCCCACCCGGCCGTGGTGGCCGCCGTCTCGAAGCAGGTCGCCACCCTCGGACACGTCTCCAACCTCTACGTGGCCGAGCCGCCGGTCGCCCTCGCGGAGCTGCTGCTGGCGCTCGCCGGCCGGCCCGGCCGGGTCTTCTTCGCCAACTCCGGCGCGGAGGCGAACGAGGCGGCGTTCAAGCTCTCCCGGCGCACCGGCCGCAGCCACGTGGTGGCCACCCGGGGCGGATTCCACGGCCGGACCATGGGAGCTCTCGCGCTGACCGGCCAGCCGGCCAAGGCCGACCCGTTCCGCCCGCTGCCCGGCGAGGTGACCCACGTGGAATACGGCGACGTGGCCGCCCTCGACGCCGCGGTCACCGACGCCACCGCCATGGTGATCCTGGAGCCGATCCAGGGCGAGAACGGCGTGCTCGTACCCCCGGCCGGTTACCTCGCCGCCGCCCGGCGGATCACCGCAAGCCACGGGACGCTGCTCGTGCTCGACGAGGTGCAGACCGGCATCGGCCGCACCGGGCACTGGTTCGCCCATCAGGCCGAGGGCGTGGAGCCGGACGTGGTCACCCTGGCCAAGGGGCTGGGCGGCGGGCTGCCGCTCGGCGCCACGCTGGCCTTCGGTCGGGCCGCCGACCTGCTCACCCCCGGCTCGCACGGCACCACCTTCGGCGGCAACCCGGTCAGCTGCGCCGCCGCGCTCGCCGTGGTGGCGACCATCGCCAACGAGGGTTTGCTCGATCGCGTGAAGCGGGTCGGCGAACGGCTGCGCCGCGGGATCGAGGCCCTGAATCACCCGCTGGTCGCCGGGGTGCGCGGCGCCGGTCTGCTGCTCGGTGTGGCGCTCACCGCGCCGGTGGCGCCGGTGCTCGCCGAGGCGCTGCGCGAGGCCGGTTTCCTGGTCAACCCGGTGCAGCCGGGCGTGCTCCGGCTGGCCCCGCCGCTGATTCTCACCACCGCCCAGGTGGACGCCTTCCTCGCCGCGCTGCCCGCCGCCCTGGCCGCCGCGGCCCCCGCGGCCGCCGGCACCGCAAAGCCCACAGGGACAGCACCCCTGCAGGGGTCGGAATCGTCCACGATCCCGACGCCGATCACGACCACGACGGGGACGACCGCATGAGCCGGCACTTTCTGCGCGACGACGATCTCTCGCCCGCCGAGCAGGCCACGGTTCTCGACCTGGCGGCGCGGATGAAGGCGGACCGGTTCGGCCACCGGCCGCTGTCCGGGCCGCGCTCGGTGGCGGTGCTCTTCGACAAGCAGAGCCTGCGCACCCGGATCTCGTTCGACGTCGGGATCGCCGAGCTGGGCGGGCACCCCCTCGTGGTGGACACCCAGGTCACCCACTTCGGTCGGGGCGAGTCGCTGGCCGACGCCGGGCGCGTGCTGTCCCGTTACGTCGCGGCCATCGTGCTGCGCACCCACGGCGACGACCGGATCGCCGAGGTGGCGGCGGGCGCGAGCGTGCCGGTGATCAACGCGCTCACCGACGGTTTCCACCCCTGCCAGTTGCTGGCCGACCTGCTCACCGTCCGCGAGCGGTGCGGCGGCACGGCCGGCCGCACCCTGACCTACGTGGGGGACGGCGCGAACAACATGGCGCAGTCGTACCTGCTGGCCGGGGCGACGGCCGGGATGCACGTGCGGGTCGCCGGGCCGGCCGGCTTCGCACCGGATCCGAGCGTGGTGAGTCGGGCGGCGGAGATCGCCGCCGGCACCGGCGGGTCGGTGCGGATCCTGACCGATCCGGGCCAGGCGGTCCGCGACGCCGACGTGGTGGCCACCGACGCCTGGACCTCGATGGGGCAGGAGGACGACGGGCTGGACCGGATCACCCCGTTCCTGCCCTACCAGGTCAACAAGGAGCTGCTCGGCCAGGCCGCGCCGGACGCGATCGTGCTGCACTGCCTGCCCGCGCACCGCGGTGAAGAAATCACCGACGAGGTGCTCGACGGCCCGCAGAGCGCGGTCTTCGATCAGGCCGAGAACCGGCTGCACACCCAGAAGGCGCTGCTCACGTTCCTGGTGGGCGCCGGGGCCGCGACGATCGGGGAGTCCCGATGACCGCCCCGCTGACCCGCGCCGCGCGGCACGCCCGGATCGTCGAGCTGATCCGTGACAAGGCCGTCCGGTCGCAGACCGAGCTGGCCGACCTGCTCGCCGGCGACGGCGTCGCGGTCACCCAGGCCACCCTCTCGCGGGACCTGGAGGAGCTGGGCGCGGTCAAGGTGCGCGGCGGCGACGGACCGGCGGTCTACCTGATCCCCGAGGACGGCCACCGGCCGCTGCGCGACGCCGAGGCGGCCCCCGCCCGGCTGGTGCGGCTGCTGCGCGAGCTGCTCAACGGGGTCGACTCCAGCGGCAACATCGCAGTGCTGCGTACCCCGCCGGGCGCAGCCCAGTACCTGGCCAGCGCGTTGGACCGAGCGGGCCTGCCCGAGATCGTCGGCACCATCGCCGGCGACGACACCATCCTCGTCGTGGCCCGCGAGGCCGTCGGCGGGGCCGCACTCGGCGAGAAGCTCGCCGGCTGGGCCCGCAGGGAAGACAACGTTGAAGGGAGCACCACATGACTGAGCGGGTCGTCCTGGCGTACTCCGGGGGACTGGACACCTCCGTCGCCATTCCTTACCTGGCCGAGCAGACCGGCGCCGAGGTGATCGCGGTGGCGGTCGACGTCGGGCAGGGCGGCGAGGACCTCGAGGCCATCCGGCAGCGTGCGCTGGACTGCGGCGCCGCCGAGTCCGAGCTGGTCGACGCGCGCGACGAGTTCGCCGCCGACTACTGCCTGCCGGCCATCCGGGCGAACGCCCTCTACATGGACCGCTACCCGCTGGTCTCGGCGCTGTCCCGGCCGCTGATCGTCAAGCACCTGGTGGCCGCGGCGCGCAAGCACGGCGGGACGATCGTCTCGCACGGCTGCACCGGCAAGGGCAACGACCAGGTCCGGTTCGAGGTCGGCCTGAACGCGCTCGCCCCCGACCTCAAGATCATCGCGCCGGCCCGGGACTTCGCCTGGACGCGGGACAAGGCGATCGCGTTCGCCGAGGAGAAGGGGCTGCCGATCGACGTGTCGGCCAAGTCTCCGTACTCCATCGACCAGAACCTGTGGGGCCGCGCGGTGGAGACCGGCTTCCTGGAGGACATCTGGAACGCCCCGATCGAGGACCTCTACTCGTACACCTCCGACCCGTCGCAGGACCGCGACGCCGACGAGGTCGTGATCACCTTCGACGCCGGCGTACCGGTCGCCATCGACGGCGAGACGGTCACCCCGTACCAGGCGATCCTGGAGCTGAACCGGCGCGCGGGGGCGCAGGGCGTGGGCCGGCTCGACATGGTCGAGGACCGGCTGGTCGGCATCAAGAGCCGCGAGGTGTACGAGGCTCCCGGCGCGATCGCGCTGATCACCGCCCACCAGGAGCTGGAGGCGGTCACCGTGGAGCGGGACCTGGCCCGGTTCAAGCGGGGCGTCGACCAGCGCTGGGGTGAGCTGGTCTACGACGGCCTGTGGTTCTCGCCGCTGAAGGACTCGCTGGACGCCTTCATCGACGACGCGCAGCGGCACGTGAGCGGCGAGGTGCGGATGACCCTGCACGGCGGCCGGGCCACCGTCACCGGTCGGCGCTCCGAGGCGAGCCTCTACGACTTCGGAATGGCCACCTACGACACCGGCGACACCTTCGACCAGTCCCTCGCGAAGGGTTTCGTGCAGCTGTGGGGCCTGCCGAGCCGGATGGCCGCCGCGCGGAACGCCCGGCTGGGCGGCTCCGGCCAGTGAGCCCCACAATGGGCGGCGTGGACGACAAGAGCCTGACCGAGAACAGCGCCGCCACCAACCGGACGAGCCTGTGGGGTGGCCGGTTCGCCGGCGGTCCCGCCGAGGCGCTCGCCCGGCTGTCGGTGAGCGTGCAGTTCGACTGGCGCCTGGCCCCGTACGACATCGCCGGTTCCCGGGCGCACGCCCGGGTCCTGGCGGGAGCCGGCCTGCTCGACCCCGAGGAACTGGGCCGGATCCTGGCGGCCCTGGACGACCTGGAGGCCGCCTGCGCGTCCGGGTCGTTCCGGCCCACTGTCGACGACGAGGACGTGCACACCGCGCTGGAACGCGGCCTGCTGGAGCGCCTGGGCAGCCTCGGCGGCAAGCTGCGCGCCGGCCGGTCCCGCAACGACCAGGTCGCCACGGACCTGCGGCTCTACCTGCGTGACCACGCCCGGGGTGTGGCCGGCCGGCTGGTGGAGCTGGCCGAGGCGCTGGTCGAGCAGGCCGAGCGGCACGTCGATACCGCCGCACCCGGCATGACCCACCTCCAGCACGCCCAGCCGGTCACCTTCGGGCACTGGCTGCTCGCCCACGTGCAGCCGCTGCTGCGCGACCTGGAACGGCTGCGCGACTGGGATCACCGTGCGGCGATCAGCCCGCTCGGTGCCGGCGCGCTGGCCGGCTCCGGGCTGCCGCTGGACCCGGTGGCGGTGGCGAAGGAGCTGGGCTTCCGCACGTCGTTCGCCAACTCCATGGACGCCGTCGCCGACCGGGACTTCGTCGCCGAGTTCCTCTTCACCACCGCCATGATCGGGGTGCACCTGTCCCGGCTCGGCGAGGAGGTGGTGCTCTGGACCTCGCACGAGTTCGGCTGGGTGGAGCTGGACGACGCGTTCGCGACCGGTTCGTCGATCATGCCGCAGAAGAAGAACGCGGACATCGCCGAGCTGGCCCGGGGCAAGTCCGGTCGGCTGGTCGGCGGGCTGATGACCGTGCTGACCATGCTCAAGGGTCTGCCGATGACCTACGACCGGGACATGCAGGAGGACAAGGAGCCGGCCTTCGACGCGGTCGACACGCTGGAGCTGCTGCTCCCGGCCCTGGCGGGAATGATCTCCACGATGACGGTCCGGGTGGACCGTCTGGTGGCCGCCGCGCCGGTCGGCTTCTCGCTGGCCACCGAGGTGGCCGACTGGCTCGTGCGCAGGGGCGTGCCGTTCCGCGACGCGCACGAGATCACCGGCCGGCTGGTGGCGCTCTGCGCGGCCCGGGAGTGCGAGCTGGAGGAGGTCTCCGACGCCGATCTGGCCGCGGTCAGCGAGCACCTCGACCCATCGGTGCGCAAGGTGCTCTCGGTGCGTTCGGCCCTCGCGGCCCGGACCACCCCCGGCTCGACCGGCCCCGGGCCGGTCGCCGACCAGCTCGCCGACGCCGCGGACCGGCTGGTCGGCTGGCGGGACTGGGCCACCGAGCGGGTCGTTCCGCGCTGATCTCGCCGTGGCGCCGGTGCTGCCCGCTTCCGGCGCCGCGGCCGGTTCAGGCCGTCGGGCGCTCCCGCTTGGGGAGCTTGGCGACGACCATGTCGTACGACGCGTCAACGGCCTCGGAGAGCTCCTCCTGGTCGATCCCGCCGTCCAGGCGCAGCGTGTTCCACCCGGACCGGCCGATGTAGGCCATCACCCGGGCGTCGTCGGGGTGCCGGTGCAGCCACTCGTCGGCCACCTCGCGGGTCGGGCCGCACTTCACCCCGATCGTCGGGTTGCCGTCCCCGTTGCCGAGGAAGGCGAAGATCCGGCTGCCCACCTTCACCACCTCGTCGCCCTCCCACGGCCGGTCCAGCCACGCCCCCGGCTTGGCCAGGCAGTACGCCAGCATCTCCGCGCGCTCCATGGGTGCCTCCCGGAATCGTCGTAGCGCACAGTCTGCCCGCCCGGCCGCTGGTCGGCGCGCCGTGCCGGCCGGGTCGCCACCTCTGAGCAGGTGGCGGGTCAGCCGGCCTGCTCGGCGGAGCGGGCGGCGATCCGCTCGTAGCGCTGCCGGGCGGCCTGCGCGCTGCCCAGGCCCAGCCCGTACGCGATGGCCTGCCAGGTCAGCCCCCGGTCGCGGGCCAGCGTCAACAGGCCCGCCTCCAGGGCGTCCAGCTCCGCGCGGACGTGCGGCAGCAGGGTCAGCGCGGCGGTGAGGTCGGCGCCGTCGACCGGCTCCTCCGTGGGCTCCCGTTCGGCCCCGCCCGCGGCCAGCGCGGTGACCAGGGCCACCGCCTCCCACGGATCCAGCACGTACGGGTGGGCCCAGCGCCCCCGCCGGGCTTCGGTGCCGGCGTGCCGCTCGCTGATCCGTTGCAGCGCCTCGTGCGTGCGGTGGGCGCGGGCGCGGGCCGGGTCGGGTGCGGTGAACGCTTTGTCCGTCGTCATACCCCGATCACAGCCCATCAACGAACTGTTGTCAACAGACTGTTGAAAGACGTCCGCCCGGTCGCGGCGCCCGGGCGGTGGGCTGGGTACCGTCGAGTCATGGACCTGCTGCCCAGCGACCTCGCCGCCGACGACCGCGCGGCGCTCGCGGATCTGCTCGCCGGCCCGCTCCTGCCGGCCGCGCGCGGGCTGCTCGGCTGCCTGCTGCACGCCGGCGGGGTCACCGTCCGGATCACCGAGGTCGAGGCGTACGCCGGCACGGCCGGGGACCCGGCCTCGCACGCGCACCGGGGGCGCACCCCGCGCAACGCGGTGATGTTCGGGCCGGCCGGGCACATCTACGTCTACTTCACCTACGGCATGCACTGGTGCATGAACGTGGTCACCGGGGTCGAGGGGGAGGCCGCCGCGGTGCTGCTGCGCGCCGGCGCGGTGGTCGACGGGCTGGACACGGCACGGGCCCGGCGACCGGCCGTACGTCGGGACGTGGACCTGGCCCGGGGGCCGGCTCGGCTCTGCGCCACGCTCGGCATCGACCGCGCCGCGTACGGCGGGTACCTGCTCGGCGACGGACCGGTCCGGTTGCGCCCCGCGGCGACTCCGGTGCCGGCGGAGGCGGTGGCCGCCGGTCCACGGGTCGGCGTGACCGGAGCGCACGACCTGCCGTGGCGGTTCTGGCTGGACGGCGACCCGGCGGTCAGCGCGTACCGCCGGCACGTGCCCCGCACCCGGCGTTGAGCGGCCGCGGCGTGTGCCCTGGCGAAACTGTCGGGGGGTGTGGCCATAATCACCGCACCTGCTCGCCGACGGTTCGGAGGACGTCATGGCAACGCTGCTCGCGATCGGCACGGCCAAGGGTTTGTTTCTCGCCACCAGCGCCGACGACCGGCGCAGTTGGGAGATCACCGGCCCGCACTTTCCGATGACGGGGGTCTACGCGGTCGCGGTCGACACCCGTCGCCCCACCCCACGGCTGCTCGCGGGGGTGACCAGTTCGCACTTCGGGCCCAGCGTCGCCACCAGCGACGACCTCGGCGCTTCCTGGGACGAGCCCGACGAGGCGCCGGTCGCCTTCCCGTCCGACACGGGCGCGACCCTCGGGCGGGTCTGGCAGCTGATGCCGGCCGGCCCCGACGCGCCGGACGTCGTCTGGGCCGGCACGGAGCCCTCGGCGCTGTTCCGGTCCACCGACGGTGGTCGCAGCTTCGAGCTGGTCCGTTCGCTGTGGGACCACCCGCACCGCCCCGAGTGGGGGGCTGGCTTCGGCGGCCAGGCCGTGCACACAGTGCTGCCCCACCCGCGCGACCCGGCCCGGGTGCTGGTCGCCATGTCCACCGGCGGCGTCTACCGCTCTGAGGACGCCGGGGCGAGCTGGGCGCCGGGCAACACCGGCATCCGCGCCTACTTCATGCCCGACGAGTGGCCGGAGTTCGGCCAGTGTGTCCACAAGGTCGCGCGGGACGCCGGCAACCCCGAGCGGCTGTACGCGCAGAACCACCACGGTGTCTACCGCTCCGACGACGACGGCCGCACCTGGTCCTCGATCGCCGACGGGCTGCCCAGCGACTTCGGCTTCGCGATGGTGACCCACCCCGGACGCGCCGGGACGGTGTGGACGTTCCCGCTGGTGGCCGACAGCGAGCGGTTCCCCACCGACCACCGCTGCCGGGTGTTCCGCTCGGCGGACGCCGGCGGCAAGTGGGAGCCGCTGTCGGTGGGGCTGCCCGAGGGCCCGTTCTACCCGGCGGTGCTGCGCGACGCGATGTGCGCCGACGACTCGTCCCCGGGCGGCGTCTACTTCGGCACGCGCTCCGGCGAGGTCTACGCCAGCCGGGACGAGGGCGACTCCTGGTCCCTGGTGGCCGCGCACCTGCCCGACGTGCTCTGCGTCCGCGCCGCGGCGGTGTGACGTGGTCACCGTGCTGCTGCCCGGCCCGCTGCGCGGCGAGGCCGGCGGCGCCAGCCGGCTGAGTGTCACCGCCGCCGGCACACTGCGGGCGGTCCTCGACGAGGTGGCCGCCGATCATCCGCGGCTGGCCCGGCGCATTCGCGACGAGCGCGGCGAGCTGCGCCGCTACGTCAACGTCTACGTCGACGGGGAGGACTGCCGGCACTCGGGCGGGCTGGCCACCCCGGTCGGCGACGACGCCGAGGTGCAGGTGCTGCCCTCGGTCGCGGGCGGCTGACCCGGCCGGGCGGCGGTCAGGGCAGCTCGTAGTCGAGCAGGTAGGCGTGGCCGCCGTCCGGGCCACCGATGATCTGCCCGCCGCCGCGTAGGCCACGCAGCTCGCCGCTGCCCGAGTCGGGCACCACGGTCCAGGACAGGGCCGAGCCGTCGCCATCGCTGCCCGCGGTGTGGTGCAGCACGAAATCGCCGACCCGGCCGGCGAGCGAGCCGGTGAACCGTTCGAACCCCACGTACGCCGCCGACTTCTCCACCGGCGTGCGGCACATCAGGATCCGGGTGCGGCTGGTGCCGACCAGGTCGCCGGAGAACGTCTTGCTGATCCGGGCCTCGGCCAGTGTGGTGCCCGCGGCGTCGTCGTACGGTTCCTGGTCCCAGGTGTCCAGCGTGAAGGTGCCCTCGGCGCGTTCGGTCATGCCGTCATCCTGTCCCAGGGTGACTGACATCCGGTGTCAGGTTCCGGTGGCGTGTCCGCGTCCGGACGTGACCGGCGCCACCGGGAGACCGTCCGCCAGCGGAATAGTTGCGGCGTCAAATAAGTTGTGCGCAACGTCCGGGCGCACGGCCCGGTCGGACACACGAGGAGCTGGTCATGCAGTTCGGAGTCTTCACCGTCGGCGACGTCACGGTCGACCCGACCACAGGTCGGGAGCCGACCGAGCATGAGCGGATCAAGGCGATGGTCGCCATCGCACTGAAGGCCGAAGAGGTCGGTCTGGACGTCTTCGCCACCGGCGAGCACCACAACCCGCCGTTCGTGCCCTCGTCGCCGACCACAATGCTCGGTCACATCGCGGCGCGTACCGAGCGGCTGCTGCTGTCCACCGCGACGACGCTGATCACCACGAACGACCCGGTGAAGATCGCCGAGGACTACGCGATGCTCCAGCACCTCGCCGACGGTCGGGTGGACCTGATGATGGGTCGCGGCAACACCGGCCCGGTCTACCCGTGGTTCGGCAAGGACATCCGCGCCGGCATCCCGCTGGCCATCGAGAACTACGACCTGCTGCGCCGGCTCTGGCGCGAGGACGTCGTCGACTGGAAGGGCCGCCACCGCACCCCGCTGCAGTCGTTCACCTCGACGCCGCGCCCGCTCGACGGGGTTCCCCCGTTCGTCTGGCACGGTTCGATCCGCAGCCCCGAGATCGCCGAGCAGGCCGCGTACTACGGTGACGGCTTCTTCGCCAACCACATCTTCTGGCCCAAGGAGCACACCCAGCGGATGATCGCGCTCTACCGGGAGCGGTACGCGCACTACGGCCACGGCTCCGCCGACCAGGCCATCGTCGGCCTCGGCGGGCAGGTGTTCATGCGGCGCAACTCCCAGGACGCGGTCCGGGAGTTCCGACCGTACTTCGACAACGCCCCGGTCTACGGGCACGGGCCGTCGCTGGAGGAGTTCAGCCGGGAGACCCCGCTGACAGTGGGCAGCCCGCAGCAGGTCATCGACCGCACCCTGGGTTTCCGCGACTACGTCGGTGACTACCAGCGGCAGCTGTTCCTGATGGACCACGCCGGGCTGCCGCTGAAGACCGTGCTGGAGCAGCTCGACCTGCTCGGCGAGGAGGTCGTGCCGGTGCTACGCAAGGAGTTCGCCGCGCTGCGCCCGGCGCACGTGCCGGAGGCGCCGACCCACGCCTCGCTGCTCGCCGCGGCGGGCGGCGCCAAGGACAGCACCGTCCACGCCGTCGACGACGTGACGGGCAAGGCACCGGAGGTGGCGCGATGACCCACCGCACCCTGGCCGTGGTCTCCGCGGGGCTGAGTCAGCCCTCGTCGACCAGGCTGCTCGCCGACCAGCTCGCCGCGGCCACCCGCGACGAGTTGGTCCGGCGCGGCTCCGAGGTGGAGTTGCGCGTCGTCGACCTGCGGGAGTACGCGCACGACGTGGTGAACAACATGCTCACCGGTTTCCCGCCGGCCGCATTGCGCGGGGCCATCGACGCGGTGACCGGGGCGGACGGGATCATCGCGGTCACCCCGATCTTCAGCGCCTCGTACAACGGGCTGTTCAAGTCCTTCTTCGACGTGCTGGACGCCGGGTCGCTGGTCGACCGGCCGGTGCTGATCGGGGCCACCGGCGGCACCGCCCGTCACTCGCTGGCCCTGGAGCACGCCGTCCGCCCGATGTTCAGCTACCTGCGCGCGGTGGTGGTCCCCACGGCGGTCTTCGCCGCCCCGGAGGACTGGTCCGACGGCACCGCCGACGGCGCGTTGCGGGGCCGGATCAGACGTGCGGCCGGGGAGTTGGCCGACCAGGTCGAGCGTCGGCTGCCGGCCACCGGCCCGGCTGACCCGTTCGCGCTCACCACCGACTTCCTGCAGATGCTCGGCCGGGGCGACGACGCCCCGGTCACCCCGCCTGGTCGTACGGGTGCGCCACCAGCACCGGGCAGTGCGCGTGCTGGATCGCCGCCTGACTGACCGAGCCGAGCAGCATTCCGATGAATCCGTGCCGGCCCCGGGTGCCCACGACCAGCAGCGACGCGGTCCCGCTCGCCTCGATGAGCCCCTGGGCCGCCCCGGCCGCCCGGACCGGATGTTCTCGCACCAGCAGGCCGGGATGCTCCGAACGAACCGTGAGGGAGGCGTCGGCCAGCAGCCGCACCGCCTCGGCCTGGTACGCGGCCTGAGACTCCTCCACCTCGTCCGGCACCTGCCGGTCGCCGTCCGCCGGGCTGACATGCACCAGCACCAGCGGGACCTCGCGGCGTGCCGCCTCGTCGGCGCCGTACTCCACGGCGAGTCGGGATGACTCCGACCCGTCGACGCCGACCAGCACCGGCGCGTCCACCGGGATCGGCTGCTCATCCGGGCGTACGACCAGCACCGGGCAGTGCGCGTGCGCGGCCACCTGCGCGCCGACCGAGCCGAGCAGCAGGCCGGTGAACCCGCCGATCCCTCGACTGCCCACCACGACGAGCTCTGCCCGGCGGGATTCCTCGACCATCGTCGCGCCGGGGCCGCCGGCGATCTGGCGCACCTCGACGGTGAGGCCGGGCCAGCGGTCGGTCAGGTCGGCCGCCGTGCGCTCCAACATCTTCTGCGCCTCCTCGGAGGGCGCCGGCACCCCGAGGTCGTACGGGTTGAGTGGCACGCCGTACCCGAGCGGGTGCAGGTAGCCGTGCACCAGAAGCAGTGGCCGGGCCCGGAGCAGGGCGGCGCGGGCCGCGTGGTCCGCGGCGACGAGGCTGGACGGCGATCCGTCCACACCCACCACGACAGGACGGTTCATCGGGACTCCCTCGGTCGGTCAGGTCATTGTCGACCGCGCACCACCGCCGCAGTGCCGGGACGCGCCGTCAAGCCGGTGCAGGACCACGCCTGGGCCCGGCGTGGGTCCGCGCCGGCCGGGAAGGGGCCGGCGCGGACGAGGGAACAGCGGTCAGGTGTCCCGGCGGTGTCGGACGATCGCCAGCGGGCTGTGCGAGTGGTGCAGCACCGCGTGGCTGACCGAGCCGAGCAGAGCACTGGCGAGGGCGCCCCGGCCGTGCGCTCCGACCACGGTGAGCTGCGCCGCGGCGGACTGCTCCACCAGCACTCGCGCCGCCGCGCCGTACGCCACCCGGCGGCAAACCGGCACCTCGGGATACCGGTGGGACCAGCCGGCTACGGACTCGGCGAGTACCCGTTCCTCGTCGGCGGCGAGCGCTGTCACGTCGTACGCCAGCGGCAGGAGGTCGTCCGGGCCGGTCGGGGTGGGCGTGAGCCAGGCGTGCACGGCCACCAACTCGGCGCCCCGCAACGCGGCCTCCTCGAAGGCGAATTCCAGGGCCTCCGTTGACAGGTCCGAGCCGTCGATGCCGACCAGCACCGGCCCGTCGGCACGCGCCTCACCCTTGACCACCAGCACCGGGCACTCGGCGCGGGCGGAGACCTGCACCGCCACCGAGCCGATCAGCAGCTCGGCGAACCCTCCGAGGCCGCGGCTGCCGAGCACCAGCAGCGCCGCGTCCCGGGACTCGGCCACGAGCACCGGCGTGGCTGCGCCGTCGACCACGGCCCCGCTGACCGAGAGCTCCGGCGCGGTCTTGCCGGCCTCAGTCACCGCCTCGGCGACGGTCAGCTCCGCCTGGTGGCGAAGCCCGGCGTCGACGGGAGCGCCCGGCGCGGGAACAAGCGGTACGTCGTAGAGCGGCCAGATGAACGCGTGCACCACCCGCAGCGGACGGTGTCGCGCCATGGCCTCCCGGGCGGCGACCCGCACCGCCTCCAGGGCCGACGTCGAACCGTCCACCGCCACCACCACGGGAGCACCGGATCTGATGGTCATCATGTCCTCCTTCATCCTTCTTCATCCTCGTGTGGCAGGGGCTCCGCGGGCAGAGGCGTACGGCGACGGACCGGGGGCCGTTGGTCCCGTCACTCGTCGCGCCGTGCCGGCAGCGTCGTCACCTCGGGACGCCGTGGTGGCGGTCGACGGGCCAGCCGCAGGGCCAACCCGGGAACGGCGCTGACCGCCGCGCAGGCCAGCAGCAGGTTCGGCCCCAGCGGCTCGGTGCCGAGCAGCTCCCGCAGCGGGGCGAGTAGCACACCGCCCACCTGGAGCAGCGCCGACACCGCGACCGCGGCGAGGAGGCCGGGATTGCTGTGGCGGGCTCCCGGCAGCCGCGGGGCCCGGACCGCCAGTGCCACGCCGAGCTGGGCCAGACCGAGCACCACGAAGACCACCGACTGCCAGGGCAGGTCCCGGTGGGCGGCGAACACCCCGGCACCAAGCACCACGGCGGCGATCAGCACGCCGGTGACCAGGACGTCCCGACCCAGCCCAGCGCCGAGCACCGACTCCTGAGGTGAGCGCGGCGCGCGGCGCAGGGTCGCGGGTTCCGCCGGCTCGGCGCCGAGCGCCACTCCGGGCACGCCGTGGGTCAGCAGGTTGATCCACAGGATCTGGGCGGGCAGCAGCGGTATGGCCAGCCCGAACAACGGGCCGACCAGCATCACCATGATCTCCGCAACCCCACCGGAAAGGGCGTACCGCAGGAACCTGCGGATGTTGTCGTAGATCCGGCGGCCCTCGCCGATCGCGGCGGCCACGGTGGTCAGCTCGTCGTCCACCAGCACCAGGTCGGCGGCCTGCCGGGCGACCTCGGTGCCGCCACCCATCGCCACCCCGATGTCGGCCCGCCGCAGCGCTGGCGCGTCGTTCACCCCGTCGCCGGTCATCGCCACCACCTCGCCACGGGCCTGCAGGCCAGCGATGATGTCGAGCTTCTGTTCCGGCTGGGTTCGGGCGAAGACCCGGGTGTCCGGGTGCGCCGCGTGGTCGTCGTCGCCGCTGGCCAGGGGGTCGCCAGCGCGCCAGAGGCCGAGCTGACCGCCGATCGCCGCGGCCGTCGCCGGGTGGTCTCCGGTGATCAGCAGCAGCCGTACCCCGGCGGTGTCGAAGCTGTCCGCGATCTGCAGGGCGCCGACGCGCAGCGGGTCACCGACGGCGATCAGCCCCACCGGACGCAGCCCGGTCGGTGCGGCGGGGTCAGGCATCCTGTCCACCAGCGCGGCGGCGATGGCGAGCACCCGCAGGCCCTCGCTGGCCAGCCGGTGGGCGGTGGCGGTCAGGTCGGCGATCTCCTCGGCGGTGGCGTCGAGCAGGGGCGCGCCGAGGATGCTCTCCGGGGCGCCCTTGCAGACCACCAGGTGGCGCTGGTCGCAGGAGCGGTGCACCGTCACCATTCTGCGTTGTTCCTGGTCGAAGGGGTGCTCGGCGACCCGGGGCCAGGCTGCGCGGGTGGCTTGTGGGTCGAGGCCGCACCGGGCCGCGAAGGCGACCAGCGCCGCTTCGAGGGGGTCACCGACCGCGCCCCAGTCGGCTTGCTCGTCGTCCGGGGGTGACAGGGCGGCGTCGTTGCAGAGCAGCCCGGCCCGCGCCAGCCGGCGCAGCCCTTCCGGTACGTCCACCGCCGTCCCGTCCCGGTGCACCACGCCGTGCGGGGCGTACCCGGTGCCGGTGATGCCGTACCGCGCACCGTCGGTGGTGACCGCCTGCTGCACAGCCATCCGCCCCTCGGTGAGGGTGCCAGTCTTGTCCGAAGCGATCACCGTCACCGAACCGAGTGTCTCGACCGCGTGCAGCCGGCGCGGAATGGCGTGCGCGGCAGCCATCCGGCGCGCGCCGAGCGCGAGGGCCAGGGTCACCACCGCCGGCAGGGACTCGGGCACCGCCGCGACCACCAGGCTCACCGCCGTGATCGCCATGTGCACCACCGGCCGGCCACTGACCACGCCGATGGCGAAGACCAGCCCGGACAGAGCCACGGCGACCATTCCGAGTACCCGGCCCAGGGCGGAGAGCCGACGCTGCAACGGCGTGGCGGTGGGACGAGTGCCCGCCACCAGGGCGCCGATCCGGCCCAGCGCGCTCGCCGAGCCCGTCCGGAGTACGGTGCCAGCCGCCCGTCCGGTGGTGACGACCGTCCCGGCCAACGCCTCCTCGCTGGCTAAACGCCCCACCGTCACCGACTCCCCGGTCAGCGTGGACTCGTCCAGGTGCAGCCGGCTCGCCTCGATCAGAAGCAAATCGGCCGGGACGACATCGCCGGCCTCGACCCGGACCAGATCGCCCTGGACGATGTCAGCGGCGGGCACCACCAGCTCCCGGCCGTCGCGGACCACTCGGGCGGTGGGCGCGGCGAGCCGGTCCAGCGCGGCGATCGCCCGGTCGGCGCGTACCTCCTGCGCCACGCCGATGACGGTGTTCACCAGTACGACCAGGATGATCACCGCGGTGTCCGGGTAGTCGCCGAGCGCCGTGGTGACGACCGCCGCGGCGAGCAGCAACGCCACCAACGGGTCGGTGAGCTGGCGCAGGACCCGTACGGCGAGATGCCGGCGGGGCGGTGGCGCCACGGTGTTGGGGCCGGTGGCGCGCAGTCGGGCGGCGGCCTCGGCCGCGTCGAGTCCGACCGGCACGGCCAGGTCGACGGGGTCCTCCAGGATTCCGCCTCGTCCGCCGGTCGTCGTCACCCGTGACCTCCCCGGTTCGCGTGGCGCGTCACCGGCACGCCGTCCCGTCCCACCCTCCCGCCGCGGAATCACGCCCGGCAGAGGCGTTGCGCCCGCGGGGCCCGGGACCAATGGCCCTCACGCCGTGCACTCGGAAGGAGTCGGATGGAGGCGGGATCGGCGATAACCGCGACGGAAGGGACCGCACACCATGACCGCACTGGATCTGCTCCGGGAGCATCCCTTCCTGGCCGGCCTGCCGCGCGAGTGGCTGCCGAGACTCACCGGGTACGCCCGACCGGTGGTCTGGCACCCTGGGCACCGGGTGTTCCGCGCCGGACAGCCGGCCGAACGGTTCTGGCTGATCTCCGGCGGTGAGGTGGCGCTGGACTTCCCGGTGCCCGGTCGGGGCGACGTCGGCATCGAGACGATCGGCGCGGGCGGGGTGCTCGGCTGGTCCTGGATCTTCCCGCCGTACCGGTGGCAGTTCGGCGCGGTCGCGGTGCGCCGCACCACGACGCTCGAGTTCGCGGCTGAGGGTGTGCGGCGGCTGATCGAATCCGATGATGCCCTGGCCCGACAGATCACCCTCCGGTTCATGGCCGTCGTGGTGGACCGCCTCCAGGCATCGCGGGGCCGGCTACTCGAGCTGTACGGCTACCCGAGTCAGTAGACGGCCCGCAGGTATCCCGGCCGCACGGTACGTTCCACGGGCCAGAGGTGCCGCCGCGTACCCTCGCCCGATGACCTCCGATGTGCGGCTGCGCCCGGTCCGCGAGGACGACCTCGTCGAGTTCTTCCTGCACCAGCAGGACCCGGAGGCCAACCGGATGGCCGCGTTCGGCCCCGCCGATCCGTCCGACCACCGCGAGTTCGCCCGGCACTGGGCCCGGGTGCTCACCGACCCGGCGAACCTGGTCCGCACCGTCGAGGTCGACGGCGCGGTGGTCGGCCACGTCACCGCCTTCCCGGTCGATGACCTCACCGAGGTCAGCTACTGGATCGACCCGGCCCGCTGGGGCCGGGGCTACGCCACCGCGGCGCTCGCCGCCCTGCTGCGCGAGCTGCCCCGGCCGGTGCACGCCCGCGCCGCCAAGGACAACGCCGCGTCCCTCGCGGTGCTGCGCAAGTGCGGCTTCGTGGTGGTCGGCGAGGACTCGGGGTACGCCAACGGCCGCGGCGCCGAGGTCGAGGAGTGGCTGCTGGAGCTGCCCGCCGATGCCCCTGAGCAGGGCGGGCACTAGTCTCACCGAGTGAATTGGTTGGATCTCGTCGGCTGGGCCGGCTCTGCGGTGCTGGTCTGGTCTCTGCTGCAGTCCCGCATCCTGCGGCTGCGCGGGCTCAACCTCATCGGCTGCCTCGTGCTGATCGGCTACAACGCCGCGATCGAGGTCTGGCCCATGGTCGGGCTGAACATCGTTCTCGCAGTGATCAACATCTGGTACCTGCGCGGGATGCTGGCCACCCGGCACGACGAGCAGACCTACCAGGTGGTCGAGGTCGGCGTCGGCGACCAGTTCCTGGCGCACACACTGCGGGTGCACGCCGCGGACATCGCCCGGTTCAATCCCGACTTGCACTGGAACCCGGAAGCCCCGGGACGCTCCGCGTTCCTGGTGGTCACCGCCGACGAGGTGGTCGGGGTGGTGCTGTCGCACGCCGAGGCGCCCGGCGTCGCCCAGATAGACCTGGACTACGTGACCCCGAAGTTCCGCGACTTCACGCCCGGCGAGTTCGTCTACCGGCGCAGCCGCCTCTTCACCGAACGCGGCTTCCACCGCGTGGTCAGCCCACCCGGGATGGTCGCCCCCTACTACCACCGGCTCGGCTTCCGCCCCGCGGGCGACTCGTACGTCCTGGACCTGCCCGCGGCCGATCCCGAGGCGGACTGAGCCACACCTAGCTGCCGCGTTTGCTGGCGTCGAGGGCAGCCTGCTCCACTCGCTGGCGGTACTCCAGCCACCATGGCTCGTCGGCGGGAGGCAGATTGTCGTTCCTGGGCAGCAGCCCGGCCGCGCCGTCGATGAGTTCGCGCACGATGTCAGCGTGACCCGCGTGCCGTTGTGTTTCCGCGATGACGTGGACCAGGACGTGGTGCAACGTGACCGCCGCATCGCCCCACCACGGCACGAGGCCGACCTCATTCAGCGCAAGGCCTTCAATGGTGGCGTCGGCGTGGGCGATCGCGCGACGGTACAGCGCGACGATTTCCTCGCGGGTTTCATCCGCGGTCGCCCACATGTCGGCATTGGTCTCCGCACCGTCGCCGACGTACGGCGGTGCCTGCTCGAACGGTCGGCCGAACACGACGCCGAAGTAGAGGATTTCCATGGCCGCCGAGTGCTTCACCAGCCCGAGCAGGTTGGTTGCGGTCCGGGTCAACGGACGACGAACATCGTATTCGCTGAGCCCGTCGAGCTTCCACAGCAGCGCGTCGCGGCCGCCCTTCAAGTAACTGTGCAGGTCTTCCTTCACCGTGCCACGATGGCATCTGGTCGGGTGTCCGCGCTGCCCCGGATGATCCTCATGATCGAGCAGGGCGCGCCCTTGCCCCAGGCCCTGGTGTGGTGGAAAACCTCCAGGCACAGTCGGATGGTTTCCGGCTTCAGACCGCCGGCGGCGTTGCCTAGCGTCGATCATGTGATCGAACTACGTGAGCTGACGAAACGATACGGCGACCGGGTCGCCGTCGACAGGCTGAGCGTCCGGGTGCAGCCGGGGGTGGTGACCGGCTTCCTCGGGCCGAACGGATCCGGCAAGTCGACGACGATGCGGATGATCCTCGGCCTCGATGCACCGAACCATGGCGAGGCACTGATCGGCGGCGTCCGGTACCCGGACCTGAACTGGCCGTTGAAGACGGTCGGCGCGCTGCTCGATGCCGGGGCGTTCCATCCCGGCCGCAGCGCCCGCGCGCACCTGACCGCGCTGGCCGCGAGCAACGACATCCCCGGTTCCCGGGTTGAGCAGGTGCTGCGCACCGTAGGTCTGTCCGACGCGGCAACACGGCGCGCCGGCACGTACTCGCTCGGCATGCGCCAGCGCCTCGGCGTCGCTGTGGCCCTGCTCGGCGACCCGGGCGTCCTCCTGCTCGACGAGCCGGTCAACGGACTGGATCCCGAGGGCATCCGCTGGATCCGGGACCTGCTGCGCGGACTCGCCGCCGAAGGCCGGACGGTGTTCGTGTCCAGCCACCTGATCGCCGAGATGGCGCTGACCGCCGACCGGCTGGTGGTCATCGGCCGCGGCCGGCTGCTGGCCGAGACGACCGTCGCCGAACTCGCCGCCGGCGACGACAGCCTGGAGGATGCGTTCTTCCGGCTCACCGCACAGGCCACCGACTATCGCGGAGTGGGAGCGTCATGAACGGGTACGGATTCCGGCACGCGGTCCGGATGGAGCGGATCAAGCTGAGCAGCGTCCGATCGACGTGGTGGCTGGCGATCTCCGCGGTGGTCTCGATGGCCGCCGCCGGGGCCGGGGTGGGACTCGGGTACCGATCGCACACCCCGGTCGCCACCGCCGCCCAGATCCTGAACAACAGCCTCGGCGGCGCCATCGTGGCCCAGCTGCTCCTCGGAGCGCTCGGCGTGCTGATGGTGACCGGCGAATACGGCACCGGGATGATCCGTTCGACGTTCGCCGCCGTCCCACGGCGTCGGATCGTCCTGGCCGCGAAGGTCGCCGTGTGCGGCGGCGCGGCTCTCACCGTCGGCCTGGCCGCGAGCTTCGCCGGGTATCTGAGCGGGCAACTCGCGATCCGCGGCACCGCCATCCCGGCCGCATCCCTGACCGACCCGGCGATCCTGCGCGCGGTCGTGCTGACCGGTGTCTACCTGGGCGCCACCGCGCTGATCGGGGTCGGTGTCGGGGCCATCGTGCGGCACTCCGGCGCCGCGATCGGCACGCTGTTCGCTCTGATGTTCGTCCCGATGATCGTGGCCGGGCTCTTCGGTGAGAGCGGCATCGCGGTCGGCCGCTTCGTCCCGCTGCTGATGCTGCTCAACTCGATCGCGGTGACATCGCCGATACCCGGGCTGTTCTCCGGCTGGCTCAGCGCGCTGCTGATGTGCGGGTACGCGGCGATGGCGATCCTGTGTGGCGGCATGCTGCTCCGCCACCGTGACGCGTGACAGCGACAATGGGACTGATGACCGCGCTGCGCGCTCCGTTCACCACACTGGCCCTGCGCCGGGCGGTGTTCTGCGTCGTCGGCGTGGTCAGTGCGGCAGCGATCCTGAGCGTACCGGCGATCGTGCCGGCCCTGGCCGTCCTCATCCTGTGGGCGACCGGGGCCATGTCCGACCAGCCCACACCCACCGTCGCACCGGTCTTCCTGGTCCTGTTTCCGCTCACCATCGCGCTCCTGGTCGTGCTGGCCGCCCCGATCGGGCGCGCGATGGGAGCCGTGCACCGCTCACTCGCCGACCGGCTGCTCGACGTGCACGTGGACGCCCCGTCGCCCCGGCCCTCGAAGCGGATCAGCGTCCTGGTCTCCGACGGACCGGGCTGGCGCGCCGTCGGGTACGGGATGCTCAAGGTGCCACTGGCCATCCCCCAGGGCTACGGCGCGTTCTGCTACGTGTTCGGCCTGGTCAACCTCAGCTACCCGGTGTGGTGGCCACTGTTTCGCAACCACCCTCCCGGCACCCGGCTCGGACCGGTGTGGGCGCTGACGCCGTTCGGCACCATCGGTACGCGGACGTTCGCCGGAACGTTCCTCATCGCCGCGGCCGGTCTCGCCATGCTGCTGGTCGCACCGTGGTTGATGCGGGCCGGTACGACACTGGACCTCGCCGTGATGCGACAGCTGCTCGGTCCGCGTCGGCTCGCCGAGCGGGTACGCGAACTGCAGGTCACCCGGGCCCGCGCGATCGACGACGCGGCCGCGATGATGCGCAGGCTGGAACGGGACCTGCACGACGGCGCGCAGATCCGGCTCGCCACGGTGGCGATGAACCTCGGCATGGCGACCGAGAAGCTCGGCGTCGACGGCCCGCCACCGGACCTCCAACAGGCCCGCGAACTGCTCGCGCTCGCCCACCGCGGAGCGAAGGACGCCCTCGCCGACCTGCGCGACCTGGTGCGCGGGATCCACCCGCCGGTCCTCGACAACGGTCTCGGCGACGCGCTGGCGACGCTCGCGACGAGCAGCGCCATCCCGGTCGCGGTGAACGTCGAACTGCCCGAGCGCCCGGCGCCCGCGATCGAGACCATCGCCTACTTCTGCGCCTCCGAACTGCTCGCGAACGCGGCCAAACACAGCCGGGCGGGCCGCATCTGGCTCGGCGTCGTCCGATCCGGCGAGCGCCTGACGGTGACCGTCCGGGACGACGGCGTCGGCGGGGCGAACCCGGACGGCCCCGGCCTGTCCGGCCTGTCCGGCCGCATCGCCGTCGTGGACGGCCGGATGCGCGTACACAGCCCGGCCGGCGGTCCGACCCGGGTCGAGATCCAGCTGCCCACACACGTGTGAACGGAGGCGACGACATGCGGGTGGTGATCGCGGAGGATGCCGCGATGATGCGCGAAGGGCTGGTCCGGCTGCTCACCGACCGCGGTTTCGAGGTGTGCGCGGCGGTGGCCGACGCGGATGCCCTGCGGTCCGCGATCGCCGCCACAGTGCCGGACGTGGCCATCATCGACATCCGGATGCCACCGACGCACACCGACGAGGGACTGCGCGCCGCGATCGACATCCGACGCGACCATCCCGACGTCGGTGTGCTGGTGTTCTCCCAGTACGTGGAGACCCGCTACGCGACCCGCCTGCTCGCCGACCGGCCCACCGGCGTCGGATACCTGCTCAAGGACCGCGTCGCCGACGTCGCCGAGTTCGTGGACGCGCTGACCCGGGTGGCATCCGGCGGCACCGCGCTGGATCCGGAGGTGGTCGGCCACCTGATGCGGGCCGTGCAGGACACGGTCGGGGTGGCGTCGCTGACCCCCCGCGAGCGTGAGGTGCTGTCGCTGATGGCCGAGGGACGATCCAACGCCGGGATCGCGGCGGCCCTTGTCATCACCGCCGGAGTCGTGGAGAAGCACGTGGCGAACATCTTCGCGAAACTGGGTCTGCCGTCCTCGGACGGCGACAACCGCCGCGTCCTGGCCGTCCTTCGTCACGTCCGCGGCGGCTGATGCTGAGCTCCCTGCGCACGTGACCACCCGCACCGGTCGCAGGCGTCGTCGGAGCAGGATTCGGCAGCCGACCGACGGGGCACAGACACGCGTACGCCGGGCGGGACCGCCGACCGGTGAGCCCGCGTGCACCGGCCGGTGCCACCACCACGAGGGAGCGAACCAGGCGTGCAGAGCTATGGGAGCCAACTGGCTCTGGTCGGAGTCCTGGTAGTCATAAACGCGCTCTTCGCGGGCAGTGAGATGGCGTTGGTGTCGTTGCGGGACAGCCAGATCCAACGGTTGGAGCGCACCAGCCGCGCCGGGCGGGTGCTGGCCCGGCTGGCCAAGGACCCGAACCGTTTCCTGGCCACCATTCAGATCGGCATCACCCTGGCCGGCTTCCTGGCCTCCGCCGCCGCGGCGGTGTCGCTCGCCAAGCCCCTCGTGCCGCTGCTCGGGGTGTTCGGTGGCGCCGCCGAGACGGTGGCGATCGTGGTGGTCACCCTCGCGCTGACCTTCGTCACCCTGGTCTTCGGCGAGCTGGCCCCCAAGCGGATCGCCATGCAGTCCGCCGAGCGGTGGGCGCTGCTGGTGGCCCGCCCGCTGGACCTGCTCGCCGCCGTGACCCGACCGGCCGTCTGGGCGCTCGGCGCCACCAGCGACCTCGTGGTCCGCCTGGTCGGGCTCAACCCGAAGCACGAGCCGGAGGAGATCGGCCCGGACGAGCTGCGCGAGATCGTCGCGGGCAACCACGGCTTCACCAAGGAGCAGCGCACCATCATCGCCGGCGCCGTGGAGATCGCCGACCGGCGGTTGCGGGCGGTCCTCGTACCCCGGTTGCGGGTCTTCACGCTCGACAGCGGGACCACCGCGGAGTCCGCGCGGCTGGTGCTGGCCGCCACCGGGCACTCCCGGGCGCCGGTGGTGCGCCACGGCGGCCTGGACGACACGCTCGGCGTGATCCACCTGCGCGACCTGGTGGGTGTGCCGGACGACCGGCCGATCGACGAGATCGCCCGGCCGCCGATGCTGCTGCCCGACTCGCTGCCGGTGGTGGACGCGCTGCGCCAGTTCAAGGCCGAACGCCAGCACATCGCGCTGGTCGTGGACGAACGCGGCGCCGTCGACGGCATCGTCACGCTGGAGGACATCCTGGAGGAGATCGTCGGGGAGATCTACGACGAGACCGACCGGGACGGATACGCGGTGCGCCGCGACCCGGACGGCGCGCTGGTGCTGCCCGGCACCTTCCCGGTGCACGACCTGCCGGACGTCGGCGTCGAGCTGCCGTCCCGGCCGGCCGGCGACTACACCACCGTCGCCGGGCTGGTGCTGGCCCGCCTCGGGCACATCCCCACCGTCGTGGGCGAGGACGTCACCCTGGACGGCTGGGTGCTGGTGGTGGCCGGCATCGACCACCGGGCGATCACCGAGGTACGGCTGAGCCGGGCCCCCGACGAGGCCGACACCGACGAGAGCGCCGAGCCGGTGCTGGACGAGGCTCGCAGCTGACCGCGCACGCGGGCTCGCCCCACCCGTGAGTGTGCCGGGTCAGGCGGGGGAGAGGTTCTGCAACCGGACCTGACCGCGGGCGACCAGCCGCTGGTCGCCGTCGGTGATCTCCACCTGCCAGAGTTGCTGGCTGCGGCCCCGGTGCACCGGCGTGCCGACCGCCGTCAGCTCGCCCTCCCGGACCGCCCGCAGGAAGTCCGTCTGGTTGCTGACCCCGACCACTGTGCCCCGCTCGGCCAGCCAGAGCGAGCCGCCCACGCTGGCCGCGGTCTCCACCACCGAGCAGTACACCCCGCCGTGCTGGATGCCGAACGGCTGGTGCAGCTCGGGCCGCACGTGCCAGCTGATGACGACCCGGTCGGCGGTCGCCTCCTCGAACTTCAGGCCGAGCAGGGCGACGAAGCCACCCGTCAGGTCCGGCATCTCCACGGCAAACCCTCCTCGATCAACAAGCCGCAAGCCTAACCGGGGGCGGCTTGCGGTAAACCCGGTACGGGTCGGTGCCGGCGATGGGGGAGAATTGGCGACCGTGACCGACAGCAGCCCCCCGCCGCCCGGGCGGGACTCCCTGACCGACGACCTGCTCTGGCGTGGCCTGATACAGGACTCGACCGGCCTCGACGAGCTGCGCGAGCTGCTCGACGGTCCGGACGCCGCCACCTTCTACGTGGGCTTCGACCCCACCGCGCCGAGCCTGCACGTCGGCCACCTCATGCAGGTCACCATGGCGCGCCGGCTGCAACTCGCGGGCCACCGCCCGTTGTTGCTGGTGGGCGGGGCGACCGGGCAGATCGGTGACCCGAAGGAGAGCGCCGAGCGGACGCTCAACCCGCCCGAGGTAATCGCCGGTTGGGTCGCGCGGATCCGCGAACAGCTGTCGCCGTTCGTGTCGTACACCGGCGAGAACGCGGCGCGACTGGTGAACAACCTGGACTGGACCGGCGAGATGTCGGTGGTCGAGTTCCTCCGCGACGTGGGCAAGCACTTCCCGGTGAACAAGATGCTGGCGCGGGAGGTGGTGCGGGCCCGGCTGGAGACGGGGATCAGCTTCACCGAGTTCAGCTACCAGCTGTTGCAGGCCAACGACTTCTTCGAGCTGCACCGGCGGCATGGCTGCCAGCTCCAGTTCGGCGGCTCCGACCAGTGGGGCAACATCACCGCCGGCGTCGACTACGTACGCCGGCGTGGGGCCGGGCCGGTGCAGGCGTTCACCACGCCACTGGTCACGAAGGCCGATGGCACGAAGTTCGGCAAGACCGAGGGCGGTGCCGTCTGGCTCGACCCCATGTTGACCAGCCCGTACGCGTTCTACCAGTTCTGGCTCAACGTCGACGACGGGGAGGTCGACCGCTACCTGCGGTACTTCAGCTTCCGGCCCCGTAACGAGCTGGAGGAGCTGGCGAAGGCGACGGCCGAACGGCCGGCGGCCCGGCTGGCGCAGCGGGCGCTCGCCGAGGAGCTGACGACCCTGGTGCACGGGCCGGTCGAGACCCGGCAGGCGATCGACGCCAGCCAGGCGTTGTTCGGTCGCGGCTCACTGGAGGACCTGTCCCCGGAGACGCTGCGCGCGGCGCTGACCGAGGCCGGCCTGGTGCAGCTCGCCGGTGAGTTGCCGGACGTCGCGGGCCTGCTGCGGGACTCCGGGCTGGTGCCCAGCCACAAGGAGGCCCGTCGGGTGATCGCCGAAGGCGGCGCCTACGTCAACAACAACCGGGTCACCGAGGTGGACGCCACGGTGTCCCCCGACGACCTGCTGCACGGGCGGTACCTGGTGCTGCGCCGCGGCAAGCGCTCATTCGCGGGCGTTGAGCTGCGCAAATAGCCACCTGTCGACGATGTGACGGGGGACGCGTCCGGCGGATTTGACGATCATCCCGCCGGACGCGTAACTTTCTCTCTGCCAGCGCGGAACGGACGAAACAGGCGAAAGTCTGAGAGGCCGGAGCGCGGGAATGACCGCCGGTTCGGAGGGGTTGCACCTCTCAGACCCGGTACCGGGTGGGGCCCCGAAGTCGCCGCGAGGCGGATTTGGTGAGGCGGAACCGACCGGGTAAGGTTGACGACCGGCAGGGCACCGGGCGAGTTCGCGGGAAACCGCGGCGGCCGGCCTGCCAAATCCGTGACGAGAGCGGCGCAAGCCGGTCGAGACATGGTGCCCGCATTACGGGGTGACGCACGACGGGCCGCGAAAACAGCGGTTTGACACGGCGGAAACCGGCGGGTAACGTAGTAAAAGTGCCTGGCGCTGAAAGCGCCGGCAAACATGAACGAAAAGCCCCGAGATGGGGTCCCACGAGTGGGGCTTTTGATCGGTGTGTGGTTGTTCTTTGAGAACTCAACAGGGTGCTTGAAAAGCCAGTGCCAATTATGATTTATACCCCGGACTGGTGATCCTTTTGGATTGCTGGTTGGGATTCCTTTGGCAACATTTGTTTGTTGTCAGGATGCTGTTCAACTAATTTTTTGTTGGAGAGTTTGATCCTGGCTCAGGACGAACGCTGGCGGCGTGCTTAACACATGCAAGTCGAGCGGAAAGGCCCTTCGGGGTACTCGAGCGGCGAACGGGTGAGTAACACGTGAGCAACCTGCCCCAAGCTTTGGGATAACCCCGGGAAACCGGGGCTAATACCGAATATTACCTGGCCTCGCATGAGGTTGGGTGGAAAGTTTTTCGGCTTGGGATGGGCTCGCGGCCTATCAGCTTGTTGGTGGGGTGATGGCCTACCAAGGCGACGACGGGTAGCCGGCCTGAGAGGGCGACCGGCCACACTGGGACTGAGACACGGCCCAGACTCCTACGGGAGGCAGCAGTGGGGAATATTGCACAATGGGCGGAAGCCTGATGCAGCGACGCCGCGTGAGGGATGACGGCCTTCGGGTTGTAAACCTCTTTCAGCAGGGACGAAGCGAAAGTGACGGTACCTGCAGAAGAAGCACCGGCCAACTACGTGCCAGCAGCCGCGGTAAGACGTAGGGTGCGAGCGTTGTCCGGATTTATTGGGCGTAAAGAGCTCGTAGGCGGCTTGTCGCGTCGACTGTGAAAACCCGCAGCTCAACTGCGGGCCTGCAGTCGATACGGGCAGGCTAGAGTTCGGTAGGGGAGACTGGAATTCCTGGTGTAGCGGTGAAATGCGCAGATATCAGGAGGAACACCGATGGCGAAGGCAGGTCTCTGGGCCGATACTGACGCTGAGGAGCGAAAGCGTGGGGAGCGAACAGGATTAGATACCCTGGTAGTCCACGCTGTAAACGTTGGGCGCTAGGTGTGGGGGGCCTCTCCGGTTCCCTGTGCCGCAGCTAACGCATTAAGCGCCCCGCCTGGGGAGTACGGCCGCAAGGCTAAAACTCAAAGGAATTGACGGGGGCCCGCACAAGCGGCGGAGCATGCGGATTAATTCGATGCAACGCGAAGAACCTTACCTGGGTTTGACATGGCCGCAAAACTCGCAGAGATGTGAGGTCCTTCGGGGGCGGTCACAGGTGGTGCATGGCTGTCGTCAGCTCGTGTCGTGAGATGTTGGGTTAAGTCCCGCAACGAGCGCAACCCTCGTTCGATGTTGCCAGCGCGTTATGGCGGGGACTCATCGAAGACTGCCGGGGTCAACTCGGAGGAAGGTGGGGATGACGTCAAGTCATCATGCCCCTTATGTCCAGGGCTTCACGCATGCTACAATGGCCGGTACAATGGGCTGCGATACCGTGAGGTGGAGCGAATCCCAAAAAGCCGGTCTCAGTTCGGATCGGGGTCTGCAACTCGACCCCGTGAAGTCGGAGTCGCTAGTAATCGCAGATCAGCAACGCTGCGGTGAATACGTTCCCGGGCCTTGTACACACCGCCCGTCACGTCACGAAAGTCGGCAACACCCGAAGCCGGTGGCCCAACCCCTTGTGGGAGGGAGCCGTCGAAGGTGGGGCTGGCGATTGGGACGAAGTCGTAACAAGGTAGCCGTACCGGAAGGTGCGGCTGGATCACCTCCTTTCTAAGGAGCACCATCCGGTGAAAGCCGGTATGGAGCCCGCGCTGCCCGACTGTGGTGGCGGGGTGCTCAGATGGCGGAGACACTGGTGAGTTTTCTGCCGGCAACGGCCGGGACTGCTTAGTACAGCCACCTTCGGGTGGTGGGAACGGTGGGTTCTGGTGCGGCTGGGGGATGGCGTAGAGCACCCTGTTGGGTCCTGAAAGAACAACCATTGGTTGTCTCTTTCGGAGAGCCTGAAGCGAAACGTGTGTTTCGTGGGCTGCCAGGCATGGCCTGGTCTCGCATACCGATCACTGTGGTGGTGCTGGTGTGGGGCTGTGGGGTTGTGGGTTGGTCGTTTGTTGAGAATTGCACAGTGGACGCGAGCATCTTTGTGGTCAAGTTGTCAAGGGCGAACGGTGAATGCCTTGGCACCAGGAGCCGATGAAGGACGTGGGAGGCCGCGATAGGCCTGGGGGAGCTGTCAACCAAGCTGTGATCCCAGGGTGTCCGAATGGGGAAACCTGGCACCAGTCATGTGGTGTCACCCACACCTGAACACATAGGGTGTGTGGAGGGAACGCGGGGAAGTGAAACATCTCAGTACCCGTAGGAAGAGAAAACAATTTAGTGATTCCGTGAGTAGTGGCGAGCGAAAGCGGATTGAGGCTAAACCGGCTGCGTGTGATACCTGTCAGGGGTTGCGTGGTCGGGGTTGTGGGACCCTGCTGAACAAGCTGACACTTGTTCGAGAAGTTACAAAGTCAGTGGCTAGTCGAACAGTCTGGAATGGCTGACCGTAGACGGTGAAAGTCCGGTAGGTGAAAGTTGCTGACCTTCTGTGGGTGTTCCCGAGTAGCGGCGGACCCCTGAAATCTGCCGTGAATCTGCCAGGACCACCTGGTAAGCCTAAATACTTCCTGGTGACCGATAGCGGACGAGTACCGTGAGGGAATGGTGAAAAGTACCCCGGGAGGGGAGTGAAATAGTACCTGAAACCGTTCGCCTACAATCCGTCGGAGCCTTGCGGGGTGACGGCGTGCCTTTTGAAGAATGAGCCTGCGAGTTAGTGGCATGTGGCGAGGTTAACCCGTGTGGGGGAGCCGTAGCGAAAGCGAGTCTGAATAGGGCGATTCAGTCGCGTGTCCTAGACCCGAAGCGGAGTGATCTAGCCATGGGCAGGCTGAAGCGCGGGTAAGACCGCGTGGAGGGCCGAACCCACCAATGTTGAAAAATTGGGGGATGACCTGTGGTTAGGGGTGAAAGGCCAATCAAACTCCGTGATAGCTGGTTCTCCCCGAAATGCATTTAGGTGCAGCGTCGCGTGTTTCTTGCCGGAGGTAGAGCACTGGATGGTCTAGGGGGCCCACAAGCTTACCGAAATCAGCCAAACTCCGAATGCCGGTAAGTGAGAGCGCGGCAGTGAGACTGCGGGGGATAAGCTTCGTAGTCGAGAGGGAAACAGCCCAGATCACCAGCTAAGGCCCCTAAGCGTGTGCTAAGTGGAAAAGGATGTGGGGTCGCATAGACAACCAGGAGGTTGGCTTAGAAGCAGCCACCCTTTAAAGAGTGCGTAATAGCTCACTGGTCAAGTGGTTCCGCGCCGACAATGTAGCGGGGCTCAAGCACACCGCCGAAGCTGTGGCATTCACATTTTAACCTCGCTTGGACTTGATTCCTTGTGCAGGTGTGTGGATGGGTAGGGGAGCGTCGTGCCGCGAGTGAAGCAGCGGGGTGACCCAGTTGTGGACGCGGCACGAGTGAGAATGCAGGCATGAGTAGCGAAAGAAGGGTGAGAAACCCTTCCGCCGGATGACCAAGGGTTCCAGGGCCAGGCTAATCCGCCCTGGGTGAGTCGGGACCTAAGGCGAGGCCGAGAGGCGTAGTCGATGGACAACGGGTTGATATTCCCGTACCCGCGAAAGAGCGTCCCTGATGAACCTCGTTGTGCTAACCACCCGAGCTGCCTGATGTCTTCGGACGGATGGTGGTGAGCGTGGGAACCTGATGGGTAGTAGTCAAGCGATGGGGTGACGCAGGAAGGTAGCTGAGCCCGGCCGGTGGTTGTGCCGGGGTAAGCGTGTAGGCCGTGGTGTAGGCAAATCCGCACCACATGAAGGCTGAGACGTGATGCCGAGCCGATTCAGGTGAAGTCAGTGATCCTATGCTGCCGAGAAAAGCCTCTAGCGAGTTCTTAGCGGCCCGTACCCCAAACCGACACAGGTGGTCAGGTAGAGAATACCGAGGCGATCGGGCGAACTGTGGTTAAGGAACTCGGCAAATTGCCCCCGTAACTTAGGGAGAAGGGGGGCCGGAGACGTGAAGCCCCGCGCGGGTGGAGCGTTGTATGGCCGCAGAGAGCAGGGGGAAGCGACTGTTTACTAAAAACACAGGTCCATGCGAAGAAGTAATTCGATGTATATGGACTGACGCCTGCCCGGTGCTGGAACGTTAAGGGGACCTGTTAGCTCTTCGGGGCGAAGCGGAGAACTTAAGCGCCAGTAAACGGCGGTGGTAACTATAACCATCCTAAGGTAGCGAAATTCCTTGTCGGGTAAGTTCCGACCTGCACGAATGGCGTAACGACTTCCCCACTGTCTCAACCACAGGCCCGGCGAAATTGCAGTACGAGTAAAGATGCTCGTTACGCGCGGCAGGACGGAAAGACCCCGGGACCTTTACTATAGCTTGACATTGGTACTCGAATTAGCTTGTGTAGGATAGGTGGGAGCCGGTGAAGTCCATACGCCAGTATGGGTGGAGGCAATCTTGAAATACCACTCTGGTTGATTTGGGTATCTAACTTCGGACCGTTATCCGGTTCAGGGACAGTGTCTGGTGGGTAGTTTAACTGGGGCGGTTGCCTCCTAAAAGGTAACGGAGGCGCCCAAAGGTTCCCTCAGCCTGGTTGGCAATCAGGTGTTGAGTGCAAGTACACAAGGGAGCTTGACTGTGAGACTGACAGGTCGAGCAGGGACGAAAGTCGGGACTAGTGATCCGGCACTTGCGAGTGGAAGCGGTGTCGCTCAACGGATAAAAGGTACCCCGGGGATAACAGGCTGATCTTCCCCAAGAGTCCATATCGACGGGATGGTTTGGCACCTCGATGTCGGCTCGTCGCATCCTGGGGCTGTAGCAGGTCCCAAGGGTTGGGCTGTTCGCCCATTAAAGCGGTACGCGAGCTGGGTTTAGAACGTCGTGAGACAGTTCGGTCCCTATCCGCCGTGCGCGTAGGATACTTGAGAAGGGCTGTCCCTAGTACGAGAGGACCGGGACGGACGAACCTCTGGTGTGCCAGTTGTCCCGCCAGGGGCACGGCTGGTTAGCTACGTTCGGAAGGGATAACCGCTGAAAGCATCTAAGCGGGAAGCCTGCTTCAAGATGAGGTATCCCACCCACTTTGTGGGGTAAGGCCCCCAGCTAGACGACTGGGTTGATAGGCCGGAAATGTAAGCCCGGTAACGGGTTCAGTTGACCGGTACTAATAGGCCGAGGACTTGACTACTAAGCTGCTACGCGTCCACTGTGCAACTCTCGATGAACGAACAACAGACCCGTGGTGTGGGTGTTGTTTGATATGTCGATAGAGTTACGGCGGTCATGGCGGAGGGGAAACGCCCGGTCACATTCCGAACCCGGAAGCTAAGCCCTCCAGCGCCGATGGTACTGCACTCGTGAGGGTGTGGGAGAGTAGGACGCCGCCGGACAATCTTCCAGTCGAGGGCCGCCCCATCCGGGTCGGCCCTCGACTGCGTAGCGCCATTGGTGGCGCAATGAGGAAGGATGTACCTGTGAGTTCAGGACCGCAGGGCGGAGACCGTCCCCGTCGTTACGAAGACCGTACTGACGGCCAGGGCGGCCGCGACCGCGGCCCGCGCCGCGACGACCGTCCCCCGTACCGGGGAGACCGTGACAACGCCGGCGGCGCCCGAGGCGGATACGCCGGCGGCCGTGACGCCGGCTCCCGTGGTGGTGACCGGGACGGTTCGCGGTCCAGCGCTCCGCATGAGGGTGGCTTCCGCGGTGGTGACCGTCGTGAGGGCGGTGCTCCCCGTGAGGGTGGTTTCCGCGGCGGCGACCGCCGTGAGGGTGGCTACCGCGGCGGCGACCGCCGTGAGGGTGGTTTCCGTGGCGGCGACCGCGACGCTTCGCGGTCCAGCGCTCCGCGTGAGGGTGGCTACCGCGGTGGTGACCGTCGTGAGGGCGGTGCTCCCCGTGAGGGTGGCTTCCGCGGCGGAGACCGCCGTGAGGGTGGTTTCCGTGGTGGCGACCGCGAGGGTTCGCGGTCCAGCGCTCCCCGCGAGGGTGGTTTCCGCGGCGGCGACCGCGACGGTTCGCGCTCGAGTGGCCCCCGTGAGGGCGGCTACCGCGGCGGCGACCGCCGTGAGGGTGGTTTCCGGGGCGGCGACCGCGACGGTTCGCGCTCGGGTGCTCCCCGTGAGGGCGGCTTCCGTGGCGGTGACCGCGAGAGCGGCGGTTTCCGTGGTGGCGAGCGCCGTGAGGGCGGCTACCAGGGCGGCGACCGCGGCCGCTCCGGCCCGTCCCGTGAGGGCGGCTTCCGCGGCGGTGACCGCGAGGGCGGCGGTTTCCGTGGTGGCGAGCGCCGTGAGGGCGGGTACCGCGGTGGCGACCGCGACGGTGGTTTCCGCGGTGGTGACCGTCGTGAGGGCGGCGCGCCCCGTGAGGGCGGTTTCCGCGGCGGCTCGCGTCCGGGTGCGCCTCGTGAGGGCGGCTACCGCGGTGGCGACCGCGACGGTGGTTTCCGCGGTGGTGACCGTCGCGAGGGTGGCGCGCCCCGTGAGGGCGGCTTCCGTGGTGGCGAGCGTCGCGAGGGCGGCGGCTTCCGCGGTGGTGACCGCGAGGGTGGTTTCCGTGGCGGTGACCGTCGTGAGGGTGGCGCGCCCCGCGAGGGCGGTTTCCGGGGCGGCGAGCGTCGTGAGGGTGGCGCGCCCCGTGAGGGCGGTTTCCGTGGTGGCGAGCGTCGCGAGGGCGGCGGCTTCCGCGGTGGTGACCGCGAGGGTGGTTTCCGTGGCGGTGACCGTCGTGAGGGTGGCGCGCCCCGCGAGGGTGGCTTCCGTGGCGGCGAGCGTCCGGGCGGCGGCTTCCGGGGCGGTGACCGCGAGGGCGGCTTCCGTGGTGGTGACCGTCGCGAGGGTGGCGCACCCCGTGAGGGTGGTTTCCGTGGCGGCGACCGCCGTGAGGGTGGCGCGCCCCGCGAAGGCGGTTTCCGTGGCGGCGACCGCCGTGAAGGTGGTTTCCGCGGTGGTGACCGTCGCGAGGGCGGTGCTCCCCGCGAGGGCGGTTTCCGCGGTGGTGACCGTCGTGAGGGTGGCGCGCCCCGTGAGGGCGGCTTCCGTGGTGGTGACCGTCGTGAAGGCGGCGGCTTCCGCGGTGGCGACCGCGATGCGTCCCGGCCGAGCGCCACGCGTGAGGGCGGCGGCTTCCGGGGCGGTGACCGCCGTGAAGGCGGCTACCGGGGCGGTGACCGCGAGGGCGGCTTCCGGGCCGACGAGCGGCCGCGTCGCGAGGGGGAGTTCCGCCGCGACGACCGTGCTGCGGGCGCCGGTTCCTCCGAGGGCGGGCGCAGCCAGGCCCCGGCGTTGCCGGACGACATCCTCGCGACCGATCTGGACAAGGACGTTCGCGCCGAGCTGCTCTCGCTGAACAAGCCGGTCGCCGAGACGGTGGCGCGGCACCTGGTCGCCACCGGCCAGCTGATCGACGAGGATCCGACCGAGGCGCTGGCGCACGCGCTGGCCGCACGGCGGCTCGCGTCGCGCATCTCCGCCGTCCGTGAGGCGGTCGGCCTGGCCGCGTACCACGCGGGGGAGTGGCAGACGGCGATCGCCGAGCTGCGCACGTACCACCGGATGAGCGGACTGCAGAGCCACCTGGCCGTGCTCGCGGACTGTGAGCGCGCCCTGGGGCGGCCGGAGCGGGCCATCGACCTGTTCCGCGGCGCCGACCGGGAGAAGCTGGACCAGGCCGTGGCGATCGAGCTGCTGATCGTTGCCGCCGGCGCCCGGGGCGACCTCGGGCAGAAGGACGCCGCCGTGGCGATGCTCCAGGTCCCGGACCTCACGAGCGAGGCCACCGTGCCGTGGACGGCCAGGCTGCGTTACGCGTACGCCGACGCGCTGCTCGCGGTGGGTCGGCGGGAGGAGGCCCGCGAGTGGTTCTCCCGCGCCGCTGACGTGGACACCGAGGGCGAGACCGACGCCGCGGAGCGGCTGCTGGAACTCGACGGCGTGCTCATCGAGGGCGACGACGAGGACGAGGCGGCCGAGGAGATCGCCGCTGGTCCGGGTACTCCCGGCGCGGTGCCGGCCCGACCGGACACCGAGCTCACCGCCGGTGACGACGAGGACGACGACCTCGAAGACGACGACGAGGACGACGACCTCGACGACGACGACGACGACGACGAGGACGACGACCTCGACGACGACGAGGACGACGACGAGGACGACGAAGAAGAAGACGACGACGAGGACTTCGACGACGAGGAGGACGGCGCTGCCGGCCGCTCCGGCGACGAGGACCTCGACGGCGAGGACGAGGACCGTCACCCGGACGAGAGCGGGCACGTCGAGGCGGACGCGGCAGCGGCTGGCGACGGCGACGGCGACGCGGTGAACACCGACGGCAACGCTTCGGACCGGGGTGACGAGTCGGGGTCGACGCAGCGGTGAGCGCGGATGCCGGGGGACGGCTGATCGACGGGTACACCCTGGTCGTCTTCGACCTGGACGGGGTGATCTACCTGATCGACCGGCCGATCCCCGGCGCCGTCGAGGCGGTGGCCCGGCTGCACGCCGAGGGGCGGGCGGTGGCGTACGCCACCAACAACGCCTCCCGCCGGTCCAGCCAGGTCGCCGACCTGCTGACCGGGATGGGTGTGCCAGCCCGGCCGGAGGAGGTGCTCACCTCCGCCGCGGCCTCGGCGGAGCTGCTGCGCGACCGGCTGCCCGCCGGCGCGCCGGTGCTCGTGGTCGGCGCGGAGGCGCTGCGCGCCGAGCTGCGCGCTGTCGGGCTGACCCCGGTCTCGCGGGCGGACGAGAAGCCGGCCGCGGTGGTGCAGGGCTACGGTCCGCAGGTCGGCTGGGCCGAGCTGGCTGAGGCGTCGCTCGCGGTGCGGGCCGGTGCGATCTGGATCGCCACCAACACCGACCGGACGTTGCCCAGTGGCCGGGGACCGTTGCCCGGCAACGGCGCGCTGGTCGCCGTGCTGCGTACCGCGTTGGAGCGGGACCCGGATGTGGTGGTCGGCAAGCCGGAGTCGGCGTTGTTCGAGACCGCTGCGCGGCGCAGCGGCGGCGGTCGGGCCCTGGTTGTCGGCGACCGGTTGGACACCGACATCGAGGGCGCGCGCCGGGCGGGGCTGGACAGCCTGCTCGTGCTCACCGGTGTCAGCCGCGTGCCCGAACTGCTGGCCGCCGAGCCGCGGCGCCGTCCCACGTACGTCGGGCAGGACCTGGCGGGGCTCTTCGACCCGGCCGCGGTGGTGCGGGTCCCAGGCCCGGCGGACGCTGGCGGCTGGTCGGTGACGGACCGCGACGGCGCGTTGGAGCTGGCCGGTTCGGGTCGGCCGCTGGACGCGCTGGCCGCGCTCTGCGCGGTGGCCTGGTCGGCTCCGGTGGTGCCGCCGATCCGCTCGGCGGGCCCGGATGCGGCCCGCGCGTTGGAGAGCCTCGGTCTGCCCGCGGGAGGATGATCCGGGTCGCCGGCCGAGCGGCGCCGGCGTTCGTCAGAGCAGCTTGCGCAGCTTCATCAGGTCGAACGGGTTGGCCTTGATCGACACCCGGCGGGAGGTCACCGCGCCGGTGACGTCGAGGTCGCCGCGGACCAGGGCGAGCAGGTCGTCGCTGGATGTGCTCAGCGCGATCTTGGCCTTGGGGTCGTCGCCGTCGGTCAGCTCGATCAGCCGCCCACCGCTGATCCGGCCGTGGAAAGCGGTCTCCAGGTCGGTGATCCGGCAGGCCAGCGTCCGGTCCAGGTCGATCCGTTCGCGCACCGTCTCGGCGTTGCGATCCAGCCGGGCGGCCAGCTCCTGTAATGCCTGCCGGCACTCGTCCACGCTGGCCACATCTCCCCCTCGCTGATCGCCACGCCGTCCTCGGCACCGTACCGCACGGGACAGTGCGGGGTGCCCGGTAGCGTGACACCTGCACACCCCGCCCCGTGGAAGGATTCAGGCATGCAGGACGCGTGGCGCGCCTACCTCGAACTGGCCATGGGCCTGGCGGAGGCGCCCCGGAAGAAGGCCCAAGACGTGGCGCGTCGCCTCGTCGGTTCCGGCGGCGCGACCGCCGCCCAACTCCAGGCACTCGGCGAGGAACTGGTCACCACCGGCGCCGCCAACCGGGAGGCGCTGACCAAGCTGGTCCGTTTCGAGGTCGACCGGGCCCTCGGCGCGGTCGGTTTGGCGACCGCGGACGAGGTGGCCGAACTGACCCGACGGGTGCGCGACCTGGAGCGGCAGTTGCGCGAGGCGCGGACCGCCGAGCCGTCCAGCGCGCCGCCGGCCGGTCCCACCGCACAGCCTGCCCCGACCCCCGCCGCGCAGCCCGACGCCGGTCTGGTGCCGTCGGACGGCGAGGCGGGTGCCCCGGTCTCCGCGCCGGTGGCCAAGAAGGCCGTCGCGAAGAAGGCCGTCGCGAAGAAGGCCGTCGCGAAGAAGGCCGTGGCCAAGAAGGCGGTCGTCAAGAAGGCCATTGCGAAGAAGCCACCGGCGACGATCAGCCGGACCGCCGACGAGGCCCCGACCCCGTCGGACATGCCGGCCAAGAAGGCGGTCGGTGAACAGCGGCCGGACGGCACCCGGTGAGCGCCGCGCCGACCGACCGGAGCCCTCGGTGACCGGCGACGTGCGCCCGGGCCCGCCGCCCGGCGCGCGTCCGGGCCCGGCGCCGGGCATCCGGCCCGGTCCGCCCGCCAGCGGGTCGTTCGCCGCCCGGCCGGGTCCGCCGCCGGAGCTGGGGGACGACGAGGCGCGGCACCCGGCCGTCGACGCCGCCGTGCAGGCCATGGCCAACGCGGCGACGCTCGCCCCGGCGGACCAGATCGCGCAGTACGAGGCGGCCTACGAGACGCTGCGGGAAACCCTCGCCACCATCGACCAGACCTGAGCGGGACGACCAGGCCTGAGCAGACCGGAGAACCATCCATGGCACGTCGCAACCGGCTGGACGCCGAACTCGTCCGTCGCGGTCTGGCCCGCTCCCGTGAGCAGGCCGCCGCGCTGGTGGAGGCCGGCCGCGTCCAGCTGCGGGGGGTGCCCGCGCGTAAGGCCGCCGCGATGGTCGACCCCGCTGACCCGCTGCTGGTCACCGGCGCCGACCCGAGCGAGGAGTACGTCTCCCGGGGCGGGCACAAGCTCGCCGGCGCGTTGGCCGGTTTCGGTCCCGCCGGGCTGACCGTCGCCGGTCGGCGCTGCCTGGACGCCGGCGCGTCGACCGGCGGCTTCACCGACGTGCTGCTGCGCGCCGGTGCCGTCGAGGTGGTGGCCGTGGACGTCGGCTACGGGCAGCTCGCCTGGTCGCTGCGCACCGACGAGCGGGTCCGGGTCCTGGAGCGCACCAACGTCCGTACGCTCGACCCTGAGGTGATCGGCGGGCCGGTCGATCTGACGGTGGCGGACCTGTCGTTCATCTCGCTGCGGTTGGTGTTGCCTGCGCTGGCCGGCTGCACCCGGGACGACGGCGACCTGGCGTTGATGGTCAAGCCGCAGTTCGAGGTGGGCAAGGACCGGGTCGGTGCCGGTGGTGTGGTCCGCGAGCCGGCGCTGCGGGCCGAGGCGGTGCTCGACGTGGCCGCGGCGGCGGCGCGGCTCGGCTTCGGGCTGGCCGACGTGGCGGCCAGTCCGCTGCCCGGGCCGAGCGGCAACGTGGAGTTCTTCGTATGGTTGCGCCGGGGCGCACCGCCGGCCGACCCGCAGCGGGTGCGGGCCGTGGTGGCGGCCGGGCCGGACGGCCCGACGACGACCGGCGAGGTGCCGGACGCGGCGGCGGAGGAGGTCGCAGGATGAATGCGTGCAGCGAGCGTTCCGGGACGGCGCGCGGGCGCACCGGGGCGGCGACGGTGACGGTTGGGCGTCGTCCCGTCATGGACGGGCGGCCGCCGCGATGAGCCGGACCGCGCTGCTGGTGACCCACACCGGCCGTCGGCGCAGCACCGAGCATGCCCGCGCGGTCGCCGCCGATCTCATCGCCGCGGGTTTCGAGGTCCGGGTGATCGCCGAGGAGGCCGACGACCTGGACCTGCCGGGCGTGGTGCCGGTCGCCGGCCCGGAGGCCGCCGAGGGCGCCGAGATCGTCTTCGCGCTCGGTGGGGACGGCACGTTCCTGCGCGCGGCCGAGCTGGCCCGACCGGCGAAGGCGCCGCTGCTCGGCATCAATCTCGGCAAGGTGGGCTTCCTGGCCGAGGCCGAGATCAACGACCTGGACACGGCGGTGCGTGACGTCGTCGGGCGTAACTACACCGTGGACGAGCGGCTCACCCTGGACGTCACGGCCGAGTTCGACGGTGGCCCGACCATCGAGTCCTGGGCGCTGAACGAGATCAGCGTCGAGAAGGGCGAGCGGGCGCAGATGCTCGAACTGCTCGTCGACGTGGACGGTCGGCCGCTGTCCCGGTACGGGTGCGACGGGGTGGTCTGCGCCACCCCCACCGGCTCCACCGCGTACGCGTTCTCCGGCGGCGGACCGGTGGTCTGGCCGGAGGTGGAGGCGCTGCTGCTGGTGCCGATCAGCGCCCACGCGTTGTTCAGCCGCCCGCTGGTCACCGCCCCGACGTCCACGTTCATGATCACCGTCGACCCGTTCACCACCCTCGCCGTGCTCTGCTGCGACGGGCGACGGGTCTACGACCTGCCGCCCGGCGCCCGGGTCACGGTGCGGCGGGGCGCGCTGCCGGTGCGTATCGTCCGGCTGCGGGCCCGCCCGTTCACCGACCGGTTGGTCGCCAAGTTCGGGTTGCCCGTGCACGGTTGGCGGGGCTCTCGCCGTTGACCCGCGGGCCGGCACGGCATCGCCTCGTCAGGGCGACGGGATCCCGGATGTCCGGCGGAAGCCGGCTCAACGACGTTGACGGGGCTGCCAGTTACTCACGGACGTAATTTGTCACGGCCGCCGATGAGGTGACTCGTTCGGGTGTTCTGTGGGACTGCGTCGAATCCGGTCGGCCAGGCGGCGGTGAAAGCAGGTCAGAAGTCACGGCGGTTGGCCAACTCGCCGGCGTCGTGAAGAATCGGGCATCGTGGCAAATGATCTTCGAGACGACTTGGCAGTCTCCCTTGAGTGGCCCGTTCGTGCCGATGAGCAGCTCCGAAGCGAGTGCCACCGCGTGATCGCGGCTGTGGTCGAGCAGGCCGGGGCAATCGGGTGGTTGGAGGTGCCGTCCCGCGGAAAGACGGACGCATGGCTGGAAGGCGTCTTCCAGACCGTAGGTGCGGGACGCGGTGGCCTCGTCGTGGCCCGGGTCGAGGCACGCGTCGAGGCACTCGGGGTATGGCTTGCCGGCCCTCCCGGGCCCGTCGGTCACGTCGCCGAACTGACCAAGGTGATGGCTCATCCCGGCGCACGTGGTCTCGGGTTGGGCAAGAGGGTTGTCTCTGCCCTGGTGGGGGCCTGCACGACCGCCGGTATCGAGGTGATCACCTTGGGGGTGCGCGGAAACAATCATGGTGCGATCTCGCTCTACGAAGCCTGCGGCTTTCGAACGTGGGGTGTCCTGCCGAACGCCGTCGCAGTCGATGATCTTCGTTTCGACGATGTGCGCATGTTTCTGCCACTGCCCCTGCGTACGGGTGTTCGCGTCCGCGGGTCGGTAGCGGGCGGGCCGGGAGGCTCCGCTCGACGCAGAGCGACATGAAAGAGAGTTGGCCACCCAGCCCTGGGAGCCCGTTCAGCGGCCAACCAAGCGACTACGCACGCGCTGCGCCACCACCCGACGAGCCCGAGGCCACCTCGACCCGCGCCAACTTCGTAAAGCTCGGAAACCAGCCGGACATCAGGCGGCCCCGGGCCGGCCGCCCGATGTCCACCTGGCGACATGTCGCTGGTGCGGCGCACCGCAGCTAGTGACCACCCGACGCGCTCCGTCGCAGACTCCGATCGGTCGATCTCCCGAGACCGGCCCCCTGGAGTAGAGGAGCGCATCGCATGCACTGGCCCCCACGCTGGCTGACCGCCGGCGCGGTCGGCGCGTTGGTCGTCGGGCTCGCCGCACCGGCGTCCGCCGACCCGCCCGCCCGGCCCACCGGCCCGAACCCGGGTCCGACCGTCCCGGGTACCGCGCCCGTCCACATCACCCTCATCACCGGCGACCAGGTCGACCTGGTTCAGGCGGCGCCCGGCCGGCTGGCCGCCACGGTCCGCCCCGGCCCCGGCCGCGAACGGATCACCTTCCACACCGTGGAGGCCGACGGCGGGCTGCGGGTGCTGCCCAGCGACGTCGTGCCGTACCTCTCCGCGGGTGTGCTCGATGCGAACCTGTTCGACGTGCAGGAGTTGGCCGCCGACGGGTACGGCGACGCCGCGCAGGGCGCGCTGCCGCTGATCGTGCGCTACCAGGAGCCGGCCGCCGGCCGGGTCCGGCCGCTCGCCGGCGTCACCGACGCCCGGCCGCTGGAGAGCATCAACGGCGCGGCGCTGCGGGTCGGCAAGGGCGACCTCGGTGGCCTGTGGACGACGCTGCGCGGCACCCCGCAGGCCCGTACCGCCGGTGCGCAGGCCCGGCTCGGCGCCGGGGTCGCCCGGATCTGGCTGGACGGGAAGGTCCGCCCGGCGCTGGAGCACAGCGTGCCGCAGATCGGCGCCCCGGCGGCCTGGGCGGCCGGCCGGGACGGCAACGGCGTGAAGGTGGCCGTGCTGGACACCGGCGTCGACGCCACGCACCCCGACCTGGCCGGGCGGATCGCCGAGGCGCAGGACTTCTCCGGCAGCGGCAGCGCCAACGACGGGCACGGCCACGGCACCCACGTGGCGGCCACCATCGCCGGCAGCGGCGCCGCCTCGGCCGGGCTGCGCAAGGGCGTCGCGCCCGGCGCACGGCTGCTGGTCGGCAAGGTGCTCGACGACGCCGGCTCCGGCTACGACTCGTCCATCATCGCGGGCATGGAGTGGGCCGCCCACTCCGGCGCGAAGGTCGTCAGCATGAGCCTCGGCGGCTCCGCCACCGACGGCACCGACCCGATGAGCCAGGCCGTCAACGACCTGACCGCCGAGACCGGGGCGCTCTTCGTGATCGCCGCCGGCAACGAGGGCGCGCCGCGTACCGTCGGCTCGCCGGGCGCGGCCGCGGCGGCGCTCACCGTCGGCGCGGTCGACCGCGACGACAACCTCGCGGACTTCTCCAGCCGCGGCCCCCGGCTCGGCGACAACGGCCTCAAGCCGGAGATCACCGCGCCGGGCGTCGGCATCGTCGCCGCCCGGGCCGCCGGCACCACCATGGGTACGCCGGTGGGGGACGCGTACACGACAGCGTCCGGCACCTCGATGGCCACGCCGCACGTCGCCGGCGCGGCCGCGATCCTCGCCCAGGAACACCCGGACTGGGCGGCCGGGAAGCTCAAGGACGCGCTGGTCAGCACCGCGAAGGGGAACCCGGAGCTGACCGTCTTCGAGCAGGGCGGCGGCCGGGTCGACGTGGCCCGGGCGCTGAGCCAGCGGGTGTACGGCTCGGCCACCGCCGACTTCGGTCGGGTGTCCACCGGCGGCGCGGCGGTCGAGCGGACCGTCACGTACACCAACGGCACGGCGGCCCCGCAGACCCTGCGGCTGGCCCTGGAGCTGCGCAACCTGGACAGCGGCGCGGCCGAGGCCGACGGGGTCACCGTCGGTGGCGGCGAGGTGAGCGTGCCGGCGGGCGGCAGCGTGGCCGTGCCGCTGCGCGCCGACCCGGCGAAGCTGGCCCGCGGCCCGCACGGCGGGTGGCTGGTGGCCACCGGCGCGGACGGCGTCGCGGTGCGTACGGCGGTCGGGCTCACCCTGAGCGGCCCGCAGCACACGGTCACCTTCCGGGTGCTGGACATGCAGGGGCAGCCGGGCATGGCGCCGGTGCTCACCCTCTTCGGCGAGCAGGTTGAGTCGGACTACATCGGCTGGGCCGGCGGTGAGACGCAGGTGCAGGTCGAGGAGGGCCCCTACCTGGTCGAGGCGCTGATCGAGCACGGCGCTCCGCTGGACGAGCAGATCACCCTGGTCACCGACCCGGAGCTGATGGTCACCGGGGACGTCACAGTGGTGCTCGACCCGCGCAAGGGCACCCCGGTGCGGATCGAGACGCCGAAGCCGACCGAGCAGCGGGCCACGATCAGCTTCTACGAGCACCGGGTCTTCGGCAACGGCCGGCAGGTCGACCACGGCGTGATGACCTTCAGCACCATCCAGCAGGTCAACGTCACGCCGACCCGCCAGGTGCGCCAGGGCGAGTTCGAGTTCGCCTCGCGCTGGCAGCTGGTCGCACCGATGGTGGACGCCCGGATCAGCGGCTTCTCCGGTCCGCTGGACATCAACCTGATGGGTTATTCGCCGGCGCCGACCGGTCGGCAGAAGCTGCCGCTGGTCTGGGCCGGCACCGGCACCCCCGCCGACCTGGCCCGGGTGCGCGGCGCCGCGGCACTGCTCAGCGGCAGCCCCGATGTCTCCGAGGAGGAGCAGATCGCGGCGGCCGCGGCGGCCGGTGCGAAGTCGGTGCTCATCGTCCGCCCGGCGGACTGGAGCGCGTGGACCGTCTGGAACCCGGTGGGCGACCGGCTTGCCGTGCCCGCGATGGCGGTGGCGTACGACGACGGGCAGCGGCTGATCGCGGCGGTCCGCAAGGGCCGCGCGACGCTGGACCTGACGCTGACCGTGGACAGCCCCTACCTGTACGACGTGTGGCAGGTCTCCAAGGGCCGGGTGCCGGAGCGGATCGTGCACACGGTCACCGCGAAGAACACCGCCGAGGTGACCGCCAACTACGGTGACGTCGGCGGTTCGGAGTGGGCCACCGAGCAGCGGTTCGGTTGGCGTCCGTGGCAGGAGACCTCCTGGAACGACGACCAGCGGCTGGTGCGTACCGGCACCACCCGGCAGGAGTTCGTCAGCGCCGGTGACAACTGGTGGCAGCACCAGGTCCTGCACAAGATCACCTGGTCCTGGGGTCGGCTGCTCGGCGGGCTCACCCAGCAGCCCCGCCGGTACGGCGCCGACGACCGGGACACCGAGACCTGGCACGCCCCGGTGGTCCGTCCGGCCGTCCCGGCCGGCGGTGGGATGCCGGTGCCGGCTCGCACCGGGGACACGCTGGACCTGCGGGTCGCCGAGTTCGTCGACGCCGACGGGCACTACAGCCCGGCCGGCGGCAGCGAGGAGTCGGACACCGTCGAGGCCCGGCTCAGCCGGGACGGCAAGCAGATCGCCGACCTCTCCGGCGGGTGGGCACCGGTGGCCACCACCGCCGAGTCGGCCCGCTACCGGCTCGACCTGAGCACGCGGCGGTCCTCGGACGAGTGGCGCTACGCCACCCGTACCGAGACGGCCTGGGAGTTCACCTCGGCCCGTCCGGCCGGGGAGAAGGCCCGGCCGCTGCCGCTGTTGCAGGTCGACTACCAGGTCCCGGCCGACCTGCGCGGCCAGGTGCCCGGCGGTCGGACGCACCGGCTGGGGTTGAGCCTGCGACAGCCGGCGGGCGTACCCGCGCCGACCGGCACCAGCCTGCGCGTCGAGGTGTCCTTCGACGGCGGGAAGAACTGGCGCAAGGTGCCGGTGAAGGGCTCCGGCACCCGGTTCACCGCCACCGTGCCAGCCGGCCGGGGAACGGTGTCCCTGCGGGTGCACGGCAGCGACCGGGCCGGTAACACCGTCGAGCAGACCGTGGTCGACGCGTACGGGCTGCGCTGACGCGCGCGGGGCGGGGCGGCCGTGGGCCGTCCCGCCCCTTGGCTCAGATCCAGCCCCGCCGGGCGACCTGGAAGGCCAGCCCGGGCCGGGTGTCCACGCCGGCGGCGGCCATCAGGTCGGCGAGTCGGCGCTGCACGGTCCGACGGCTCACCCCGAGTTGCGAGGCGATGGACTTGTCCGGAACCCCGGCCACGAACAGCGACAGCAGCCGCGCCTCGTCGGCGTCCGGCCGGTAACCGTCGCCGGGGTGGTCATCCGGGTCGGACCTGCGGCCCTCGGACGCCGGTACGGCCAGCGGATCGTCCAGGCGCAGCCGGGTGGCCACCCGCCAGTGGCTCTCGAAGAGGGCCAGCAGCGCGTCGAGCAGTTGACTGCGGCCGATCACGGCGGCGCTCGGCTCGCCGCCGTCGCGGTCGGGCACGAGCGGGCAGATGGCGGTGCGGGCGTCCACGATGGCCAGTCGGACCGGCAGTCGGTCCAGGACACGGGCCTGCTCGCCGGCGGCGACCCCCTTGGTCAGGTCGGCCAGCGCGCCCGGCTCCAGCAGCAGGTCCCGCTCGTAGATGGCCCGGTAGCTGACCCCGCGGGCCAGCGCGTCGAACTCCTCGACGTTCTCCGGGCCGGCCATCGCCAGGGGGTTCGCCCGGCAGAACCAGAGCACCTCGGTACGCGCCGAGTTCTGCAGATCGCGCAGCCGGTCCCGGAGCGTCCGGGCCCCGGTGATCACCTCGACCAGGTGGTCACCGTGGTGACGGCGCAGCCCCGAGCGGTACTCCTCGGCCAGCTGGGTGACCCGCCGCCGGGCCGCCTCCAGGTCCTCCTGCCGACGCAGCAGCGCCGCGCCGAGGGCGACGTCCGGTGCCCTCGGGCGCAGCGGGGCGTCCGGGTCGGTGTCGGTGGGCAGCACCAGACCCTTGATCCGCAGGGCCTCGACCTGCGCGACGACCTGCGCCCGCGGGCGTTGCAGCCGCTGGACCAGCTCGTCGATCCGGGCCGTGGTGAGCTGGAGCAGGCAGCGGTAGAGCTCCTCTTCAGCCGGGGTCAGGCCGATCACGTCCAACACGGGGCAGAACTGTACGTCGGCCCGGAGCCGGCCGTGCCGCGACCTGCCCGCGGTCCGTCGGCTGGTCAAGTGTCGGGCCTCGCGTCTACTGTCGGGTGCTGTGCTGGAAGAGCTGCGCATCACCGGACTGGGCGTCATCGAGGACACCACGCTGCCGTTGACCGGCGGGATGAACGTCATCACCGGCGAGACCGGTGCGGGCAAGACGATGGTGGTCACCGGCCTCGGCCTGCTCTTCGGGGGTCGGGCCGACGCCGGACGGGTCCGTGCCCAGCCCGGGCGGGCCGTGGTGGAGGGGCGGCTGCGCCTGGAGGGTCGGGTCGCCGACGCGGTGCACGCCCGGATCACCGACGCCGGCGGCGAGCCCGACGAGGACGGTTCGCTGCTGCTGAGCCGCACGGTGACGGTGGAGGGCCGCTCCCGCGCCCACCTCGGCGGCCGGAGCATGCCGGTGTCGATGCTCGGTGAGGTGGGTGAGCAGGCGGTGGCCGTGCACGGCCAGTCCGACCAGCTGCGGCTGCTGCGTCCGGCCGAGCAGCGGGCCGCACTGGACCGGTTCGCCGGCCCGGCGCACGAGAAGCTGCTCGACGCGCTGCGCGAGGCGTACACCGGTTGGCGGCGGATCGTCGACGACCTGGCCGACCGGCGCCGCAACGCCCGCGAGCGCAACCAGGAGGCCGACCTGCTGCGGCTCGGCCTCGACGAGATCACCCGCGTCGATCCGCAGCCCGGTGAGGACGACGAGCTCAAGACCGAGGCGCAGCGCCTCGAGCACGCCGAGGGATTGCGGACGGCCGCGCAGCTGGCCCAGCAGTGCCTGGCTGGCGGCGCGGAGGCGGCCGACGAGACACCGGACGCGACGGCGCTGCTGGGCACCTCCCGGCGGACCCTGGAGGCGCAGTCCGGCACCGATCCGGCGCTGGGCGAGCTGGCGGCCCGGCTGGAGGAGGCGGCCACCCTGGTCACCGACGTCTCCGCCGAGCTGTCGGCGTACCTGGCGACGCTCGACGCCGATCCGGCCCGGTTGCAGCACATCTACGAGCGGCGGGCCGCGCTGCGCGCGCTGACCCGCAAGTACGCCGACGACGTCGACGGGGTGATCGCGTGGGCCGAGCGGGCCCGCACCCGACTGTCCGACCTGGACACCTCCGACGACCTGCTCGACGAGTTGGAGCGCGAGGGGCAGCGCCTGGCCGGTGAGGTGGCCGATCTGGCCGCTCGGGTGTCGGTCTCCCGACAGGAGGCGGCTGTCCGCTTCGCCGACCAGGTCACCGTCGAGCTGGCCGGCCTGGCCATGCCGCACGCCCGCATCGAGGTGGCGGTGCTGCCCCGCCCGGCCGGGCGGTCCGAACCGACGCTGTCGGTCAACGGCGTCGAGGTGGGCATCACCGCGGACGGCGGCGACGAGGTGGAGCTGCGGTTGCTGGCCCACCCGGGCGCGCCGTCGTTGCCGTTGCAGCGCGGCGCCTCCGGCGGTGAGCTGTCCCGGGTGATGCTCGCCATCGAGGTGGTCTTCGCCGGTTCGGGTGGCCCGCCCACGCTGGTCTTCGACGAGGTCGACGCGGGGGTCGGCGGTCAGGCGGCGGTGGAGATCGGCCGGCGGCTGGCCCGGCTGGCCCGCAGCCACCAGGTGCTGGTCGTCACCCACCTGCCGCAGGTGGCGGCGTTCGCCGACCGGCACCTGGTGGTGGCGAAGGACACGGGCGGCGCGGTGACCACCAGCGGCGTGCGGGTGGTGGAGGACACTGAGCGGGCCCGGGAGCTGGCTCGGATGCTCGCAGGTTTGCCAGATTCGGATCTGGGTATCGCCCACGCCGAGGAGCTCCTGGCCGTGGCGGCCAAGGAACGGCGGCCGTGACGCCGCGTATTGTGAGCGCAAGCACACCAGCTTGCGCCCACGTGTGCTTCCCTGGGTAGGCGGCCCTGCTCAGGCATGTCGCGACAGAGAAGCCTGCCTCACATGCCAGGATGGTCACGATGCGTCTACCCACGTTGCGCCGGAACCGGATCACGGAGCCGGGCAGAGTCCTCGGCACCGCGCGCCTCGATCGCCGGACAAAACGCCTGGTCGGTCGGTTACGGCCCGGTGACATCGCGGTCATCGACCACGTCGACCTGGACCGGGTGGCGGCCGATTCGTTGGTCGCCGTCGGGGTCGCGGCGGTGCTCAACGCCAAGCCCTCGGTCTCCGGCCGCTACCCGAACCTCGGCCCGGAGGTCCTGATCGCCGCCGGCATCCCGCTCCTGGACGACCTGGGCG